>JAYUPJ010000088.1:0-22282 GCA_043760195.1 Sphingomonadales bacterium | reverse complement strand
CTTCTGGTCAGCGATCTCGACAACCCGTCTGTAAGCGTTGGCGGGCAGGCCGCGCGGCAAGCTGCCGCTGGCGACGACATAATCGAAGTCCATTGTCTCCAGTTGCAACAAGCACTCGTCCCACTCCTGTGGGCTCACTTCTGGTCCTTCGGGAACAAACCTAAACTCCTGTCCGCTTGACCGTTCAAAGACTGTATGGGCGATACGGGTGTAGCCTTCGATCGCTATGCGCTGGGCCGCAATCCCCGCGCTGTGCAACAGATCATCAAGGATCGCACCCGTGGCACCACCCGCCAGATAAATCGCCTGCGCTTTGCCGCCAAGTTCTTCGATCACGCGCGCGACGTTGATGCCGCCGCCGCCGGGATGATAATGCTCATCGCTCGTCCGTATTTTGAGCAGGGGCTGGATTACGTCGGCAGACGCAGATCCATCGATTGACGGGTTGAGTGTGAGCGTGATGATCGGCTTCATGTCGTGCTACTCCATTCCTGCCAACAGCATATCCAGCGGCACGGTCGCAAAGGTTGTGACGCTATCGGCAACCGCAAAGGGCAGTATGAGAATGCGGTTGTGAACGATGGCGCCGCAGCTATAGGCTATATTCGGGACATAGCCGTAGCGCTCCTCTGGTGTAGGACGGATCAGCGGCAGCCGCGCTCGCGCCAAAACCTTTGACGGATCATCGCGGTCTAACAGGCTGGCACCTATGCAATAGTTTCGCACCGCACCGACGCCGTGGGTTAAAACCAGCCAGCCCTCGTCAATTTCGATGGGCGAACCGCCATTGCCAATTTGAACGAACTCCCACGGCCAGCGAGGTGATATGATCGGTTTCCCGCCATGCCAGTTGTACAAATCATCCGACGTCAGAAGCCAGATATTTTCATGATCTTGCCGCCCAAGCATCATATAATGTCCGGCGATTTTGCGCGGGAACAGTGCCATGCCTTTGTTGGCGGTCGCCGCACCATTGAGGGCGGTCAACTCGAACGTTTTGAAATCGGTAGTGCGGAGCAGTTCCTGCCGGATGCTTTCACCACTAAAAGCAGTGTAGGTGCCAAAGTATGTGATGCTGCCGTCATCATCGGTAAAGCGCACGAGCCGGACATCTTCGATGCCGTGACGCTGGCTGGGTGTAACGGGGAAGATCACGATTTCTGAAAGTTCGTGACTCTCCTCATAGCGTAACCGCACGCTTGGATCATCGCGATCACCTGCCGGAAAATATTCAATGCAGGGAGAAGCTGCACTTTGGATGGGGGGATCAATTGCGATCACTCCGTCGGCGCTGCAAACTCCTGTCCGGAACGTGACAGAGGAGACATGGCCTTCACCCACACCGCGCAATGACAGAATGAAGCGCACCGCGTCCGATGCCATACCGGCTTGATCCGGATGCAAGACAATGCTTGGATTAAACAGGGCGGCGGCTTCAAACGCATATTCTTCGCTGAAATAAGCCCCGATCAATAAGGCCTGTTTGCGGCTGGCGATGCAGTCGCCAATCACGGTGCCGTTCACTTCATCAAAGCGCCGGAGCAAGATGCGTTGTGTGTCGCAATGCCGCCGATCAAGGTTTTCAAACACGCGTTCGAGCTCATGATCAAGGCCCGCCTCATCCATTGCAAACACACGGTCTGCGACGCGCCCGGCGCGCGGACTATCCTTGGTGACGTAACCCGGCGGCGCTTCAGCCGGGACATAGGGTTTGATCACGACACGGGCGGGATCGGGGCGCAGCAGGATCGGCAGATGGGTGACGATGTCCGGCTCTGACATGGCTATGCGCGCACTTCGGGCATGGCAAATTCAGCGCCGATGCGGTTGGCCAGCGGCTTTTCGGTAAGGGCGTCTGCGATGTTTTGTAACGTGGTCTCGGCAATCCCGGAGAGCGCCTCTTCGGTCAGAAATGCCTGGTGTCCGGTCACCAGCACATTGGGGAAGGTCAGCAACCGCTGAAACACATCGTCGCCGATGATCTCGCTCGATAGATCCTTGAAGAACAGATCAGCCTCCTGTTCATAAACATCAAGTGCAACGCTTCCGATCTTGTGACTTTTCAAACCGTCAATCAGCGCCTGCGTATCGATCAGCGCACCGCGGCTGGTGTTGATGATCATGACGCCGGGCTTTGCCGCCTCAATCGCCGCAGCATCGATGAGATGGCGGGTGTCAGGCGTTAGCGGACAATGGAGCGTGATGATGTCAGCGCGAGCAATCAGTTCATCGCGATCAACATAGCGGACACCCGCCGCGACAAGATCTGCATTCGGCGCAATGTCACAGGCGATTACGTCGCAGCCAAAGCCCAGTTTGAATATACGTGCGACAAGGACGCCGATCCGGCCCGTGCCGATCACGCCAATTGTCCGCCCAAACAGCGTGCGGCCGATCAATCCGTCGAGCGCGAAGTTATTCTCGCGCACCCGCGTCCAAGCCCGGTGGATATGGCGATCTAGCGCGAGTGCCAGACCAATCGTGAATTCGGCAACCGCGTGCGGTGAATAGGCGGGTACGCGAACGACCGCGATGCCAAACTTTCCTGCTGCTGCAAGGTCAACATTGTTGTAACCGGCACAGCGTAAAGCGACGACTGTCGTCCCCTGAGCGGCAAGTTGGGCCAGCACCGCCTCGTCAAGTTGATCATTCACGAACACACAGATCGCAGCGAACCCGTCTGCCAAAACCGCCGTTGATTGGTCCAGCCGGGCTTCAAAGAATGTCAAATGGAAGTCGAAATTGACATTCGCTTGCTCAAGGAAGCGCCTGTCATAGGATTTGGCGTCGAAGACAGCGACCCTCGCTATTTCGCCATCACTTGCCATCATGTTTGGCCAAGCTTTTTCCGCATCAGGACGAGCGCGGGATTGCTTGGGTGATTCAGTTCAATGAACCCCATATCGCGCTCAAGCGATATTGCCGCGTGATTATTGGGCGCTTCAACCGATTCGAGTGACTTTACGCCGATTGCCTCGGCGTAGCGCATGACATGGGACAGCAGTTCCCAACTGACGCCGTCATGTTTAAAATCAGACCGGATGACCAAATTTACGTCACCATGCTCGCGCTCCATATCGCAGTCCAGCGTCGCAGCAGCGATAACTTCGGTTTCTTGATCAACAAGCGCCAGAAATGTCTTACTGGGGTGATGATCGACATTGGCGACAATTATGTCGCCATCATGCCCGGTGAGCATCCGGAATGCCATATCCTCAGGCGTTACATGAATAAGAAGCTCTGTAAGCTTCGCTTCGTCACCGACATGTGCAGGACGGACGTCAAAGAGACAGCCCGAGCGCGTTATTAGTCTCTTGCTCCACTCTTGTGTGCTCATGACAATCCTCGTTATGCGGTTTTAAATCTGTCCTGATACTCTCAAACGCCCGGCGGCACGGATTGTTCCCGTATCTGCCGATTGGCATAGGGTTTGAGAAGCTCAAGCAAAACGAGCAGCAGCCCGCCCAGCGCCAATGACGCCGCAACATGCTTCCAATCGGGCGTGCCGAATTTGAGGATGTCGCGGAAGGCGGGGATAATGAGGGTCAGTGTTAGCACCGCTGCAACGGCGCCCAACACATAACGCAGCGTCAAGTTCTTTCGGGTGAAGGCCTCTATCAGCGAGGTGCCGAAGGAACGGTTCACAAGGATGAGTGCAACAATCGAAACCACTAACGACAGGAACGTCAACTCGCGCGCGTCTTCGGCTGACATCTCGAAATGGGTAACGGTCAGAAACACTGTCGCCAACATGCCGAATGCAACACCGCCCTGAAACACACTCCAGCTCACCATCGGCAGCGAAAACAGCCGCTGCGCAGGATCGCGCGGCTTCCGATTCATGATGTTCTCCTCCTCGCGCTCTGCTTCGAAAACCAGCGCACAAACGGGATCAATAATCATTTGGATGAGGGCAATGTGGATCGGCCCGAAAATAATCGGCAGCCCAAGAAAGAGCGGCAACAAGGCAAAGCCTGCGAGCGGCACATGCACCGCAAAGATGAAGGCCATGGCCTTACGGATATTGTCATAAATGCGCCTTCCCAAACGGATGGCGTGAACAATTGACCCAAAATCATCGTCGAGAAGGACGATTGCAGAGGTTTCTCGCGCAACATCGGTGCCGCGCTTGCCCATGGCGATGCCGATATGGGCGGATTTGAGCGATGGCGCGTCATTGACCCCGTCTCCCGTCATCGCGACGACTTCGCCTGCGGCTTTATATGCGTTGACGATCCGCAATTTCTGTTCGGGCATGATCCGTGCGAACACGGTTATCTGATCAAGGCGCTGGGTTAGGGTCGCGTCATCCATCGCCTCCAGCTCGGGTCCAGTCAGCACTTCGCCTTCTGCGATGCCCGCTTGCAACGCGATGGCGCGCGCGGTTGCGGCATAGTCACCGGTGATCATCATCACCTTGATGCCAGCGCTGCGACATTCTGCGACAGCCGAAGGAACGCTTTCCCTAAGTGGGTCGGCAAGCCCGACAAGGCCAATCAGCTTGAATTTGTAATCGCGCTGTGACTTCGCCCATTTTTTGTCCGTTGTGTGCGCTGCCGCTACTCCTAGAACGCGGATGCCTTGTGCTGCCATCGCATCGACCGCTGCCGTCATGCGCTTTATCGCCGCCGGGGTCAGGCGGCAAAGCGATGCAATAGCTTCAGGTGCGCCCTTGGCAGCAATGACGTAGCCGTCTTGCGGGTTATTGCCTTTCCAGATGTTTGACATTGCGAGCAGTTCGGGCCGCAGACCGTAGCTATGCACTTGGTGGTAGTCAGCGGTCATCGGGGGAGCCGCCGCGTGCAACGCAACTTCCATTGGATCAACCGGCACCGCAGCACTGGCCAATATGCTGGTCTCTAGGATGGCATGGAACGGCTCGGGCGGGTCAACAGCTGCGCGAATATCAGTTGTTTTACCGGATGCCAGCCAAACATGGGCAACCGCCATCCGGTTTTCAGTCAACGTCCCGGTCTTATCGGTGCAGAGAACGGTCGCTGAGCCCAGAGTTTCAATCGCTGCTGAACGGCGCGTTAAAACACGGACCTTACCGATCCGCCATGCCCCCATCGCCATGAAGATGGTGAGCACCACCGTAAATTCGGCGGGGAGCATTGACATGCCGGTGGCGATGCCCGCAAGCACCGCCTGCATCCAATCCCCGCGCAACAGTCCGTAGAGTAGCACGACCAGCAAGGCGATCACGCCGCCGCCCAACGCGCTCCATTTGACGATCCGCGCTGTTTCGGTTCGCAAACGCGGCGGTTCAGGATCAAGCGTCGCGAGTGACTGGCCAATTTTACCGATCTCACTCAGCGCGCCGGTTGCAACGGTGATTGCTAACCCGCTTCCCCGCGTGACCAAAGATCCGGAATAGACATAGGGCTGCCCGTCACCTCCCGGCCGGTGCGCTGCCTTCGCCGCACCCACTTTCTTGTGCACCGGCAGCGCCTCACCGGTCAGCAGCGATTCATCGGCCTGGAAGTCATGGGCTTCCAGCAGCAAAGCGTCGGCGGCCACCCGGTCGCCTTGTTCAAGGACGAGTACGTCGCCGAGAACGACCTCGCGCCCTGCAATCCTCGCGCGCTCACCGTCCCTGATTACCATCGCGCGCGGCGCCGAAAGATCGCGTAGCGCCTCCAGCACATGTTCGGTCCGGGTCTCTTGAACCACCGTCAGCACGATGGAAAACAATGCGAACGAGAGCAGGATCAGAGCCTCTGTGCGATCACCCAAGATCAGATACGCAACGCCCCCGGCCAACAGCAGCGCCAGCATCGGTTCCCGCAAAACTTCGCCTGCTATCTTTAATGCGGAACGCGAACCTGCGCGTGGCAGTTCGTTGGGGCCGTCGGCAGCTAGGCGAAGCTGTGCCTCGCCCGCAGTCAGGCCTTTTGCGTCCACTTTTGACTTACCGGACGTTTTCATGACTAAGAACCTTTCCCAGCCACTTCGCTGCCAAAATCACCGCAATGGACCGGGAGTTACTTTCCCGATTTCATCATCAATTGCTGCTGAACCATCAGGCTCTCCATCATCTGATGCATCATCGCCATGTGCGTTGCCATTTTCTCCATATGGGCAGCGTCCATTTTCATTGCCCCCGACATCGGCCCAGATTCCGGCATAGCCATTGGCTTGTTGTTCATCATCGTCGACATTTCAGTCATATGGACTTTCATCATCGCCATATTGTCAGCCATTAGTTTTTTACGCTCGGCAGGCGTCTTTGCGCGTTCGGCTTTGCCCATCATCTCATGCATTTGCGCATTATGGTGGGCGCTGTGATCCGTCATTGGCATTGGCATCGTCATCGGCGCGGCGGTTTCAGATTGAGCGGCAAAAGCTGCGCCACTGGTGAATGCGGTAAGAGCAGCGGCTAATATGTATAAGGTCTTCATGACTGGATTCCTTCAATTTGGGCAATGTACGTCACAAAACTAACCACCAAGCGACGCGATTGTTCCGCGCTCACAACTTTACGCGATTAAGACGCAGTGCATTGAGCACCACCGTGAGCGAAGACAGCGCCATCGCGGCTCCAGCAAACATCGGCGACATCAAAATGCCTGCGACCGGATAAAGCACCCCCGCCGCGACCGGAACGCCGATACCGTTGAAGAGGAAAGAGAAAAACAGGTTCTGACGGATATTGCGCATCGTAGCTCGCGACAGCCGCCGTGCGCGAACGATGGCGGAAAGATCACCCTTGGTCAGTGTCATCCCCGCGCTTTCAATCGCAACATCGGTCCCGGTTCCCATCGCAAGGCCGACATCCGCAGCAGCCAGAGCTGGCACGTCGTTGATGCCGTCGCCTGCCATCGCGACCTTGGCCCCGCCTGCCTTGAGCTCGCCAATGATCCGCGCCTTGTCTTCTGGCAATAGCCCCGCACGGACCTCATCCAAACCGCCAACGGCTGCCGCGACAGCATTGGCCGTCGTCTCATTATCACCTGTCAGCATGATCACGCGCATGCCTTGCGCCCGCAGGTCGGCAATGGCCACTCTTGCGCCAACGCGCACCGGATCGGCGACCGCTATCAATCCGGCCAGCTTGCCGTCGATTGCGACCAGCATTACCCCCGCACCATCGCTGCGAAACTTGTCGGCATTTTTTGCAAGCGGTTCAGGGTCGACATCTATGCGGCGCATTTGGGCGTCGTTGCCAATCACGACCGTCTGCTTTTCTATTTGCGCAGAGACGCCCATGCCGGTCTGGGACGCGAAGTCATTTACCACGCCGAGTTTGAGCTTTCGCGCCGCCGCTTCAGCGACAATCGCTTGTGCCAGCGGATGTTCGGACTGCGCCTCAACAGCGGCGACCAGCGCCAGCACATCATCAGCGGCAACGGGCGCTTGGGGTTCGATAGCGATCAGCTTTGGCTTGCCCTCGGTCAGCGTCCCGGTCTTATCGATGACAAGCGTATCGACTGTCTCAAAGGCTTGCAGCGCCTCAGCATTTTTGATCAGCACACCCGCCTGCGCGCCGCGTCCTGCCGCGACCATGATCGACATCGGTGTCGCTAAACCAAGTGCACAGGGGCAGGCGATGATTAGAACGGCAATGGCATTGAGCAAGGCATGGCCAAAGCGCGGCTCCGGGCCAAATATGCTCCACACCACAAATGTCAAAATCGCAATACCAATGATTGCAGGCACGAACCAGCCCGAAATCTGGTCCGCTACTGCCTGGATCGGCGCACGGCTGCGCTGTGCTTCCGCCACCATGCGGACAATGCGAGCGAGCATTGTGTCGTCGCCGACAGCGCGTGCTTCGATGATCAGGCTGCCCGTGCCGTTGATTGTCGCGCCAGTTACCGATGCGCCAATGTCCTTAAGCACAGGAGCAGGCTCACCGGTGAGCATCGACTCGTCGACCGATGAGCGTCCCTCAATCACCACGCCGTCTACCGCAAAAGCCTCACCGGGGCGCACGCGAAGCCGGTCGCCTGTTACGATCTGGTCAAGCGAGACTTCACTCTCGCTGCCGTCCGCCGCAATCCGGTGCGCGGTCTTTGGAGCCAAATCCATCAGCGCGCGGATCGCTCGTCCGGTGGCGGCGCGGGCGCGCAGTTCGAGGACTTGGCCTAGCAGCACGAGCGTAACGACGACGCCAGCGGCTTCATAATAAACAGGCACCATCCCGGCATGACCGCCAAAGGACGGCGGAAACAGGCCCGGCGCGACCGTCGCGACAAGGCTATAGGCAAAGGCGGCGCCGACGCCGATGGCAATCAGCGTGAACATGTTGAGGTGGCCGGTGAAAAGCGAGGCCCAGCCGCGCTTGAAAAACGGCAGCCCGCCCCACAACACGATGGGCGCGGTCAACGCGAGCTGAATCCACGGCGATGCGGCGGCGCTGACAAGATGCAGACCGAACATGTCGGCCCCCATCGACAGCAGCAACAACGGGATACTAAGCACGCCCGCCACCCAGAGCCGCCGGGTGAAATCAACCAGTTCCGGATTGGGCTTATCCTCAAGCGAGGGTGCTTCAGGTTCCAGTGCCATCCCGCAAATAGGGCAAGAACCCGGCCCCGCTTGCCGGATTTGCGGATGCATCGGGCATGTCCACATCGCAGAGTCATTCATGACTGTGGCTGCGGGTGGCTTATCTGCCAGATAATGTTCGGGATCAGCGCTGAATTTCGCCTTGCAACCCGCGCTGCAAAAATGAAACGTCTCACCCGAATGTTCCGCGTGATGCGACGATTTGGCCGGATCGACCGTCATCCCGCACACTGGATCTTTCATTGCGCGGCGAGCTTGACGTCGATGGAAAGCGGCGCGTCGTCGTGACGCGGTGACAGAGCATCTAAAGAGTTTGCTACGTCTTCGAAAGTCGCGTCAGTGGGAAACCCCAACGACACAACATCGTCATCAAAAACAAATCGCACTTCGTTGATTTCCGCATTCGCCTGCTTGAGTGACGTCATTTCGTCCTCCTAATGTGGTAACCGGCATCCCGGAAAAGGTCCCCGAGGCATAGCCCCGGGGGTAGGTGTTCGGGTCGCATCCCGGTGTCAAAAATAGGCCGTTGTTCGTTTACATCTTTCGATTAGACTTCCAACGGCGCTACCCTCAGACGACGTAAATACTAAAGCGCACTTAAATGCCCGCCAGACTCGGAATCTACTTAGCCTGCGTCGCCAGCGCCAATCTAGAGCGGGGTGACATTTGAGTGTAACAGGACCGTTCGTGCTGAGCTTGTCGAAGTACAGGTTGCCTGCCTCATCCACAGGCAGGCTCAGGACGAACGGAGACGGAATTCTGATCCAGTAAAATGTAATCAACTCTAGCGAGCGCAAGCAGCGATGTTGCACTGGTTTTGGCCATGATCGCGGCGCTGTCAGCGCGGCAAATTAGTCCAATGGAGCTTTGAACCAGATTTGAAAAGTGACTCCGTGTCCCCTGATTATTTCAACGCTGCCATCGACGCTTTGTGCGAGCGCCTGAATCAAATTCATCCCCAGGCTGGCTTCTCCTGAAATGTCCATGTTGAAGTCAGGCCGAAGCCCAACACCTTCGTCCTTGACCTCCATCAGCCGCATTGACCCGTCCTGTTTCAATTGGACATGCACGACGCCGCCGCCCGCATCATACGCATGCTTTGCTGTATTGGAGACCAGCTCGGTCAGCAGCAGCGCAAACGACACCGCGTGGTCGGGTGGCACTTCCATTGTTTCGAATGTGCATTGGATATCGATATGGTCCAATTGCGCCGTCAGGTTCGCGCACACGTCTTTTAGCAGTGCGCCTAAGTCTATCATCTCGCCACCTGCTTCGCGCCATAGCCGGTCATGCGTTCGCGCAACGGCGATAACGCGGTGCGACGCATCGCCAAGTGCCTCAGCTTCGCTTTCAGAATCGCTCGAATTTGCCTTCATCGTCAATATGCTTGATAAAATTGCTAAGCTGTTTTTTACCCGGTGGCTGGCTTCTTGAACCAGCAGCTTTTGGTACTCAAGTGCCTGTGAAAGGCGGTCCTCGGCAACCTGACGGTCAAGCGCCACGCCGATGATATTGGCAAGGCCCTGTAGAAAGGCCAGGTCAGCCGCCTCAAACTCACCCGCAGACGAGCTATCGACCTCGAGAATTCCCCACCGCCCCCCGCCATAAGTGATGAGCACGTTGATCGCGCGCTTCACGCCATGCTGTATCATCAGCGCCGGTGTGCGGAACTTGTCTTCGCCTTCGAGATGGTTTGAGATTACGGGCGACCCAGTCTGGAATGCATATCCGGCGGGCGATTCGATGTCGGCAGCAAATGTTGCTTTTCCGACGACGCCCGCGCGCCACCCGACCCCGGCCCGAACCAAGAGGTCCTTTTCAGCGCTTCTAAACTCCAAGATTTTTGAAAGGCCTGCGCGCATGCCGATAGCGGCAGTTTTCGCCGCATGTTCGAGGAGATCGGGAATGGAGGATGATTTGAGCGCGTCCATGCCAAAATTTGACAATGCCGCCTGCTGTTCCAGCCGATATCCTAAAACCGATCCGGCCCCTACCGCGTCAACTGCTTGGGCGAACGACTTTTGGTCGCGCGCCCCGCCATTTGTTCCCTCTACAACTTCCTTTGCATCCGTTTCGAGCTCAACTGATCTTTTGGGCATAGATATTCTGTTTCCTTGGTGAATTCGTCAGGGCCGCAATCTACTTAGCCTCTGCCGCCAGTGCCAGGCGTGCGAGTGCGGGGAGCGAGGATGCGCTGGTTTTGGTCATGATCGCGGCGCGGTGATTTTCGACCGTGCGCTGGCTGATGCCGAGATCGGCGGCGATGATCTTGCTGGGTTGCCCCGCGAGTACCATATCCATCACCTGATGCTGGCGTTTGGTAAGGCCTGCAATCATCCCAGCCGCTGCCACCTGCTGATCGGAGCGCCTGCCTTCGCTCTGCGCATGTTCAAGCGCGCGCGAAACACTGGCAAGCAGGTCGGTCGCACCGATGGGTTTTTCGATGAAATCCATCGCGCCGGCTTTCATGGCCTCTACAGCGATGGGAACATCGCTGTTTCCAGTGATCATGATTGCAGGGAGATCGTGGCCTGCATTTTTCAATTTCTGCAACAGCGCAAGTCCCGTCATTCCGGGAAGATAGGCGTCGATCAGCAAGCACCCCTCGCGCCCCGGATCATAAGCCGCAAGGAATGCCTCGCAGTCCGCATAATCCTCGACCTGATGCCCTTCGGCTTCGAGCATTTCGCGCATTGACAGCCGGATTTGGAGGTCATCGTCGACGATATAAATGACGTTAGTTGCTTCTGGCGCGACCACCAGTGCGGCCACCGGCGTGGCCAGCATGCGTTTAATCGCGAGAAGGAGCGTTTTGGGTTTGACCGGTTTGTTGAGCTGTTCGCAATCATGGTCCGCTATATCGCGTAAGGCGACCGTCGAGATATCTCCGGTCAGGATGATCACCGGCACAGCGCGCCCGATCTGCGCGCGCAGCTTGGCCGTGGCCTCCACCCCGTTCATCCCGCCGGGCAGATTGTAATCGGACAGGATCAAATCTGGTTTGATTGTCGCATTCGCAGCGATTGTCAGAGCGTCAACACCATTGCGCGCCATCGTGACATGATGTCCATCGTCTCCGAGCAAAATCGACAATAGCTCCCGCACTTCGGGGTCATCTTCGATGATAAGAATTTCGCCGCTGCGTTGCTCCATCAGCTTGGCATCCGATCCTGCAACAGGACGCATCGCGGGCTGCCGCACCAAAGCCTCTACATAAACCGCAAAAACCGATCCCTTGCCGGGAACCGAACGAACATCAACATGATGATCGAGCAAATCGCCGAGGCGTTTGACGATGGAGAGGCCAAGCCCCAAACCCCGGCTGCGTTCGCGTGCGGCATTATCGACTTGGTGATATTCTTCAAAGATTGCTTGGAGATCGGCGCTGTCGATACCAACGCCGCTGTCCCAAATCTCTATGCGCAGGCGACTGCCATGGCGACGACAGCCGATCAGGATCTTGCCATTCGCGGTATATTTGATGGCATTGGAAATCAGATTACGAAGGATTTGTTCGAGCAGTCGCGGGTCACTGACGATGGAAAGACTGGTGGGGACAAACCGCAGTAACAGGCTCTTCCCCTCTGCATGATAGGCGAATTCATCGTGCAACCTTTCGAGCAGGTAGCCAATTGGGAAGGTCGAGATTTGCGCCCGGACCGTGCCCGCCTCAATCTGATTGATATCGAGCAAGGTATTTAGCATGCCCGACATCGCGCCAAGCGTGTCATCCACCCGCGCGACCAGTTGCCGCGCCTTTGTCCCCTCGACAGACTTGGCCAGCAAACCTTGCAATAATGCCAGCGTTTGCAACGGTTGGCGCAAATCATGGCTCGCCGCAGCAAGAAAGCGCGATTTCGCAGCGTTGGCCCGGTCTGCCTGTTGCCGGGCGTCTACGAGTGCCTGCTTGATCTGCTTGCGTTCGCTAATGTCGGTAAAGGTTATCACAACACCATCGACCTTTCCGTCATCGGTGAGATACGGAAGTATGCGCCGGACGAACCAAAGTCCGGGCGTGGTTTCAATCTCGCGGTCAATGGCATCGAGACTTTCAAGCACATGTTGGGCATCTGCGGAAAGCGCCTGATCCGCCGATAGCGATTTCAGATCGTTTAGCGGACGGCCAATATCTCCCGGTATCAGGTTGAAAAGCGCGGTCGTCGCTGGCGTGAAGAAACGGATATTAAAGTTGGTGTCGAGAAAAAGCGTCGCGACGTCGGTGCTGTAAAGCACATTTTGCAAATCGTTCGAGGTGATCTTTTGCCGGTCCAGCGTTTCCTGCAATTGGCTGTTGAGCGCGGTCAGTTCCTCATTTAGCGACTGCAATTCTTCTTTCGACGTCAGCAATTCTTCATTGGTCGACTGAAACTCCTCGTTGACCGACAACGCCTCTTCATTGATCGCGCGCTGTTCTTCGCCGGACATCTCAAGATTGTGGATCGCGCCCTGCAATTCGGTTCGTGTGGTTTCCAGTTCATGCTCAAGCTCGGCAACCCGCGCTGCATTTTTTGGCGAGGCGGTGCGGGCTTTGTTCGTCTTTGAAACGGGCACATCGACAAAGCACACCAGCAACAAAGCCTCATTCTGGCCCTCAACCGGCCGAACATGAATGTCAAAGGCGATGGTTTGGCCGCCTTGCTCACTCCGCCCTCCGGTGACGATAATCGGCCCAGCGGCCTGAATAGCTTGCTGGATCGCCGAACGCAATTTGGTCCGCAGTGCTTGCGGCGCCATGGCAAGGATATCATGGCTTGGGTGGCCCGGCGCAACGCGAAGATAACGCTCTGCCGGTCCCATCGAGAACAGCGATTCCTGCTTGCGGTTGATCAGCACCGCCGTCGGGCAATGCGCCTCAATCACCAGCCGCTGCACCAGATCGGCAAGCTTGTTATGATGGGATATCTGATCCTGCGCGTTGCGCCCTGTATTCCGCGAAGCTTCGCTTTGACCGAGCTGGAACCCTATATCGCCGGGCTTGCTGCGGCCGATATGACGGTACAGCCGCTCCGGCTTTGAGATGATCTTAAAGCGGGTCTCATTGCTGCCAATGGTTTCTGCATTACCAAGCAGGAGAGTCCCGCCTTCACGCAGGGCAAAGTGAAACAACGCAATGATTTTCGCCTGCGCCTCCGGCCCCAGATAGATCAGAAGATTGCGGCACGAAATCATATCAAGCCGGGAAAACGGCGGATCGGCGAGTACATCCTGAACCGTGAACACCACTGCGGCGCGCAGTTCGGGCGACACGCGGTATCCATGGTCTTCCTTCACAAAGAAGCGCGCGAGCCGCTCTGCGCTGATTTGCGGGGCAATCGTATCGGGATAGACGCCGTCGCGCGCGGTCGCAATGGCGTCGACGTCAACGTCCGACGCAAAGACTTGCAATTTGATGTCGCGCTTCGATGCGATGATTGCCTCACGAAACAGCATGGCAAGCGAGTAAGCCTCTTCCCCCGTACTGCATCCCGCGATCCAAATGCGCAGCGGAAGGCCGGATGGCTGGTCGCGGACCATGTCCGGTACAGTCTTTGCCGCGAGCAAATCAAACACAGCCGCATCGCGGAAAAAGCTTGTCACGTTGATCAATAAATCTTTGGAGAGCATATCGAGCTCCACCGGGTCATCGCGCAGCTTCTGCAGATAAGTGGACATGTCTTCGAGCCCGGCAAGGCCCATGCGCCGCTCTATCCGCCGTTGCAGCGTCCCCATTTTGTAGAGTGTGAAATCATGATTGGTTGAAACACGAAGCAGGCCGATAATATCTGGTAAGCAGTTCGCAGTTACCGGCGATGTAACAGCCGGACGATCCAACTTACGGGCAGGGTCAACCAGTGCAGCGGCAATATCCATTACGGGTAGGATTTGATCGATCGCGCCCGCTGCAATTGCCGATTTGGGCATGCCGTCATATTCGGCCTCCTCGGGCTTCTGTGCAATTGTGAACCCGCCCGCGTCATGCAAGGCGGTAAGCCCAAGCGTGCCATCGGCGCCTGTTCCAGACAATATCACGCCGATGGTTTGCGCGGGGCAATCGCCGGCCAGCGACTGAAGAAGGAAATCAAACGGCAACCTTGCGCCGTGCCGCGCGTTAGGCTTTGACAATTGAAGCTTGCCCGCGCCTACCGACAAATAACTTCCGGGCGGGATAACATACAAATGATCGGGAGCGATGGTCACGCCGTCTGCGGCTTGTTCCGCCGTCATCGACGTATGCCCCGACAGCAGATCGGCCATCATACTTTCGTGATGGGGATCAAGATGCTGGACCAAGACAAAGGCCATGCCGGTGCGCGCCGGCAGGGCGCTAATCAATTTGGTGCAGGCGTCGAGTCCACCAGCCGAAGCTCCGATTGCGACAATAATGAGGTCAGATGCGGGCGGCCCGAGCGGAGCTGCTTTTTGCTTGGATTGCTTGGTCGGCATGTGTCCCTGTCCCTTAAATATAGGTTCCCGCAGAACCATAACACCACAGTTTCGCGTATGTTCCACGCGGTGGTGTGCGGACAGGCGTAGTAGGGGCGCTTTGGTGGGATAAGTCAATCGCGCAAACATGGGGAACCATTTTGGAAATGAGTAGTTTCCGAGTCTCACTGCACAGCGCGTTGATCCATTATCATCGGCTTTGCCAACAGCTGGAGCACTTGCCATGCAACATACGCACAACACCCTGCCAAAGAAAATCCGGATACAGTCCGTCAAACTTCTCAATAAACATCTGGCCGCCGCAATCGATCTGCATGCTCAGATGAAACAGGCGCACTGGAATGTCCGGGGACCAGGCTTTATCGCCATTCACGAGCTTTTTGATCGCGTGTCCGTCGAAGTTGAAAATTATTCGGACTTGCTCGCCGAACGCGCCGCCGGGCTTGGCGGCACGGCAAACGGGACAATACAGGTGGCTTTAGAACAGTCCTTCCTCATACCTTATCCGCTAGGCATTGCCGACGAGCCGCAACATTTGTTCGCGGTATCGGGCGCACTGGCGGCGTTCGGCGGATCGATCATCGAAGCCATCGCCAAATCAGCCGAGATTGAAGATCCGACTACCGCCGATCTTTTCACAGAAATTTCGCGCGGTATTGATCAGCAGCTCTATTTCGTTGAATCGCATCTGGCGCCCAAGCGGGTCGATCCTACCAAGGGAACTTGAATGCCAAAATTGTCGATCTTGATTGTCGAAGACGAAGCAATCATCGGGATGCTGCTATCCGAGGTCGTTGAAGGCATGGGCCATGCGGTGATTGGAGTTGCAGGCACTGAGGGTGCAGCGATTGCGCTCGCCGAGGAATATAGTCCAGATTTACTGATCGTTGATGCGGGTTTGACGTCGGGAAATGGCGTTTCGGCGGTGGACACTATTACAGCCACCCGCTTCGTGCCGCACATATTCACCACTGGCGATGCGCTCAAGGTCAGGTTGCTAAAACCGGACGCAATCATTCTCGAGAAACCTTTCAACGAAGCTGAACTCGAAGAGGCAATCGCCAGCGCGCTCTCCCAAAATCAGGAGTTACCGGCATGAGAGATTTTCATATTCTTGGCATATCAGGCAGCTTGCGCAAAGCATCGTTTAACAGAGCGGTATTGCGCGCCGCACAGCAACTGACACCGGGCAGCACAATGATTGCGCTTGCCGACATATCAGCCATTCCCATGTACAATGACGATGTGCGCGAACAGGGCCTGCCGCCCAGCGTAGTCAGTCTGGTCGAACAAATCGCCACTGCTGATGCCGTCCTGATTGCGACGCCCGAATATAACTACACAATTCCAGGCGTGCTGAAAAATGCCATCGATTGGGTGTCGAAAGCGCCCAATCAACCTTTCCGCCACAAACCGGTTGCAATCATGGGCGCAAGCATGGGGGCGGTTGGCACTGCCCGTGCACAATATGACTTGCGCAAGGTTTTCGTGTTTCTGGATGCGCATGTTCTCAACCAGCCCGAAATCATGGTAGCGGCGGCCCATACCAGGTTCGACGCAGAAGGACATTTAACCGACGAGACAACGCGAAAACTGATCAAAGAACAGATTGTCGCGCTCAAGGAATGGGCGATGCGGTTACAGAATTGACGATCGGATAAAGGTATGGACACTGACCATCTCGCGACGAAGCTGGCTCCTTAAGCAGAGCCAGCTTCTCCTCGGCACTTAGCGGGTCAACTGACCCCTGATCGCACCGCTTTGATATTCAGTTGTTGAAATCTGAACATAATAATTTCCGGGCCGCCACTCAAGCGCATCTTCGAGCCATTCCGAACGTTTCACGCAGTTTTTCCAGCCGCCTTCATTGGCACGGTTAAGCCTTAGGACAACAGGTCCGGTTTGCCTTCTTTCGCCGCGGTTGATCGAAATTGAGGTAATTTCGCCGAGGTTTCTGATGTTGTTGATGTCGTAACAGATTTGGTCGAGCGTATTGGCAACGCTGACCTCGGCTTGCGCGGAGCCATCTTGATCGCCTGAAGACGAGACAATCTCTGCCCCGTTCAATGACGCGCGGTGCGTATCGGCGACCGCTTCGACGACTGCCTCCTCCACGGTTGCGCATCCACCCAAAGTTATTGGCGCGGCGATGGCAAAGGCGAGTGCTGCTGTTTTAATACTCATTTTCATCGGATCATCCTTTATTATTGGTCCAATATATAAACACTCTCCGCGTCTTATTGTTCCGCTCGTCGCAAGTGCCGGAACTTAATCAATCCTATCGGGTTCTCCCCATTCTGCACGGTAAGCGCCAATCGCATGACCGTGTTACTAACCATTGGAGTTACCCAAATGTTCAATAAAACTATCGTCGTCCTGCTGCTTGCAGGAACGTCAACCATCGCGCACGCCCAAGTGGCAATACCTGTCGGTGTCACACCCAATCAGAATGGCGTAGCCGCTGTCCTGAGCGCCCCCGTAGGTGTGCCTTCCGCCAATGCCGCCCAGCTTCAGACAACCGTGACGATCACAGACCCTGTCGTCCGCGCTGATGCGTTGGCGCAGCTTACGCCGCAGGCCTATAGCCTCGTCCCCGAAGTGTCGCTTAACGCGGTTGAAGCCCAGGAAACGAACATATTGCGCTATGTCCGCGATCAGCGCGGCAGCGCGGAACGCCCCGATGGCACAGAGGTAACGATTGACGACGCAGGCCGTGTCAGCGCCTTTGTAATGGGCGGCGCGCGCTTTGGAAAATACGATGCTGCCACCGACCGTCCACGCGTCAAAAACGACAATCGAATGGTTATGGGCGGCCTCAACTTTCGCTTAACACCCAAAACCACGCTTGGCGCGTTTGGCGGATGGATGCAAAGCGATGTTGACTTTGAACAATCCGCGACACCCGCGCAATCTAAGCTTAGCAACTGGTTTGCAGGCGGATTTGGTACAGTTGGCGTTGGACCAGTCTACATCGATGCCTGGGGCAGCTACACCAATCTCGATTGGAATCTGCGCCGCGGTTACTCGGTCAACGGTCTTTCCGGCGTGTCTGAAGGCAATACCAAAGGTCATGTCTGGGCAGCGGGCGCTGCCACCGGTCTCAGTTTTTCAGCAGGTAATTTTGAAATAGAGCCTTTTGCCGCGCTTCGCTATGCCAACGTCAAAGTTGACAGCTTCACCGAAAGCGGTTCACCGGCGGCACTCAACATCGGCCGCAACGATGCTGAAAGCCTGCGCCTCAATCTAGGTGGTAGGATCGGCACCAAGTTCGATGCAGGCAGCGTTGTAGTGCGTCCGCAGCTGCGTGGCGGGTGGAACAAAGAGTTCGAAATGGACAATGCCCGCACGTTGTCGGCATCATTCACCGACCCAAGCATCGGAACACCGTTTAGCTTCACCACAACACCCCTGCGCGGCGAATATTTCAATGCCGGAGCAGCGTTGAATGTTGCAGGAACGGGGCCGATTTCCATGGCCGTCGACTATGACGTTCAGTTTGCCAAGGACCGTCAGTTCCATGCGCTTTCATTGAGCGCGCGGCTGAAGTTCTAGGCCGGCGACGAAAAATGGACTGGGGCGGTCATACGCCGCCCCTTTTCATTTCAGACCATTGCGCCCAAGATTTCGCTGATCGCAACAAAGGCGAAGCAGACCGAGCTATCCGCCACACCGTAGGGCAGGAACAAGTCGTCGCCCGCGCGGATCGCGCCGCAGGTGTAAACGACATTGGGGACATAGCCTTCCCGGTCTTCATCCGCGGCGGACAGGATTGGGCTAGATGTCCGACCGATAACCTTTGATGGATCATCCTTGTCGAGCAGCGCCGCGCCAATGGCATATTTCCGCATCGCGCCAACGCCGTGGGTCAGGACCAGCCAGCCTTCGTCTAGTTCAATCGGCGCGCCGCAGTTGCCGATCTGCACCAGCTCCCAAGGGAACTTCGGTTCAAGCAGCAATTCGCCGCCGTCCCATTCATCGAGTGTGTCTGAACGCAGCAGATACAGGTTCTTGCCGTCCTGCCGGCCAATCATCAGAAACTGTCCGCCAATCTTGCGCGGGAACAGCGCCATGCCCTTGTTTCGTCCGGCACCGCCCTTGATCGGGGTGAGCGTGAAATCCTTGAAATCACGGGTGCGCAGCAACTCGGAACGGATGTCACGGCCACTATAAGCGGTATAAGTACCGATCCATTCGCTCTTGCCGCTGTCACGTTCAAACTCGACTAAGCGCAGATCCTCAAGGCCGTTACGCTGCGCCTCGGTCATCGGGAAGATTACGGTACCCGAAATGCTGCTTTCGCGGTGGCGATAGACCGCGACAGTGCCGTCAAAAGCTTCGCCGGGTGTCTTGGCCAGCATCGCGGCGGTAGCAAAGGGTGGCTCAGGTAGCAGGCTGATCTCACGACCGGCAGAAATGATTCCCTCGCGGAAAGCGATCGTTGAAATATGCCCTTCACCGACTGCCCTGAGCGACAAAAGGATGCGCACGCTACCGGGCTGCAAACCGGATTGATCCGGGTGGCGTACCACGCTGGGGTTCATCAAGGCGGCGGCAACATAGCTGTATTCATGGCAAAAATAGGCGCCAATGAGCCGCTTGGTTTGTCGTCGTAAGCTGGGACCGTCGAGCTTAAGGGCGGTCTCGATCTGGGCATAGCGTTCGTCAAAAACTCGCTCGATCTGCCAGTGACGGTCCGCAAAATCGTTGAGCACAATGGCCAACTCGCTGCGCACAGTGCGTGGATCCAAAGCAATAATGTCGGCCACCAATTTGCGAACCCGGTCAATATCGGGACCCGAAGCCTGCCAGGCAAGGTGGAATGGGCGCACGACCACACGCCCCGGATCGGCGTGAAGACGCAATTCATGTTGTACAAGTTCAACCATGCGGCGCTACTTTCGGTTTAGTTCAGCCTTGGCCATCAGACCCTCGATTGCAGTGTGAGCCAGTTGGAAGGCGAGCACGGATTCTGCTCCTTCGTTCAAATTGAGGCCACGCGGATTGATGCCGTCATGACAAGAGCCTGAGACCGGGTCAGCCAAGGTAACACCGCGATCATTGGCGCCTGAAAACCAACTGAAAGCCCGATTTGCGTGGTCGAGCCAGATCGGATCGCCAGTGGCATCGAACGCGGCGCTGGCTCCATCAATCGCTGCCCAAGCTTCGACAGGCTGTTGGTCAAATGGGCGGGGCGCGGTGAATTCGCGCCCGAAACTTTCGGACCCGACCGGACGGAAAAGTCCTGCCGGACTGATCTGTAAATCTAAAATCCAGCCGAGTGTTTCCAATCCGCAATGCGTTAAATTCGGACGATCAAGCCTAAGGCCGGCGCGGATCATTGCCTCTGGTATCCGGCAGTTGTCATAAGCAAGGACACTTTCAAACCAAGGCCAATCGGCTCGGCGCGAAGCTTCCAAACGGGCAAGAAGAAACTCTGCCCCGCTGGACAATATCGTGCGTGCCGCGTCGTCATCGGCGTCAGACGCGAGCACATAATCTGCGCCCAGCATAGCGAACGCCGTTGCCCGCGGAGACCCGAAATCCCGCGCGCTGAACGCGGTCTGATCAAACAACCGGCGAGCCCATTGGCGCAGCGACGCAGTCCGCCCTTCATGCACCGTCGCGCCCAGTGCCCACAAGGCGCGGCCGCAGCTGTCCTCTGACCCTGCTGCCTCCAGCCAGTTGCGCGAATAGCCCATGAAATTGCGAAACTCGCCGCTGTCTGCGTTCCATGAATTTTGGACAAAGCCCGCGAATACTGCAGTAAGCCGAGATCGGTGTGGTTCGGCATGATCCCCGATCCGGTTCATCAGCATCAGCGCGCGGGCATTGTCATCAACGCAAAAGCCATGCGCCCTGTCAGGCACGCTAAAGATCGAATGCTGGATGATGCCAGTGCCGTCACAAATACGAAGCAGGCCTTCTATGCCCAAAATCGATAATGAGGCCGCGCAGCGTGCGTAATGCTGAACTTGTACAGCGGTCGCTACTTCCATACTCAGCGCGGCGAACTCCGGCCAAATCATTGATCGGCCGCGATGATATGCACGACCTTGCATCGCCAATAGTAGATTGGGCGCGTCGAGTAACGTGCCGATTGCGCGGGCCAACGCAGGGCTGTCGTTGAAAGGTACGAGCACGCCGTGATCGTCTGCTAAAAGCTCCACCGCATGGGCATAAGGCGTCGAAACTACGGCTTTTCCGAGCGCCACGGCATAAGAGAGCGTCCCCGATGTAGCTTGATTAGCTCCGAGATAAGGCGTCAAATAAATGTCCGCTGCCTCGATTAAATCGAGCAGCTCCTCGGTTTCCAGAAACGCATCAATCCAGTGGATATGATTTGCAACACCCAATTTGACTGCCAGATCCTTGAGATGTTCGCGGTACGCTTCTCCCTCGCGCGCTAACAAATTGGGATGGGTTGCGCCGACAATGCAATAGACCAAGTCTGGATGCGCAGCGACAATTTCAGGAAGTGCAGCGATTGCCACTTCTATTCCTTTGCCCGGCGACAACAGGCCGAATGTCATCAAGACTTGCTTATTTTCAAATCCGAATTCGGCCTTGAAGTGCTCCGAACGACCAAGCGGACGATCAGGAACTCCGTGGGGAATGAAGACAATCTGATTTTCATCAGCGCCAAATGTGTCGCGCAGCAATGCGGCAGCGCGGTTTGACATCACGATTAGTTTTGCAGCGCGCGCAACAAGCCGCTTCATGACCCGCAATTGATTGGCATCAGGATCGGGCATCACGGTATGAAGGGTTACGATCAAGGGCGCGGCGATCCGGCCTAACAGTTCGAGGATTTTATCCCCCGCGTCGCCGCCAAACAAACCAAATTCATGCTGAAGCCAGACGACATCGGCGCGGCTTTCTTCGATAGCGGTGGCAGCGCCGATGAAGCTGGCAGCGTCATTTTCCACAATCACCCTGCGAACCGGTGCGGTAAAGGCGATATCATTTGCCGCAGGCGCCATCGCGTAAACATCGACAATGGCACCTGGAAAGGCAGCCGTAATCGCGGCGTAGGTGTCGGCGGTAAAAGTTGCGATGCCGCAGCGGCGGGGCGTAAAGCCGCCGATGAGCGCAATGTGGGGTAAGGCAGAATCTGCCCGGGCCTGCGGTTCGGCAGCCGAGATTTCAGCGACACTCCTCAGCATGAATATTTGAGGCGTGTCGCTGTCTGGCATGACGTCAGTCGCGGGGACGATAGCCGGAAAAATGCGCCCCGGCCGAGGGTATGGCCGGGGCGCGCTGGCAAAGGGAGGGGTCACCAGCAAACTCAATGTCTTATTGTCCAACGCCGTAGTAGCTGTTGACCAGCGTGCCATAAGAGGGATCATAA
>JAYUPJ010000087.1:0-3336 GCA_043760195.1 Sphingomonadales bacterium | reverse complement strand
CCGCCCCAGCTTCACTATGGGCGGCACCGGCGGCGGCATCGCCTATAACCGCGACGAATTTATCAAAATCGTCACTGGCGGGCTTGATGCATCCCCTGTTGGCGAAGTGATGATTGATGAATCCGTACTCGGTTGGAAAGAGTACGAGATGGAAGTGGTGCGCGACTGCGAAGATAATTGCATTATCGTCTGCTCGATTGAGAATGTGGATCCGATGGGTGTGCATACGGGCGATTCGATTACGGTTGCCCCTGCGATGACGCTGACCGATAAAGAATATCAGATTATGCGCGATGCATCTTTTGCGGTATTGCGTGAAATCGGTGTTGACACAGGGGGGTCGAACGTACAGTTCGCAGTCAATCCCACCGATGGCCGCTTGATTGTGATCGAAATGAACCCGCGTGTTTCGCGCTCTTCGGCGCTGGCGTCAAAAGCCACGGGTTTTCCGATCGCTAAGGTCGCGGCCAAGCTGGCGGTGGGCTACACGCTCGACGAAATTACCAACGACATCACCGGCGCAACGCCCGCGTCGTTTGAACCGACGATTGATTACGTGGTCACCAAAATCCCGCGCTTTGCTTTTGAAAAGTTCAAAAGCGCAGAGCCGTTGCTGCACACCGCGATGAAATCGGTCGGCGAAGTGATGGCGATTGGCCGCAATATCCATGAGTCCTTGCAAAAAGCGCTGCGAGGTTTGGAAACGGGGCTGGTTGGATTTAACAGTATTGATGCGCTGGCGGGGGCATCGCGTGACGATATTATAGCGGAACTTTCGCGCGCTACACCAGACCGCTTGCTGGTCGCGGCGCAGGCCTTGCGAGAAGGCATGAGCGTTGCCGATATTCATGCGGTTTCCAAATTCGATCCGTGGTTTTTGGAACGGATCGCCGAGATTGTCGAAGCCGAAGAACAAGTCCGCGCCAATGGACTACCGCAAGATGCCGAAGGGTTGCGCGCACTGAAATCTATGGGATTCTCTGATAAGCGTTTGGCCTACCTGTCGCTGAAATCCGCCAATCTGCGGCCCGGAATGAGCACTTCGATCCGTCATGGGTCAGGGTTAATCGCCGAAGCCGTGCGCGCGATGACTGGCCCGGTTACCGAAACCGAAGTGCGCGCCCTGCGGCATAAGCTGAATGTGCGTCCGGTGTTCAAGCGCATCGACACCTGCGCGGCGGAATTTGAAGCGAAAACGCCGTATATGTATTCAACTTATGAAGCGCCGATATTTGGCGCGCCAGAGTGCGAGGCCAATCCGTCGGAGCGCGAAAAAGTTGTCATTCTTGGCGGCGGTCCGAACCGGATCGGGCAGGGGATCGAGTTTGATTATTGCTGTTGTCATGCGTGTTTTGCGCTGGTGGACAAGTATGAAACGATCATGATCAACTGCAATCCGGAAACGGTTTCCACGGATTATGATACCTCGGACCGGCTATATTTCGAGCCTTTGACTGCCGAAGATGTGCTGGAAATCCTGCATGTTGAGAAATCCAAGGGTATCTTGAAAGGCGTAATCGTCCAGTTTGGCGGGCAGACACCGCTAAATTTGGCCCAGGCGCTGGAAGAGGCGGGCATTCCGATATTGGGCACTTCGCCTGATGCGATTGACCTGGCCGAAGACCGCGAGCGTTTTGCTGCATTGGTCAACAAATTGAAACTGAAGCAGCCCGAAAACGGCATTGCGCGCAGCCGTGAAGAGGCCATCGCGGTCGCCGACCGGATCGGTTATCCGGTGCTGATGCGGCCAAGCTATGTGCTGGGCGGACGGGCGATGGAAATCGTCGATACGCAGGCGCAGCTGGAAAATTATATCCAAACGGCGGTGATTGTTTCGGGTGATAGTCCGGTGCTGATCGATAGCTATTTGCGCGATGCGATTGAGGTGGATGTCGATGCGATTGCCGATGGTGATGATGTCGTGGTCGCCGGTATTCTTCAGCATATTGAAGAGGCTGGCGTCCATAGCGGAGACAGCGCCTGCACTATACCGCCTTATTCATTGCCAAAAGAAATTATCGACGAAATCGCCCGGCAAGCTGACAGCTTAGCACGCGCATTGAGCGTCAAGGGACTGATGAACGTGCAGTTCGCGGTGAAAGACGGCGAGGTGTATCTGATCGAGGTTAACCCGCGGGCATCGCGCACCGTTCCGTTCGTTGCCAAAGCCATAGGCGCGCCAATCGCCAAAATTGCCGCACGGGTGATGGCCGGTGAGAAATTGCGCGACTTGCCAAAGATCAATCTCGACATCGATTATATCGCCGTCAAAGAGGCGGTCTTCCCGTTCGCACGGTTCCCCGGCGTTGACCCGGTATTGTCACCGGAAATGAAATCTACCGGCGAGGTCATGGGAATTGATAAGAATTTTGCAATCGCTTTCGCAAAATCGCAAATGGGTGCAGGGGTGACTTTGCCGCAGTCGGGCAAGGTGTTTGTTTCGGTTAAGGATACCGATAAAGCGGTGGTATTACCCGCCTGTCAAAAATTGGCTGCCTTGGGTTTTGAATTGGTCGCAACCGGGGGGACCGCGCGGTTCCTAGCGGAAAATAATGTCGCGGTACTTACCGTTAACAAAGTCGCACAAGGCCGCCCGCATATTGTCGACCATATTATTGACGGCGACATCGCGCTGATATTCAACACCACCGAGGGCTGGCAAAGCCTGAAGGACTCCGAATCTATCCGGCGCAGCGCGCTGATGCACAAGGTTCCTTCCTACACCACGGCCACCGCAAGCGTGGCGGCAGTGGAGGCGATAGCGGCTTTGCGTAACGAGCCACTTGAAGTTCGGCCACTTCAAGACTATTATTGACGCCAGCAGTGTGATTTTCCCTCAATTTTGAAACTGCAGCCGGTGGAACCCATGGCCCGCCGGTAGGGAAGTTTTTGTTACGAAGGACTATGCTCATGGCGAGCCACGAAAAATATCCGATGCTGGCGGCGGGCTACGAAAAGCTCACTAGCGATTTGAAAATGCTGCGTGCAGAGCGGCCATTGATCGTCGAAGCGATTGAAGAGGCGCGGGCGCATGGGGATCTGTCGGAAAACGCAGAATATCATGCGGCCAAAGAACGCCAGGGCCAGGTTGAAGCGACAATCGGTGATATTGAAGACAAGATTGGCCGCGCGCAGATAATCGATCCGCTGTCGCTTTCTGGCGACAAAGTTGTCTTTGGGGCAACCGTGACAATGCTTGATGAGGCCGAAAAGCCCGTAAAATATCAATTGGTTGGTGAAACCGAAGCAGACGCCAATGCTGGACGGATTTCATATAACTCGCCGCTTGGCCGGGCAATGATTGGCCGCAAGGTGGATGACGAGATTGAAGTTACC
>JAYUPJ010000086.1:0-3342 GCA_043760195.1 Sphingomonadales bacterium | reverse complement strand
TCGCCTTCCGCTATCATAGATCTTAGGCGCTCGAGTTTAAGCCTGCGCCTTTCTTGATACTCCTCCCAATCGCGCAATGCTTCGCGCACGATTTCGCTTGTGGTTGCGTATTCGCCCGATTCAACGGCAGCGCGCATTTTGGCGGCCATTTCTTCGGGCATGGTGACGGTGATGCGTTCTAGTTTTGCCATAAGTATGATTTAATCATACTTAGTATGATCTGTCAATTAATCCTCACTAAACAACCCGGCCAATTGTTCGGAGTCCATAATCACGAATTGGGTGGCCGACTTACATCACTCCTCGTCCAAATCTGTCCAGTACAGCCCGATCAATTCTTCCTCACGAGGGACATTTGAAATGTGGACTATGTATACAGACGGAAGTTTCGTTTTAGGATGAAATGCAGTGAACCGGCAAAACCAAAATGCTTCGTAAAGAGGTTCGTCATCATGCCACGTCGTCATAACGAACTTTTCGTCCGGAATGTTGCCGTCTTCGAAACAATCAATATTTGCCCAATCGACGCTGTCATCCCATGTAGAACACTCCTTGCCCCAAGCCATCATAAAGAGGCAGCCAGATTCGACTATCCAATTGCTAATTTGTATCTGCCATTTTGGGCTGACATCCTGCTCGACAACTACAATCATCCGGCAGGGGCAAGGGTCTATTTTCGGCGGCGCACTGCCAGCAGGAAGATGGATGTATGTGAGTTTTTCATTAGGCAAATTCATTTGTCCTCATCAAACAAGCCGGCCAATTGCTCGATCATCGTTCCGCCCAATTGCTCGGCGTCCATGATGGTGACGGCGCGTTTGTAATAGCGGGTCACGTCATGGCCGATGCCGATGGCGATCAATTGCACCGGGCTGCGCGTTTCGATCATTTCGATGACTTTGCGCAAATGCTGTTCAAGGTACCCGCCGTGATTGACCGATAAAGTGCTGTCATCCACCGGCGCGCCGTCGCTGATCACCATCATAATCCGGCGGTCTTCGGAGCGTGCAATCAAGCGGCTGTGCGCCCAAAGCAACGCCTCGCCGTCGATATTTTCTTTCAGCAATCCCTCGCGCATCATCAGGCCCAGATTGCGGCGCGCATGACGCCACGGCTCGTCGGCCTTTTTATAGATGATGTGGCGCAGATCGTTCAGGCGGCCGGGCATCGGGGTGCGGCCGCGCGCCAGCCAATCTTCACGTGCTTGGCCGCCTTTCCACGCCCGCGTGGTAAAGCCCAATATTTCGGTTTTGACGCCGCAACGTTCCAACGTGCGCGCCAATATGTCCGCACTAATCGCGGCGATACTGATCGGGCGGCCCCGCATCGAACCAGAATTGTCGATCAGGATACTGACCACAGTATCTTTGAAATCGGTTTCGCGTTCGATCTTGTAAGACAGCGAGCTGCCCGGTGAGACGATAACGCGGGCAAGCCGGGCGGCATCGAGCATGCCTTCTTCCTGATCGAAATCCCAGCTGCGGTTTTGCTGCGCCATTAACCGGCGTTGCAACCGGTTGGCCAGCTTCGTCACCACCGATTGCAGGCTTTCCAATTGCAGGTCCAGATATGCGCGAAGACGGTTCAGCTCATCCTCGTCGGCCAATTCCGATGCTGTGATCGTTTCGTCAAATCGTTCCGACCAGATTTTGTAATCGCTTTGCGGCAGATGATCCCAGTTTCGGCGCTGCGGGCTAACCGGCTGCATGCCTTCATCGCCCATGTCGCCGTCGTCGCTATCACCGTCCTGCATTTCAGAATCGTCGTATTCGCCCTCGGCGTCTTCCGCCTCGCCATCTTGCGGTTCGCCGCGCGCTTCGGCGGTACCGGCTTCACCGTCGCTATCGTCTTCCTGATTGTCGGCGTCGCCTTCATCGGGTTCGTCAACATCATCGCCGCCCTGATCGGCGTCACTTGGTTCGATGTCACCCTCGGTTAGGTTCAAATGTTCCAGCATCGACTGGGTCAGCGCGGCAAAGGCAGCTTGATCGTCAAGCGCAAGTCCGAGCGCGTCCAGATCGCCCGCCGCCTTTTCTTCTATCCAACCGCGCAGCATGTCGACCCCGGCGGCGGCAATTTTCGGGACCGGCGCGCCGGTTAGCCGTTCGCGCACCAACAAAGACAACGCAGTTGAAATAGGCACTTCTTCGGCCGACTGCGCGCGCGTGATCGGATCGGTTTTCATCCGCAGTTCGGTGGCATAGGCCAGGTTGGCGGCAACGCCGGACATCGACCGAGCGCCCAAAGCCTCAATCCGCGCGGTTTCAACCGCATCAAAAGCGGCGGCGGCAATAGGCTCGCTTGGCCGCAAAGCCGCGTGCCGCGATGCGTCATGGTGCTTCAATCGCAGCGCAAAGCTATCGGCAAAGCCGCGCGCCTCTGCCACCTGATCGAGCGGCAGATTGCGGCTTGGCATTGGGACCTTGAAGTTCTTACCGGCTTGTCCAGGGACATCGGCGGTAAAGGTCAGCTCAACCTCCGGCTCCTGCGCCATGGCGCGCGCGGTTCCGGTGAGCACTGATTTGAAGGCTTCAAGAGGAGATGGGTCGGCCATGATATATCAGCCATAAGGCCAAGCCGCCGCCGATTGAAACCCCAAATTTAACCGTTCAGTGAATTATTAATCACTAACCGTGACGCGGGCGGCGTGGATGTAGCCTTTTTCGGCCATTTCCTTGGCGTAATCATGCCGGGCATCACGCAGTTCGTTGTTATATTCGGCCCAAGCTTCGCTCCGGTCTTCGCTGGTCTTGGCGCGGCGTAAATCTTTGCGCAGCTCGTTTTCGGCCTCTTCGACGTCCGATCTATAGTCATACCAATAATTGTTGCGGATGCCGGCATAAGGCTTGTGCAAAATGTGAGCGTGATTCTCGCCGCCGGGATGGGCGAGGGCAGGGGGCGCAGCGGTCAGCAAAACCGCAAACGCTGCGGCAAACATTGCTCTGCCGGGCAAGGTCGCGGCAAACGCGCGCCGAATTTCGGCGGGGTTTCCAAATGAAGTCATAACAATTCTCCGCAAATCGAGTCGGCCCCGGATGCAGCATGATCGCTCGACCTGTCGGCGGGATGAACGACCCGGTATTAGGTGCGGCAAGCCGTTTCTTTTTCACGATTTTGGTGCCGGTTTTGGTGCCAGTTTCAGCTTCTGTCTCAACGCCTGTCTTGTCGTTCGCGTTCACCGGGCTGCACATCGACGCCGTCTCTGCCAATGGTCACATCCAATGGTATGCCGCCAAGCTCGGTTGATAAAATCACGCCCTTATCGGCGTTAATGCGCACGTCAGTGCCATCGATGTTAATCGGCAATTCGGGGATTTCTGGCAAGTCGATGGGCTCAATCGG
>JAYUPJ010000085.1:0-7648 GCA_043760195.1 Sphingomonadales bacterium | reverse complement strand
GTGCCGGTGCCGGTGTTTCTTGGCTCGGTTTGGACTTTGAAAACATCTGCATTGCTCTCCAGAAATCTGAGTGGGTTGATAGCCGAATTGTTGTGCCGAACCTCAAAATGCAAATGCGATCCGGTGGAACGTCCCGTGCTACCCATATTTGCTATCTGTACACCGCGTTTGACCTGTTGGCCAAGCGAAACTGTAAAGCGAGATAAATGAGCGTAACGTGTTACCAAGCCATTGGAATGTGTAATTTCTACACAGTTGCCATAGCCGGATTGCACACCAGCAAAGCTGACCACACCGTTTGCGGCGGCCAGAATCGGCGTGCCAAGTGGGCCCTTGAAGTCGAGTCCGCTGTGCATTGCGCCTGCCCCTGAAAACGGATCATGGCGGTAACCAAAGCCGCTCGACATCAACATTTGTGCGGCGGGCATGGTTGTCGGCATACTGGCAAGCGCCTGTTCCATCGCGCTCATCCGCTGCAAGGCATTTGCCAACCGGTCAAAACGCGGGTCACCCAAATTGGCTTTCTCTTTGCTAAAGAAGGGTATGAAAGGTCCGCCCAAACCGGTTGCGCGGTCGCCGCTGGTCAGGCTGTCAGGGTTTAGCCCAAGTTTACGGATCGCAACGGCTGCTCGTCCGGCGCGCGCATTCGCCACGATTGTCAGCCGTTCGGCAAATGCCAATTGACGGACCTCGATACGGGCAAGGCCTGCGGCTTCTGGTATCGCGGCACTGATTTTCTTGACGGTTTCATTATGCTCTTCCGCAGCAACCGGTCCGCCAGATTTTGCCCCGGATTTCAACGATGTCTCGTTCAAATACTGCTTCGACAAACTGTCGAGCACGTCCTGACGCTGATTAAGCTGTTTCGTTACTTCACCGATTGATTCGCGGTAATTTGCAACGCGCTCTGCGGCAGACTGCACCTTTGCTTCTTCGCGAACCAAAGCCATTCGTTCGAATGAAATGCTAACTTGATTTATGGCCATGCCCAGCGTGATTACCAGCCACACGCCAACCAACGCGGCAATACCGCCCGCAACGCGGCGCTGCAGCTTTGCTGAAACTCTTAAAAACCGAACTTGTCCGTTCGCTCGCATAAAAAACTCGCGATCCACGAACCACCCCAACAGCCGATCTTTAAGATCGGCTCCGTTTGCCCAAATTTCCACGACCCAAAACCCCTTATTTTATGAAGTGCAAATAGCAGCCAGATGAAGCGATAGCGAATCCTGCAAGCCAGACTCGTGACGAGTCGAGCGAGTCGCACGACGAATTGCCATATTTCGTTGCTACCGTTCGGCGCTTGACGCAACAAACTATGTAAAATGGCGTAAAGCTGAAATTTGCCGATGTGTCGATTCTATGACAATTCCGGCGATTTTTGTTCGGCCAGCGCCGCCGTCCAGCGCCGCCAAAACGCATGCCAGAAAAAGGGATATCGTCATTCCCGCAAAGGCGGGAATCCATCACCCGCACTCAAGTTTTACGCAAGTTGGCTTGATTTTGATAGGTCAGGTGATGGATTCCCGCCTGCGCGGGAATGACGAAGTTCATGTGTTTTGTGTTCTAAATATAAACACCAGCTTGATCAAAGGCTTTCAATTTTTCGCTGCCGTCTTTAGGACCATCAACGATGGACGATATGCATATTCTCATTACCGAAATGGCGCAGCGATCAAGAGCGAGCGCGCGCTTTCTGGCGACGTGTTCCGACGCAGTAAAAGCGGCGGCGTTGCGCGCGGCTGCGGCGGCTATGCGCCGGTCGGCCGGGGACATTCTTGCTGCGAACGCGGCCGATATGGCCAATGGCGCGGCTTCCGGTCTGTCCTCTGCGATGTTGGACCGGTTGAAACTCGATGAAGCGCGGATTGAAAATATCGCGGCAGCCGTTGAACAGATTGCGTCACTGGGCGATCCTGTGGGCGCGATAATCGACACGGCGGCTCAGCCAAATGGTTTGGTGATGCAGCGCGTGCGCGTGCCGATTGGCGTGCTCGGCATCATCTATGAAAGCCGCCCGAACGTGACAGCGGATGCTGCGGCATTGGCTCTGCGTTCCGGCAATGCCGTGATATTGCGCGGCGGCAGCGAAGCGATACACAGCAACAGGGCGGTCCATGCGGCGTTTATCGAAGGATTGCAGTCGGCAGGTATTCCAAGCGACGCTGTGCAGCTTGTGCCAACGCAGGACCGGGGTGCCGTTGGCGAAATGCTGCGCGCGCAGGGCTTGATTGATATGGTTATCCCGCGCGGCGGCAAGTCGCTGGTCGCCCGGGTGCAAGATGAAGCGAGAGTGCCTGTGCTCGCGCATTTGGACGGCATCTGCCACATCTATGTCCACGCCGCAGCCGATCCAGCGATGGCAAAAGCGATTGTCGTAAACGCCAAAATGCGGCGGACGGGCATTTGCGGCGCGATGGAAACTTTGCTGATTGATCAGGATTATCCCGCGCCTGCCGAGTTAGTATCCGCATTGATTGATGCAGGTTGCGAAGTGCGGGCGGATGATATGTTGATGGAGCTGGATGCGCGCACGGTTTCGGCGACGGATCAGGATTGGGATACCGAATATCTCGAACCAATATTGTCGGCACGGATGGTCAGCAATATCGGCGATGCGGTCGAACATATTGCGCGCCACGGTTCAAATCATACCGAGTCGATCATTACGTCGGACAAGGCAGCAGCCGAGCAATTTTTGGCGCAGGTCGACAGCGCAATCGTCATGCACAATGCGTCAACACAATTTGCCGATGGCGGAGAATTCGGGCTTGGCGCTGAAATAGGCATTGCAACCGGACGTTTACATGCGCGCGGTCCCGTGGCTCTTGAAGGGCTAACGACTTATAAATGGGTGGTGCACGGAACGGGGCAAATAAGGCCTTGAAAACTGAGGCCGTAAAAACCACCGGACTGCTCGGCGGGTCTTTTAATCCGGCCCATGGCGGCCACCGATCAATCAGTCTGTTTGCGATAGATGCGCTGGCGCTGGATGAAATGTGGTGGCTGGTGTCGCCGGGCAATCCGCTTAAGCCCCAAAACGGCATGGCACCGCTTGCGGCGCGGCTCGCGTCTGCACAGCAGCAGACAAAACGCAGCCGGATTAAGCCGACAACGATTGAGCGTGATTTGGGCACGCGCTACACCGTCGATACGTTGAAAAAACTGATCCGAAAATACCCCAAACGGCGCTTTATCTGGATTATGGGGGCAGACAATTTGGCGCAACTGGTGCGCTGGCGGCGCTGGCGCGAAATTGCATCAATCATGCCGATTGCAGTTATCGCCAGGCCAGGCTATGATACCAATGCTATAACGGGTCCCGCTATGGCTTGGTTTAGGCGATATGTCCGCCGCCCGGACCAACGAAAACACTGGATAAAATGGAGAACGCCAGCGCTTGTCTATTTGCGCTTTCGTCCCGATCCTCGTTCGGCAACTGCGATCCGCAGCGCCGATCCCCAATGGTTTAACACCTATAGAGGGCGCGGCATCCATGATGCTGTCACCCGTAAGTTATTGCGCTAAGGAATAAAATTGAACAATCCCGTTTCCGCTCAAGCAGGTCACGACCCGCTATCAAAAGGGCCCGTTCTTGAAGCCGACGCGTTGCACGCGCTCGTCATGCAGTCACTCGATGATGATCAAGCACAAGAAGTCGTCAGCATCCCCCTGGAAGGCAAGAGCAACATCGCCGATTACATGATCGTGGCGAGCGGACGTTCGAGTCGTCAGGTCGCGGCCATGGCCCAAAAGCTGGCCGAGCGGATCAAGAAGGCCGGCCGAAATGCCCGCATAGAAGGTTTGCCCAGCGCAGACTGGGTGCTGATCGATGCCGAAGATGTCATCGTGCATCTGTTCCGCCCCGAAGTGCGCAGCTTTTACAATCTTGAACGCATGTGGGCTTTTGGCGACGCGCCGGAGGCGGCAGCAATTCCGCAATAAGGCCTGAGTTTTGCGTTTACACATAATCGCTCGCGGCAAAATTGGCCGATGCGCTGAATCGGAACTGGTTGACCGTTATCTGAAGCGGATCAATTGGGCGACGAAAGTTACCGAGATGCCTGACAAGGGCGGCCAAGTTCCGCCTGTTACCGACACGCCGTGCCGCGCGATCATGCTGGATGAAAAGGGTGATCAGCTGGGTTCGATGGAACTCGCCAGATTGCTGCAAACATGGCGCGACGACGGGGTCAGGGAAACACGGTTCTTCATCGGCGCGGCGGACGGATTTGGTGATGATGAACGCGCATCGGCAGACCGGCTGATCGCGTTTGGGAAAGCGACGTGGCCGCATATGATGGCGCGTGCGATGTTGGCAGAGCAATTATTTCGTGCAACATCAATACTTGCCAATCATCCATATCATCGCGAAGGATAGGCCATGCGATTTTGGACACTGCTGATATCTGTTCTTGTAATGCCAATCCTTTTGGCATCGGCGTTGGCTGCACAAAGCTCTTCGGACGAACAAGATGCGCTGCGTATCGCCAAAACGCGCGCCGCCGCAGCCGAGGCACGCAGCGAAAATCTGCGCCAAGAAGCCAGCAGCGCAGGCTTTGCCGTCGACCGGCTGGTTGCCCAGCGCGCAGTGCTTGCTTCGGAAAGTGACGCCGCTGCGGCCCAGATCGACGCAGCCAACGCACGGATCGCGATCATATTGCGCCGCCAAAAAGCGCAAAGGGATCTGCTGGGCGAAGCAAGTGAGCCAATGTTGCGGCTGAATGCGGCGTTGCAGCAGATGACAGGCCGTCCAACGGCGCTGATGATGGCGCAGCCCGGGCAACGCAGCGACTATATTCACTTGCGCGCGGTGATGGCAACGGTTGAACCGACGATAAGGCGCAGAACCGCCGCATTACGGCAGCAAATCGTAATCCAAAAAGAGCTCCAATCGCAGGAAATTGTGGCATTGAAGTCGTTGAACGATGCCCGCGGCCGCTTGGCTGCGCGGCGCGATGCACTGGCGCAGCTAGAGGGTAGCAGCCGCAGCCGCGCCGATGGCCTTTCTGCCGATGCTGCCGTTGAATTTGAACAAGCGATTGCCCAAGGCGAACAAGCGCGTGATATTGTCGAGCGCATTGATACGATGCGGATGAGCGGTGAAATGGCATCTTCGCTGGCCATGTTGGATGGACCATTGCTGCGCAGCGGAGCCGCGCCGGTTACCAAAGCGAACGTCGGCAGTGTCTATAAATTGCCGGAACATCTGTCGTTGCTGTCCGGCTTTAGCGAATTGAGCGAAACCGGGTACCGCGAACGCGGCGTAACATTGCAGATGGAAGCAGGCGCCGATGTCGCGGCCCCCGCCGCTGGCAAGGTTGTGTTTGCCGGAATTTATCGCAGCTATGGTCAGATTGTGATCATAGAGCACGGATCGGGATGGACCAGTTTGGTGACCAACCTGGGATCGCTGTCGGTGGATAAAGGCGACCGGGTCGATCAGGGAACAACGCTCGGTTCGGTTTCGGATGACGCACCGCAAGTGGGCATTGAGCTGCGCCGTAAAGGCAGGCCGATGGATTCCGTCGCGCTGCTTGACTAAGTTGTATGGATATAAAGTACAAAAAGTACACAATAACATACACCTCGTCATTCCCGAGAAGGCGGGAATCCATCACCTGAGCTGACAAAATTAAGCCAGCTTGCGTAAAATTTGAATGCAGGTGATGGATTAGTGGCACGTAGCATCGTTCCCCGAACGATGCTTGGACATACGGGGTATGTCCAACCGTCCACTCCTTCGCGGGAATGACGATATCTTTTTTTCAAATGACTGTTTATGAACGGGCAACACCGCGCTAAAACCCGCCTTACTTGAGGCCCGGCGGCATGTTAATGATGCGTTCAACGGCTTTCATGGTAAACGCGCTTTGACCATATTGAAGTCGGGTATATACCGGACAAATAGCATATCGCAGAATCGGATTCCCAATGTTGAAGAACACGTCGATCACCAAAACAGCAATTTTGTCTGCATTGTCTTTTTCGATGCTGATGCAGGTGAATCCGGTTGGCGCGCAATCGGCAGCGGAGAAAGACCAATACCGCGAAATGGCCGAGTTTCTGGCCGTCTACCAAAAGGTCAAATCGCGTTATGTCGATAAAGTCGATGACGAAAAGCTGATGGAAGGCGCAATTCAAGGCATGTTGGCCAGCCTTGATCCCCACAGCGCGTTTCTTGACCAAAGCAATTTTGAAAATTTGCAAACCCAGATTGACGGTGAATATGGCGGCCTTGGACTGTCCGTCACGCTCGAACAAGGCGCGGTCAAGGTTATTGCTCCAACGGCGGACACGCCCGCCGACAAAGCCGGAATTAAAACCGGCGACTATATTACCCATTTGGACGGCAAGCTGATTGTCGGCGGCACGCTTGATGAAGCGGTTGAAGCCATGCGCGGTGCCGCTGGCACTTCGATCAAACTTACGATTGTGCGGCTTGGCCGGGACGAACCGTTCGATGTCAACATCACCCGCGCCGTGATTGATCTAAAGCCGGTGAAGTGGAAGGTTAAGGACAAGATTGGCCTGATTACGATCTCCGGATTTTCCACAGATACCGGTTCCGATGTGGTGCAGGCGATTAAAGGGATTGAACAAGAGCTGGGCGCAAAGCCGACCGGATTTATCGTCGATCTGCGGTCCAATCCGGGCGGGTTGCTTGATGAGGCGGTCGCTGTGTCCGATGCGTTTTTAGACGGCGGAGAAATTGTTTCCGAACGTGGCCGCGATAAAACCGACGTCCAGCGCTGGTTTGCCGAAAGCCGCTTTCCTGGCGATGCCACCAAAGGCGCTCCGATCATTGTTCTGGTCGACGCCGGATCAGCGTCTGCATCGGAAATCGTGGCGGGCGCATTGCAAGACCATCACCGCGCCTTGGTTATGGGCGAGCAGAGTTTTGGCAAAGGATCCGTCCAAAATGTGTTGCCATTGTCGCGCGGCACCGGCCTGCGCCTGACGATTGCGCGGTACCATTTGCCTTCGGGGCGTTCGGTACAAGAAGGCGGCATCAAGCCAGATATCCAAGTTCCGCAAATTTCGGACCCGGATTACGAAAAGCGGGTTTCTTTGCGGGAAACCGACTTGCGCCGCCATTTGGTCAATGAACTGCAGGCGACGGACAAAGAACTGGAACTGGACGCTGTCAAAGATCCACGCTTTTCGGAAACCGTTGAGCAGTTAAAGGCCAAGGGTATTGAAGACTTTCAGCTGCATTATGCGATGGAAACATTGCAGCGGCTGGGTTCAAATACGATGAAGTTGGCGAAAAAGACTGACAAAGTCGCCGCACGCAACTAAACGGTTGGTCCTATGATGGACTTTTCAAAAGCGCGTTTGCTCGCACTGTTGTTGCCGGCTGGATTGCTTGCAGGAGCTTATTCTTTCCAATATTTTGGCGGGCTTTATCCGTGCGAGATGTGTTGGTGGCAACGCTATCCGCATTTTGTCGCCATTCCAGTTGCGCTGCTCGGATTTTTTGGCCGCAATGCCGGTGTCCAGCGGGTGTTGGTGGCGCTTGCTGCATTTGCGCTGTTAACCAGCGGTGTGATCGGCGGCTTTCATGCCGGGGTTGAATATGGTTGGTGGCAAGGATTGACATCCTGCACCGCAACGGTCGGCGGCAGCGGTGAGGATTTCTTGAAAT
>JAYUPJ010000084.1:0-3363 GCA_043760195.1 Sphingomonadales bacterium | reverse complement strand
TACCGGGATCGGCATCGAACGAGCCAACAAATGGCGAGTCGAAGGCTGAACCGGTTTGCAAGCTGTGCGGGACAAGGAAGCTTGCCAGCGTTGAGCGTGCACGGATATCTTTCGTGTCATCGTTGTAACGCAAACCTGCGGTCAGTTTCAGCTTATCGTTAATCTCGAAATAGGCTTCGCCAAACAGGCCGTATGACGAAACTTTTAGATCGTCAGTGTTATTCCGGAAAAACGGCGTACCCAAATACGATGGCGGCAATGGACTAGGGACAGTGGCGCCTGGAAGCGCACCGGGCCGAGTGTCAGGCACGCGATTGCCAGCCGCCGTGAATGCTCCCAAAATGCCAGTGACATAATCGATGGCAAATGCGTTTACGAAGTAGCTGTTTTCGGTCAGATGATATTTCGAATAAATCCCGCCAACCAAGAAATTAAATGGTCCATCAAGGTCACTCGACATAATCGCTTCCGCCGACCAACTGCTATTATTTTGGTTGGAACGGTCAAATTGCAGCGCAGTATTATTGCAAATCTTTTTGCCGCCAAAGGCCCCAAAGCCGTTGAAATCGGTGTCAGACGTACACAATTGGCCATTCGGGCCGCCAGGTATCAATGCTGCGGCAACCGGAGCAAAATAAGGCTGGAAAAATGCCGCCTGAGGCCCGAAAACCAATGGTGATCCAGCAGCTGCAAGTTGTAATGCATTCAAAGCAGGCCCAAACCGCGTCCGGTCACCGATATTCTGGTTGTAATCTTGCCGCGAATCGAGCTTCACGTCCTGATAATTGCCTGAAACTTGCAATGACACAGGTCCGAAATCATGTTCGATTTTACCCTGAAGCGTTAATTCGCTGGTAAAATATTCAGGCCGGAACTGGGTTTCGATTTCACGCGTGCTTTGCGGAATAGTATCGCCCGAATAGGTATCCGGACCGTATAGGCTGCCGAGTGCAAATGCGCCCGGAATACCGCGAATCGCCAAGAACTCTTTGGACGAAAGCGCCGCAGTGAAGGTGGCGTTGCTGTTGAACGGGCTACGATCACGGCGCGCATTCAAACAACCCAAGATACCCGTGGGATCGCGTTGGCATTCTGCCTTTTGGATACGCATGCGCCGGTCATCTTCGCGGAAATACGAACCCATCAAATCGATCGTTGTGTCTTCGCCTGGTTCCCAACGGAAAGAACCGCGAACAGAGTACAGATCACGGTCATCATAACGCTCATTCAACGTCAGGTTTTTGGTGTAGCCATCGCGCTTCACATAAATACCAGCCAGACGCACAGCCATCGTGTCGCCGAGCGGCAGGTTGATCATCGCTTTGCCCTTGATCGACTGGAAATTGCCATATTCAGCGTCGGCAGCGGCTTGGAATTGTCCAAGTTTTGGCTTGGCGGTGATTACGTTAACGACGCCTGATGTCGCGTTGCGGCCAAACAATGTTCCTTGCGGACCGCGCAAGATTTCGACGCGCTCCAGATCGTAAAACTCTGTTTCAAAAAGCCGCGTTGCGAACTGTGGGTTGTCGTTCAAATGGATTGCGGTCGCCGCATCGCACGAAACGCCGACGCACAAATCGCCGATACCGCGAATAGTGAAGCTGGCGCTGGTGAAGTTGGTTTTGGTGAAGGTTACGTTTGGCAGTGTCAGCTGAAGATCGGAGCTGTTTTCAATCTGCTGTTCTTGCAACGCAGCGGCCGAAAACGCAGAAACCGCGATTGGCACGTCCTGCGCGCTTTGCGATGAACGCTGGGCGGTAACGACGATCTCGTTATCGGCATAGCCATCATCATCGGTGGATTGCGGGGCGGGGTTCGCCTGCGCATGTGCGGCGGGAACCAAAACTGTGCTGCATAAAGCAACGGTTAGCAAACGACTAAAACGACGCATTCTTTCTCTCCTCACTTATTAATATTGCGCAGCATTTTCTTGGCAGTATTTCCATGTATGCTGGTACAACATTCTCTCAATTGCCTTGGGTTTTATTCCTAGGGAAAATATCTCAGCTACCACTCTTATCGCGCATTTTTCGGAAATCCAGAGTTTTAATCGTGCAATTGATAACAAAATAATACTGTGGCTTTTTGGCCATACAAGGTTAAGGGATGCGTCATCATGTTTGATCGTGCCACAATAATAGATGAAGCGTTCACTATTCGCGTTGCCGCAGGCAATCTGCCTCCGCCCCGACGTAACGTCAATTTGCCCGAAACCATTGATTCCCATTTGCTAGTCGATATTTTCGATAGCCAGATCATGTCCCGGCATCTTGATCTTTGGGCGCGCCGTTCAAAGGGCAAAACTTTCTATTCAATCGGCAGTTCGGGTCACGAAGGCACCGCCGCCATCGCCGCCGCCAGCCGCGAATCAGATATGGCTTTTCTGCACTACCGCGATGCAGCATTTTTGATTCAGCGCAAAAAACAGCTCGGCGGGCTAACTCCGCTATACGATATGGCGTTATCGTTCGCGGCGGCGGGGGATGATCCGATTTCGGGCGGACGGCACAAGGTTTTGGGATGTGCACACAGTTTCGTGCCGCCGCAAACCAGCACAATCGCCTCGCATTTGCCAAAGGCTGCCGGCGCGGCCCACAGCATCGGACTTGCCAAACGATTAAGGTTTGCTGGGGCACAGATGCCCGATGATGCCGTGATCTTGTGCTCTTTCGGTGATGCTTCGGCCAATCACTCGACATCGCAAGGGGCGTTTAACGCTGCGTGCTGGGCTGCTTTCCAAGGGCTGCCGATGCCTATCGTGTTCATCTGCGAGGACAATGGTATCGGAATTTCGGTGCGGACGCCGGGCGGCTGGATCGAAGCCAATTTTGCCCACCGCCCCGCGCTAAACTATATCCAATGCGACGGCGTCGATATATTGGACGCCATGCGCGGCGCGAAAGAGGCAGTTGCGCTGGCCCGGGACCGCAGAAAACCGGTGTTCTTGCACATGCAGACGGTCAGGCTGATGGGCCACGCAGGCGCAGATGTGGAAGCAAGCTATTCTGATCTTGCCACCATTGAGGCAAATGAGCGGCAGGATCCGTTGCTGCACACGGCGCGGCATTTGATTGAGCGCGGTATCATGTCTGGCGATGAAATCGTGGGCCGATATGCCGATATGCGCGGAAGGGTTGAACGGGTGGCCGCCGACGCGCTGGCGAAGCCGCGATTGCAGACGGCCGCCGAGGTGATGGCACCGATTGCGCCAATTCGCGGTGAGAAAGCCTCACCTGAATTGCCCGAAGCAAAGCCGCGCGATGTGATGTTTGCCAAGGATGCGCGCAATCTGGCCAAGCCGGTGACGCTGGCCAAGAGCATCAACTTTGCGCTGGCGGATTTGATGTTGCAATATCCCGGGAT
>JAYUPJ010000083.1:0-7716 GCA_043760195.1 Sphingomonadales bacterium | reverse complement strand
CGCCGCCAATGCCCATCAAGCGGCGGCGAAGCAATCCGAATTGGCCGTAATATCGGACCGGCTGAACGTTGTTGGCGGTTTTGCAGGCGCAAATATTGGCGGCTATGTTGCCGGTCAATATTATGACAACAGCCTGCATGCGGCCACACCAACGGCGTTAACCGGCGCGGCGGGACAGATTGATCTTGCTCCCTATTTCACCAACACGGACCTCACCATTGACCGGATCGGTTGCGGGGTATCAGGGGCGGTTGCTGCCGCGTTGTTCAAAATCGTGATTTACAGCAGCAACGCGGCAGGATGGCCTGATGCAAAGCTTTATGAAAGCGCAGACCTAAGCGCAGCAACGGCCGCATTTGCCGAGGCGACGTTAAGCTTTACGTTCTTGCGCGGTACGCAATATTGGGTTGGCTTAAGAAAATCGTCGACCGCTGCGTTCCGCACCGTGCCGACGTCTAGTACGCCAAACCTGGGCCTATTGAACAACAACGCCGCAGTCTATGCGTCAATTCTGCGCCGCGCGCTGACTTATACCACCGCCGCGCCCGCAATCTGGGGCTTTGTCAATACCGACCGCGTCGCCAACGTCACCCCGCCCAGCATCAGGTTCAGAGCGGTTTAGCCGCACAATCTGCGTCCAATAATCACACTTAAAGGGAAATAACTATGCTGAGCCACGATGCGCTCAGCCTCGACAGCGTCATGCTGGACGAGGCAAAGGCCTATTTGCGTCTTGAAAACGACGATGAGGATGCGCCTTTGGGTGCCATCATCCTTGCCGCGATCAGCCATGCCGAAGCGTTTACGCGGCAGTTATTGATCCGGCGCGGCGTGCGTGAAACGATTTCCGCGTCACCCGATTGGACCCGGCTTTCGGCGGGCCCGATGACGGCGATCACGCAGGTTACCGGCTTGCCAGCGGACGGTGCGAGTTTCGTCTTGCCGGCCGCAAACTACATTGCCGACATCGACAATAATGGCGACGGTCATATCCGGATTACCAATGCTGGTGCAGTGGGCCGAGTAGAAATAACCTATATGGCTGGAATAGCCGCTAGCTGGGCAGAGCTTCCTGAAACACTCCGCTTGGGCATATTGCGGCTGGCGGGGCATTTGCATCTGCACCGCGATGCCGGGGATGATGCCGGGCCGCCCGCTGCGGTTGCCGCATTGCTGCGGCCTTGGCGCAGGATGATCTTGTCATGAGCGGCGAGTTCGCAGGCACATTGCGCGAGCGCGTCATAATCGAACAGCGCGCGGAGGGGCGCGATAATCTGGGCGGGGCAGCGCCGAAATACGCTTATGGCGGCGAAGCTTGGGCGGCATTGTCCCCCTTGGCATCCGCCGATCTGACGTTGGCCGATGCGCTTAGTGCGATGCCGCGCTGGCACGTCACCATGCGCAAACGCGAAGGCGTTGATTTGCGTTCCCGGTTAACATGGCGGGGAAAGTATCTGGCAGTACGCAGCGTGGTTAGCGATCCGCGTGAGCCCGCGATTATGGTGTTGGCTTGCGAGGAACTGCGATGAAATTGGCGCAAACCGAAGCGCGCGGAGACGAGATTGGCCGCCGCGCCGCCGCGCAAGTGACAGAACGGATCGTCCGGCGCGCCAATGTTCCACCCGGCGTTGCGATTACCGCAACCGTCGGCGGAATCGCGGTCAGCGGCAAACGCTTGCGCAGCCGGTGGATCAACGACGCTGAATTAGGGAATTTTGCCCATGACTGACGCCGTGCAAGCCGTTCAGGCCGCCGCTATTGCTGCACTTGAAGCCCATCCCGTGCTCTTGCAAAGCCTGAGCGGGGTTTATGATGGGCCGCCCATGCGCGCCGCCTTTCCGTATATTTCGGTATCGGGCGGGCTGTCGTCGGACTGGAGCACGAAGACCGCGACCGGGCGTGAAATCCGTTTGGCACTCACCATCTGGGATGATGGCGAAGAACCGGTCCGGCTGCATAATTTAATGAACCATGCCGAAGAAGCAATTTCGGCGATGGCCCGCGATTTGCCGGGCTGGCGCGTGGCCAGCAACGTCTTTTTACGTTCCCTTGTGGCCCGCGATGCTGCCGGGCCGTGGGCCGGGCTGGTGGAACACCGGATCAGAATTCTCTCTCAATAAAGGAACTTAAAATGGCAGCAGAAAAAGGAAGCGCCTTCTTGTTGAAGGTCGGCGACGGCGGCGCGACGCTCGTTTACAGTACAGTTGCGGGGCTGCGCACAACGCAATTGTCGATCAACGGCGACGCCGTGGTCATCACCAACAAGGGATCAGGCGGCTGGCGCGATTTGTTATCTGGCGCGGGCGTTCGTTCGGTATCGGTTTCGGGGGCCGGAGTATTTACCGGCAGCGCATCGGAAACCCGGATCAAGAACAACGCCCTGTCGGGTCAGGTCGACGATTATGAACTCAGCTTTGAAAGCGGCGAGCGGATGCAGGGCAAATTCCTGGTTGCCCGGCTGGACTATGCGGGCGATTTTAACGGCGAACGGTCGTACACCATGGCGCTGGAAAGCTCGGGCGCGGTGGTATCGCTATGACGGTGAATGCTGCGCGCGGCGAGGCGGTGGTTGCCGGTTGCAAATTGCGACCCAGCTTTGCCGCTCTGGTCGCTGCCGAAGAAGAACTGGGCGCGTTGTTTGCGCTGGTTGAACGCGCCGCAGCGGGGCAATTGAAGATTGCCGAAATGGTGGCCTTGTTTTGGCATTGCCGTGCGGACCAGAATGAAATTTCGCGTCAGGATTTCGCCGAAGCCGTTGCCGCAGCGGGCTTGGCGGCGGCGACGCCTGCGCTGAAAACATTATTGGGTCAGATATTGGCGGGGCGATGATGTTTACCGAAGCCGCGTCTAAATTATGCGGGCAATCGGCGTTGCTGCTGGGATGGCGGCCAGATGAATTTTGGCAGGCCACTCCGGCAGAACTGGAATGCGTGCTCACCGCTTTGGTCCCCCAAACCGAATCTCCGCCCGACATTGATGCAATTCAAAAAATGATGGAGCAATTTCCCGATGGATGAAGAAATCGAACGGCTCGTGGTGTCGGTGCGTGCCGACACACGCGGATTTGCCGCAGATGTTGGTGCAATGCGGGCGGAACTGGACGGGCCATTTGCCGCTGGATTGGAACGTGCCGGCAACGCATTGGAACGCAGCCTTAGCAGGGCCATCCAAACCGGAAAATTCGGTTTTGATGACCTGCGCCGGGTTGCTCTGTCGGTGCTGTCCGAAATTGCCGCAGCATCGATCCGTTCGGGGTTGGAAAGCCTTGCAGGCGGCGGAGGAGGCGGGGGCGGAGGCGGAATCGGCGGATTGATTTCCTCTATTTCTGCCATTTTCGGCAGTGTGTTCGGCGCGCCCGGACGTGCGACCGGCGGCCCGGTTTCACCCGGGCGGCCATATACTGTCGGTGAAAACGGCCCTGAACTGTTCGTTCCAACCAGCAGTGGCCGGATCGAAACGGGCGGCTTTGGGCGCTCTCAATCATCCCTGAATATGACGATCAATGTTTCCGACAATGGCAGAGGCAGCGCGCCCGACGCACTGCAAAGATCATCGCGCCAAGTGGCCCGTGCCGTTCGTCAGGCGCTGATCCGGGCGGGGGAGTAGTCCATTGGCATATTGGCTTTGTAACCAGCGGGGCGCGCAAGAAAGCACGCCCGTTATGCGGTTTGATCCGCGTTTTTGGACCGTGAACTTTCCGCGCCCGATGATGGCGTCGGTGGTCTCTACCGGCCCCGAATCACTGCGCGTGGATGCGGTTTTCTACAATGCGGATGAACTTGCGGGTTTGATCTGGGACAGCGAGGATACACTCGATCATCCGCTGCTCGCCTATGAAACCGACCGCGATTACCGGCGATTGACGCTGTCGTTTCGGTGGCAGTCGAACGGTATCATGCCGCTGGATGCGGTCAACGGTCCAACGCTTACGATCAACGGGCGGGATGCCGCCGGGCAACCAAAAAGCTGGTACGTGCGGCTTTGGAATTACGCCAGCGGCACGCCCGAAGATGCGCGCATCACTCTGAAATTCAGTGAGCTTTCAGGCGGGTTTTTGTTGCCGGATGAAGCCGATCCGGTCTTTGCCGGTGATGTCGATCAGATGTTCATTTCGGTTGTCCCGCCAGCGTATACGGCCTCCGCCGGGGTTTTTGCCCAGCCTGCAAATGGATGGGCGGAGTTGAGCGAAATCCGCTGCGACGGCGCGGGCGTAATGCTCGACACCGGCGATGTAATATTGCCCGCGCACCGATTAAAAATGGCGACCGGATATGATGACGCTTACAACCAGACACCGGCACGCTTGCTTCGGCAAATTCTGGCATTGGGATATCGCGGCACGATAAACCACTATGTCGGGATGAGCCATTATTTCAGGCTCGAACCGCTGGGCGGCAATCATTATGTCAGCCAAAATGGCGGCGTTTTAAATGAACCGTGCAGGCGCTGGCATGCCAGCTTTGCGAGCCAAGCCAAAGCGTTCGATTTCACCTTGATTTTTTCATTGTCGTATGAACTTTTTGACGCGCATTGCTGGAACGATTGGAAACAGCGGGCCGAAAATGGTGACGCTGCGCTAACCGGTTGGGCGCCGCCATCAACGCTTTTGTCCCCCGCCCATTCCGGCGCGATGGGATATTTGCAAGCGGTGGCGCGGTCCTTTGTTTTCGTTCTGAAAGAAGCTGGGTTGCCGGTCAAATTCCAGATTGGAGAACCATGGTGGTGGATCATGCCGGATGGCCGGATCTGCCTTTATGATGCAGCGGCATCATCTGTATTTGGCGCTTTCAATACATCCATCCCGCAGATCGCCGGACCGAAGAACGCGGCACAAAATGCCATGCTGGACATGGCTGGTGCGATTTTGGCGCAGTCCACTTCGGCTTTGGCAACGGCAGCGATGGATGAAGCAGGTGCAAGCGGCGCAGAAACGCATCTTTTGGTATACCTGCCAACGGTGCTCGACCCGTTAGCGCCCGAAGCGAAGCGGGCAAATGTTCCGGTGGGCTGGGCGGCTCCGGCGTTCGATGTGTTGCAGTTGGAGGACTATGACTGGGTCACGACGGGCAATCACGGCGCAACCCAGCGCGGGGTGCCGCTGATGACCGAACGGCTAGGCTATCCGATAACGCAGCAACATTATTTCGCCGGATTTGTGCTGCGCCCGGAAGAGAATTTTCAGTGGCGCGATATCGAATATTCCGTTCAGCAGAGCCTGAAGCGGGGCACAGCACAGACCTATGTCTGGGCGCTGCCGCAAATCGCGCGCGACGGTTTTACCCATTTCGAAATCGGTGATGAAGAGGAACAAGACGTGCAGTCCTTTGACGACATATTATTTCCAATAGAAATCGGACGTTCGGCCAGCGCATCGGCCGAATTTTCAACGAACGTTGTAACGACGTTGTCAGGGCATGAGCGGCGCAACAGCGCATGGGCCGATGCGCGATTAAACTATGATGCCGCGCCGGGGGTTCGTTCAGACGAAGAGCTTGGAATTCTGTTAGCATTTTTTCGGGCGAGACGCGGACCTGCGGTTGGTTTCCGGTTGCGTGATCCATTTGACAATAGTTCCAACGGAATGACTAAACTGCCGTCGGCAAGCGACCAACGATTGGGCGTCGGTGACGGCGTAAACACTCTATTCCAGTTGACCAAAATTTATGGCGCAGCAGAATTTGCGCAACGCCGTTTGATAACTCGGCCTGCCGCAACAAGCATATTGATCGCCGTTGATGGCCAAATCTCGCAATCATGGGCGCTATCGGGTGGAGGCAAAATTGCCTTTACTTTGCCGCCGCCGCCGGGGTCGATCATCACCGCTGGTTTTCTGTTTGATGTCCCCGTTCGCTTTGCCGATGACCGGATTGAAATCAGCCGATTTTCGCATGAGGCTGGCGAAATGCCCTCGGTGCCATTGATCGAAATCAGGGAGCCGGCATGACCGAGCCTTGGCTAATCGGACCGGTGACGACCAGCGCCTATGGCTGGCGATTGGAACGGCGCGACGGGGTGACGTTGGGGTTCACTTCGCATGACCATGATATCGTTATCGGCGGGCTTCGTTACCGCGCCAGCCCCGGCATGCAGCCGACCTCTATTACGCAAAGCATCGGTATCGAAGCCGACGGTCTGGAAGTTTCCGGCGCGATCAACGCATCGGCAATTCGCGAAGATGATCTGAAATCAGGCCGCTGGGACAACGCGCGGCTTTCCATATTCCTGTTCGATTGGACCGCTCCGCAGGCCGAAATTCGCGTTCTGGCCGAAGGTGAATGGGGTGAAGTCAGCTTTTCAGATATTGGATTCGAAACCGAATTGCGGGGTTTGACCGCGTTTCTTGACGCACCGGTTGTTCCGCAAACATCCCCCGGTTGCCGGGCAAGTTTCTGCGGCAATGCCTGCGGTTTGAATGCACAAAGATTCCAACATCTCGTGCGGGTAAATTTGGTGAACGGCGACAGTTTTGCCTTTGATAGTCCGCAAATTATTGGCGGCGCGAATGCATTTGCTTATGGCAGCCTGCGCTGGATAGGCGGGGCAAACAACGGTTTGACCGGCCAGATACTGAGCAGTGATTTTGGGACGCTTGTGTTGGCCAACAAACCGGAATTTGCAGTCGAAGTGGGCACGCTTGCGCTAATATCGCAAGGCTGCGACAAAACAATTACCACTTGCTCAACCCGGTTTAGCAACGCGATCAATTTTCGCGGTGAGCCTTTCTTGCCCGGCAGTGATCTGCTGACGCGCTATCCGGGGGCAGGATGATGGCGCAGCAGCGCGGCGAGCGGACGGCGCGGCGGGCAATGGAACAGATCGGCGTGGCTTTTCGTCTGCATGCGATGCTTCCCGGCACTGCTTTAGATTGTGTCGGCTTAGTTGTGCATGCTGCCGAACTCTCCGGTGATTTCCACTATCAACTGCGTGGAGATTTCGAAGATAGGATTTGCCGCTTTTTGCGCGGCCTTGGTTTTTTACGGACAGGCGAAATTGGCGAAGCCGCGCCGGGCGATATCGCGCTTGCGCTCACCGCGCCCCGTCAGCAGCATCTGATGATTTGTGTCCCCGGCGGATATGTTCATGCCCATGCCGGACTGGGCCAGATCGTGATGATGCCCGCGCCTTCGCCGTGGCCGATAGCTTGCATCTGGCGGGACAGGAGATAACAATATGGCAACAATAATTTTGGGCGCTGTTGGCAAGCATTTTGGCGGGCCGATCGGCGGAATGATCGGATCGGCCATCGGGCAAGCGATCGATAGCAGAATTTTCGGAGGCAAAGGCGCTGAAGGCCCCAGGCTGAAAGAACTTGGTGTTCAAACGTCAAGCTATGGCAATATGATACCCGCAGTTTTTGGCGCAGTCCGGATTGCCGGAAGTGTATTTTGGGCGACGGACCTGATCGAACGCAAGTCGAAAAATGGCGGCGGCAAGGGGCGGCCTTCGGCGGTGCAATATTCCTATTCCGCGAGTTTTGCCGTCGCCCTGTCCAGCCGTCCGGTCGGACGCGTTGGCCGCATTTGGGCAGACGGCAATTTGCTTCGCGGCAGTGCCGGTGATTTCAAAACGCAAACTAGTTTCAGATTTTATCGCGGCGAGGGCGACCAGGTTTTGGATCCGTTGATCGCGTCAGCCGAAGGATCGGCCAGATGCCCGGCGTTCAGAGGTATCTGCTACGCGGTGTTTGAGGACTTGCAACTGGCCGATTTTGGCAAC
>JAYUPJ010000082.1:0-22558 GCA_043760195.1 Sphingomonadales bacterium | reverse complement strand
TCGCCGGTGCGGTTGAAAGTGGTCCGCGTTGCCCCGCCCGAACCCGCCAGTGACGAGGCGAAGAAGGACGAATATGTCGCGGTGGTTGGCGACAACCGGAAACTGGTCGCGTTCCCGCTAACCGAGCTGCCCGAAATGGCAAAGGGGCAGGGGGTTACGCTGCAACGCTATAAAGACGGCGGACTGGCTGATGCCCTATGCTTCCGGATGAGCGAAGGGTTAAGTTGGGCCATGGGCGGCGACAGCGGACGCACCCGCACGGAAAACGATATGTCGCTGTGGCGCGTGGCGCGCGGTGCCGCCGGACGATTGCCACCCAACGGATTTCCGCGTAACAATCGGTTTGATTAAGCCAATATATTCTTGGGAGCGTTAGGGTGATGTTGTTGACGCAAGTACCAAATCTTGCGGACCAATCAAAACGCGACCGGATTGCGTCGGCGGTGGCTGTCGTCGTTTTGCATCTTGGTATTGGCTACTTGCTGTTGGCGGGTTTTGGCATAAACGTGGTCGAAACCACCCGCAGCGTGCTGAAAGTTTCAAACATAACGGCACCGGAGCCGCCCCCGCCGCCGCCTGCGCCCAAAGTGGAAAAAGTCAAACAGGAAAAACCGACAGGCAAAGCGTCGGCAAAAAACATCAAATCCAAGGCATCGCCGAAAGAAGCACCCAAAGCAAAGGTGCAGATTAAAATTAAGGAAGCCACTCCGACCGCGCCAAAAGCGGGCAAAGGCAACGATCAAACAGCGGGAAATTCCAACCAAGCCGGACCTGGCACAGGCGCAGGCGGGCAAGGCGATGGCACCGGTGCAGGCGGACGCGGCGATGGCGGCCGTTTGGCTATCGCTTCGCGGGCGGAATATCAATCCGGTAAAATCAGTAACAAGGATTATCCAAGAGAAGCAGCCAAGGCAAAAGTCGGCGGCACAGTAACCGCCTATTTTACCGTGCTCGCATCAGGAAATGTCGCGAATTGCACGATCAAGAAATCCAGCGGAAATGCCGAATTGGATGCGACTACGTGCCGGTTAATCGAACAGCGGTTCCGCTATAAACCTGCGCGCAACAAAAACGGCGAGCCAATTGATGATCGCACCGGATGGCAGCAAACATGGTGGCTGGAAACAGGCGGCGGTAAACGGGTCACGGAATAGATTTATTGCGATGTTGGCGCATTTGGGCGCGCAATAAAATTAATCACACTTTTTTTAAAACCTTGGTGACAATTGTTTACATTTGCCCGTTATGAACGTTCACATGAAGATGTGGAGCAAACAAAATTTTGCCCATGGGTCGCCGGTTTGTTACGAATTAAGTGATAAAAATGCTGAACCTGTGCATGCGATGCCGATGCAATATGCGTGGGTGTCGTCGTTGCCTATTGCCGCTGCGGTGTTTGCGTGGGAATCCGATTCCATCGTCCAAATCGCCGCTAATGCTCAGTTTAATAACGTAGTTTTAGGCGAGCATCGCGAAGCAGATTTTGACCTTGCCGCATTCGCCCGGCGGATGCTTGCGATGGTAGATCAGGACCGGCAATCCCATTTTGAATGTTGGCAGTCTTCGGATTTGGTCAATCCACGCGAGTTGGAAATCAACATTGCGCGATTCGGCGAAGATCAAGACAAGTTTCTATTTTCGTTTGTTGACCGCACGGCAGAAGCAAAAAGCCGGATGAACCTGCGCCGCGAAATGTTGAGCGACAGTTTAACCGGATTCTTCAATCGCAGCGGTTTTGAAGAAGAGGTTGAAAAGCGCATTTGCGCTTTGGCGGACAAACAATCCTCGTCCGGCGACGGGATGAAGTATGCGATCATCCTTGTCGATTTGGCGCGGTTTAGCCGGATAAACGAATCCGTTGGTGCGTTGGCTGGCGATGAATTGATCATCACGATTGCAAGGCGGCTGCACTCGCGCGTTCGGCGGAACGAAATTTTGGGCCGATTGGGCGGTAATGAGTTTGCGTTGTTTGTCGAGCTGGAAAAAGACGGCGAACGTATTGATAGTATAGCCCAAAGATTGGCCGCGGCTTTGGCCGAGCCTTGTCAATTATCGGGTCTGGAAATACAGGTTGAATGCGCATTTGCGGCGGCATTGGGCGGAACCGGACGGGACGATCCGTCTGACATCATCAGATATGCCCAAATTGCCCTGAAACGCGCCAAAGCCAGCAAGCAGTTCGAACTTTACTCGGATGGAGCAGTTGACACCGCAAGGCAACGTTTTTCCATAGAAACCGACCTGCGGCGGGCGTTGCAGAACGGCGAGCTGCAATTACATTATCAACCCTTGATGGATATGCAGAGCGGCCGGATCAATGGATTTGAAGCGCTGGCGCGATGGGAACACCCCGATCTCGGCTTTATTTCTCCAGTTGATTTCATTCCGGTCGCCGAAGAAAGCGGTTTAATTGTGCCGCTGGGCCGGTGGGCCTTGGCCGAAGCCGCCCGGACCATCAAGAGCTGGGACAGCCGCGCCGCCGGTGAATTGCCGTTCAAAATATCGGTTAATATGTCGGCGGTACAATTGCTGCGCGACGATGTTGTCGATGCCGTTTCCACCGCCATCAAGGACGCCGGAATTTGCGGTAGCCGCATGACGATTGAATTGACCGAGAGCGCCTTTGTCTCTGATCCCGATGGCGCCAAGAAAATATTGGAAGCATTAAAGGGCCTGAACACCAGTCTGGCGATGGATGATTTCGGCACCGGCTACTCAAACCTCGCTTATTTGCAGCAGCTGCCCATCGACGTGTTAAAGATTGATCGCAGCTTTATTCATGGCATGCTCGAAAGCCGCGATAAGCGTGCGATTGTGCGAACGGTATTGTCGTTGGCACGCAGTTTGGGAATGAAAACAACGGCAGAAGGCATTGAAACAATTGAAACTTCAGACGCCCTGCGAAAGCTGGGCTGCTCCGTTGGCCAAGGATTTCTATACGCCCGTCCACTAACAGCCGAAGCCGCTTATACTTTTTTGGCAGACAACAGAGCGGCTGATATTTCTTGATCGACCAATTTGGCGAAATTGTCGCCATTTGGAAACTCCGCAGCAACCCATTTCTTCTCGATACTTTGCAACGTTTTTGCCACTATCGGCCCAGCCGTCAAACCACGTTTGATTAGCTCGCCGCCCTTGAATGCAAATTGCGGCACTTGCCAATTGGCCAATCTTGCGATGCATTCGCGCACACTTGCCTCGCTCGCAAACAGCAATCCGGCATCATAGGCGGCGCTCAGGTCGCTAAAATATGCAAATGAACGGATGTTTTCGGGCGTTGGCAGCGACGGCGAGCGCAGCAATATCGCCAATTCGCTGCGCATTCGATTTGACAATTTCAACCGCATGGCAATTTTGTCGACCGTCAACGGCTCCGCCGGTAAGATGGCTATCAAGCGCGCCGACGGCGTTGCGGCAATCCCAAATTCACGTTCCCGCGCGATGAGCCGGGACAGTCTGGTGAGCGCATCATGATCTAACTCAGGCAGAAACGGCGAGAAGATACCGCCCCCAATCATGAGCGAAACCGCGAATGTGGGATCTGCTGTGGTGATGATTTTCATCAATTCACTGGCAATGCGTTCACGTGACAGCGCCATCAGGCTGTTCGCGGCATCGGAACATGCGGCAATTGCTTCTGCATCAACCTGAGTGACGCCAAAGCGCGCCAAAAAACGGAAATAGCGCAGTATCCGCAAATGATCCTCAGCAATGCGTTCTGCCGCGTTGCCGATAAAGCGCAAATGATGGCTCTGCAAATCTTGCAAGCCGCCAAAATAATCAAAAATCTCGCGCGAAACCGGATCGGCATAAAGCGCGTTCATCGTAAAATCACGCCGCGCGGCATCTTCACGCCAATCGTCCGAAAATGCAATCGTAGCGCGGCGGCCATCGGTGGAAACGTCGCGGCGCAATGTGGTGATTTCAAAGTTTTGCCCGCTGGAAACAGCGGTAATGGTGCCGTGATCAATGCCCGTTGGGATGGCTTTAATGCCGGATTGTTCGAGGCGCTTGATCACTTCTTTTGGCGGGATTGGTGTTGCCAGGTCAATGTCGGAAACGGCCAGCCCCAACAGGCAATCGCGAACTGCGCCGCCCACCAAACGCGGCCTGTTGCTGCCGTCGGTTAACGCAGCAACGACCCGCGTTAACGCTGGCGAACTAAGCCATTCGGCAGGTGGTAAAAGCGGATCAGCCAATGACTTCATCCTGACGTAAGCGCCGGACAAAATTGGCGATAATCCCCGCAGTCACACCCCAAATTCGGCGCCCCTGCCAATTCATGTCATAATATTCACGCTCGTGACCGTTCCAAGTCGCACTTTTTTTGACGGTGTTCGCAGGATCGGTAAGGAAATGCAGTGGCACTTCGAACCAGTCTTCTACTTCATTTGGGTTGGCGACCAGATTAAGGTCGGGCGGGATGACTGCGACAACCGGGGTTATCCGGTAACCGCTGCCAGAAAAATAGACGTCAGTGACGCCCACGACGTTGACGAAATCGGCCGGAATCGCGAGCTCTTCTTCCGCTTCACGCAATGCGGCGGCGATTTCATTGTGGTCGCTGTCGTCGATCTTTCCGCCCGGAAATGCGACTTGCCCGGCATGGCTGCGCAGAAAATCAGGACGCAGTGTCAGGATCACACCCGGTTCCGGCCTGTCGGTAATCGCAATCAATACCGCCGCCGCACGGTGACCAGTCACGGCAAACATTCTTTCGTCTTCGAACGTTACGAAACGCGCAGGATCGATTGCCGCTTCCAATCGTTTGTAAAGCGGGGTCATGCCATTTTGCCAAACGCGAAAAATTTCCCCGAGCTAAACAAGCCGGGATTTTCTGGATTTTCGGCAAGCGCCAATTCGGCCATTTCATAGTAAACTGGCCGTGAAAGCTTCGCCCATAGCCCGCCGCGCACGTTTATATAGGGCAGAAATATGCCGTTCACTTCGCGCATCACCAACGGATGTTCTGCATCCAAAATCACCAAATCATCGGTGTTGAGCCTAAATACCAGGTTGCGCTGTTCACCGTCACCTTCGCTCAACAGCTCGGCTGCGATGAACGCCGCATCATCGACGACAATCGACAACTTCTCATAGGGCGTGACCAGATAATGCCGCCCATCCGCATCACAGCGCAGCAGCGACGCAAATGCGCGCACCATCGCTGGCCGCGTTATCTCGCCGCCTTGGTGATACCAGCGCCCGTCCGCCAATATCTGCATCTCGCTATCGCCTTCGATGGTCGGGTTCCAGTCGTTGACCGCAGGCAAAGCGCGCGCCGCGATAAGTTCGGCGACTTGCGAAAGCGACAATGTGGAAAGTTCGGGCGGCGGTGCATAGGGCATTTGGGTTAGATAGATTGCGGAAGGCGCGCTGCAAAGCCTCAATCTTGACAGTCCGCGCTCAATGTTCCCAGCACTGGCAACTCATATTCTCCTTCGTTGCGCAATAGCAGGCGGTGCGCCTCCCATGGTCCGGGCAATTTCCATCCGCCTGTCTCGTCGGCGCCAAAACCAAATCGCCGGTAATAATCGGGATCGCCGATCATAACCAAAGACGGATTGCCCTCCAGCAATGCCGCGTTCAGCGCCGCATTCATCAGGATATGACCCAAGCCTTGGTTCTGCCGGTCGGGTGCAACGGCGACCGGCCCGACAAGCACCATGGGAAATTGCTCGTCATCATCAGCAGCGATTTTAATGGGCCAGCATTGGATGCTACCGATAAGCACGCCATCATCGGCCATCAAACAAAATGACATGCTGTCAATTTGCGAGACACCTGCGCGCAGCAAATACGCCGTCCGGCCGCGCCGATCCAATCCAAAGGCAGCATCCAATAGCTGATCAATGTCGTTTTGATTGCTGGCGTTAAGCGGGACTAATGTGGGCAAGATACTTATCGCTTTTCTTCTGCTAAATGTAGTTGAGGCAAGAACGTGATGACAGCCAGAGATATCAGAACAAAACCCGCTGCACTGGCATCGCAGCGCCATGTCAGCGGCTGCGAATTTTGTCTATCGCAATTTGTAATTGCTTTCGAACTGGGCTAACCCTCTTGGAACGGAGTTGAACTAAACGGGGATGTCGACGATGGATGAAAGCAATGCAGCCACTCAAGGTTGGGATAAACCGCCTGTACCTACCGAAACCAAGGGAGCATTGTCTCTGCAAAGCGACTGGCAGACTTCGTTGGTTTTGGTCATTGCGGTCGCCGCATGCCTGATGGGATTGTTGGGGCCGCTGGGTTCGGGATTTGGGATTTGGCCTTGGCAAAATGGCTTGGCTGCTGTCTTTTATTCTCCGTTTGTTGGCGCTGCGGCGTTTTTTCTTGGGGCGTTCTTTATCTGGCGCGGCGGGAAAACCGGAAAGCCGCGCCGACCTTTGCTTTGGCTGGCGACCTTGGTGGGTTTAATTTACGTTGGCTGGATGGCGAGTTTGGCGGTCACAGCGAGTTCGGTTCCCGCTATTCATGATGTATCGACGGACTTGGCGGATGCGCCGACGTTCCAAACGCTTGCCATCCGCGCCGATAATTTGGACAACATTCCGGGCGCTGACGACGATGAAATGAAGGGAATGAGCCCGACACAGCGTTGGACGTTGCTGCATCAAAAAGCTTACGGCGACATCCGGTCGGTCCGGATTAACCAGCCCGTTAATGCGGTGATGGCGAAGGCAGCACGCGTTGCCGAAGACCGGGATTGGGAGATTGTGTCAAACATCCCGTCCGAAGGCCGATTGGAAGCAACCGCGACGACCGCCTTGTTCCGCTTTAAAGATGACGTTGTATTGCGCGTTCGTTCAACGCAGGACGGGACAGGCAGCATTGTCGATATGCGATCCGTCAGCCGCGTCGGCCAAAGCGACCTTGGCGTGAATGCGCAGCGGGTGAGGGCATTTTTGGCCGACCTATCGGGTACCGTGACAGCGGCACAATAGGCTTTGGGGCGGCAATTTTAGGGCTTAAAAAAATATCGTCATTCCCGCGAAGGCGGGAATCCATCACCTGCACTCGAATTTTAAGCAAGGTGGCTTAGTTTTGCCAGGTCCGGTGATGGATTCCCGCCTTCGCGGGAATGACGAAGATGTTGTTTTAAAGTGTTTTAATTCTATATGTCAGCACAACCTAGAACTAGCCACCCATCATTTCGGGGTCAGTTTCAGCAGGCGGCCACCATCGCCGTCTTCCAACACCCAAACCGCGCCGTCCGGGCCTTGCTCTACCTCACGGATACGTGTGCCCATGTCCCATTGGTTCGCTTTGGTGGCCGATTGACCGTTGATTTTGACGCGTATCAAAGCCTCACTGCTTAGGCCGCCAATGAACATTGACCCCTTCCATTCAGGAAATAGATCGCCATTATAGAATAGCAAACCCGCTGGTGAAATCACCGGATTCCAGAAAACTTTCGGAGCCTCAAATCCGTCGCCCGGCTTATGGTCAGGGATGTCGCCGCCGCCATAATGGTCGCCGTTCGACACAATGGGATAGCCATAATTGGCTTTCTCTAGCACCAAATTTAGCTCATCCCCGCCGCTTGGCCCCATTTCTTGATTCCACAATTGGCCTTTGTCGTCGAACGCTAGGCCCAAGATGTTGCGGTGGCCCAGCGACCAAATTTGTGAGCGCACGGGATTGCCTGCTGTGAAAAAGGGATTGTCGGCGGGAACGCTGCCATCGGGAAACAGCCGCAATATTTTGCCCAAGTTCATGTCCATATTCTGTGCCGGTTCAAATTTCTGCCGCTCGCCGGAACCGATAAACAGATGCTTGCCATCTGGCGAGAACGCCATGCGGTGGGAATAATGGCCGCTGCCAGTGGTTTTTGGGGACTGCCGCCAAATGACTTTCATCGGCCCCAATGACGCAGCGCCATTTGCGCTTTTCGTTAATTTAGCTATACCGACGACAGCGCCGCGAGTGCGCTTTTCGCCCGCTTCGATCCAGCTCAAATAGATTTCGTTGGTCGAGCCGAAATTTGGAGACAGCACAATATCGCCCAATCCGCCTTGCCCGTCATAGTCCACCTTCGGCACGCCCGCGATGGCGACGGAATTCTTGCCCTTCTCCCAAAATAGCAGATTGCCGCCTTTTTCAGTCACCAATGCGGTTTCGGTTCCGGGAATGAAAGTCATCGCCCACGGTTCATCGAATGTGGCCATGACTTCCGTTTTGAACGGGAGATCAGACCCGGCACCCACTGGCTGCGCGCCGCAAGCGGCAACGGTCATGCACAAAACGGATAAAGTGACGACAGATTTCATGGCTTGTCCTTTTTATGCTGCTCAATTTCTCATTGGCTTGATGTGGATTTTTGATGCATCAGCTTTATATGGTCGATTTACCGCAATCCGCAAATACCCATTTACCGCGCGAGCCTATCCCCTCTCTATCAGGCGCGTTTCCGGCATGGGCCAAGATCGCGGCGCTCAGCTTTGGCGGGCCCGCCGGACAGATTGCGGTGATGCACCGGATATTGGTCGATGAAAAACGTTGGATCGACGATGCGCGGTTCATGCATGCGTTGAGTTTTTGCATGGTGTTGCCCGGACCAGAAGCGATGCAGCTGGCCACCTATTGCGGTTGGATGATGCACGGCGCGCGCGGCGGATTGCTGGCCGGTACGTTGTTTGTGTTGCCGGGCGTGCTGGCGATCATGGCGCTGTCGATTTTATATGTCACATTGGGCGATGCAAGCTGGATGGCGGGATTGTTCTTTGGGTTGAAGGCGGCGGTGGTGGCGATCGTCGTCGGTGCGTTGATCCGCATTGGCGGCAAGGCTTTGAATACTACAGCAGCCAAGATCATTGCGGTCGCAGCATTTCTGGCACTGGTGCTGTTTGCGGTACCATTTCCGATTGTCGTGTTGACGGCGGCATTCGCTGGCTGGTATTTTATGCGGCAGCCCGGTGAAGCTAAATTTGCTGCGGAAAAAGTCCATGCCCACACATTTCTGGTCAGTGCGATACTCGCTCTATTATGGGCGGCAACAATGGCGGCATTGTATTTTGGCACCGGCAGCGCGTCGATCTGGACCGACATTGGCAGTTTCTTCAGCACGCTGGCGATTGTGACCTTTGGCGGGGCTTATGCGGTTTTGGCGTATGTCGGGCAGGTTGCGGTGACCACGAAACACTGGCTGTTGCCAGGCGAAATGCTCGACGGATTGGGCATGGCGGAGACAACCCCGGGGCCGCTGGTGATGGTATTGCAGTTCGTCGGGTTTCTGGCCGCGTACCGCAATCCGGGCGGGTTGGACCCGATGCTGGCGGGCATACTTGGCGGGCTGCTAACCAGTTGGGTGACGTTTTTGCCATGCTTTTTGTGGGTGTTCGCAGGCGCGCCCTATATCGAAAGGCTGCGCGCCAATAAGGCTGTATCCGCTGCACTGGTCGGAGTGACGGCGGCAGTCGTTGGCGTGATTGCCAATCTGGCGCTGTGGTTCGCGCTGCATTTCCTGTTTGCCGAGGTGACGATATTTGAGGCCGGTGTTCTGAAAGTGGAATGGCCGGTTTGGACCAGTTTGAATATCTGGGCGCTGATATTGTCACTGTTGGCGGCGGTATTGCTGCTGCGGTTGAAGCTGGGCTTGTTCAAGGTGCTGGCGATCAGCGTGGCGGCGGGGATGGTGGTGATACTGGCTGGCGGGTGACGTAAGTTGACAGTGCCGCGCGATAGTCCTCACCTTGCCGGGGAGGATTTTATGGAAACACCCAACCCCCACCGAAATCAATTGCAATTCGTGCGGGCCGAGTCTAGATGACCGTCATCCCGAAATTGTGATACTTTGTTGGGGCTGGCGCCATACGGGGCCGGCGCGAAAAGTTATTGCTGTTTCACCCTTGATTGAACGAGCCGCGATTGACCGATATTAACACCTTGATCCCGCTGATTACACCCGAAGCCAATGCGTTGGGTTTTGATCTGGTGCGCGTGATTTGGTTGAATGCAGAGGATGGCCTGACGCTGCAGATTATGGCCGAACGCCCCGATACCCGCCAGCTGGTGATCGAGGATTGCGCGGCATTGTCACGGCGGGTATCGGAAAAATTTGACGAACTTGATCCGATTGAGGAGCCATACCGGTTGGAGGTTAGTTCGCCGGGTATTGACCGTCCGCTAACACGCCTGTCAGATTTTTCTGACTGGGCGGGGCATGAAGCGAGCATTAAGCTGGCTGAATTGGTCGATGGCCGCAAATCGCTGCGCGGGGATTTAATCGGCGTCGTTGGCGACGCGATTACGATTGATGACCGCAAAAATGGAACCACCCAATTTCAACTGAAACATGTTGAAAGCGCAAAGCTGACCTTGACAGATCGCTTGATTGCGTCAACTGCCCCGATCAAGAGTGACGGGGCTGACGAAGTCGAGCAAGACGAAACCCCAGAAGACGAACAGGAAGACTGAACCATGGCCAATCCGATTTCTGCCAACAAGGCTGAATTGCTAGCAATTGCGAACGCCGTTGCGACGGAAAAAATGATCGATAAAGCGATCGTTATTGAAGCGTTAGAAGAAGCAATTCAGCGCGCAGCGCGGGCGCGCTATGGTGCCGAGAATGATATTCGTGCCAAACTGGATACGCAAACCGGCGATCTGCGCCTATGGCGCGTCGTCGAAGTGGTTGAAGAGGTCGATGACCATTTCAAGCAGGTCGATCTGAAACAGGCTGAAAAGCTTCAAAAGGGGTCGGTTGTTGGCGATTTTATCGTTGACCCATTGCCGCCGGTTGATCTGGGCCGGATCGACGCACAATCCGCCAAGCAAGTGATCTTTCAAAAAGTTCGCGATGCAGAGCGTGAGCGTCAATATGAAGAATTTAAAGACCGTGCCGGTGAAATCATAACCGGCGTCGTCAAGTCGGTTGAATTCGGCCATGTGGTTGTTGATCTGGGCCGCGCAGAAGGCGTGATCCGCCGCGACCAACAAATCCCGCGTGAGGCCGTTCGTAACGGTGACCGCGTCCGCGCGCTGATTATGAAAGTGCAGCGCGAAAATCGCGGTCCGCAAATCCTGTTGTCGCGCGCGCATCCAGATTTCATGAAGAAGCTGTTTGCACAGGAAGTGCCCGAAATTTACGACGGCGTGATCGAGATTAAGGCAGCAGCACGCGACCCGGGCAGCCGCGCCAAGATCGGCGTGATCAGCTATGACAGTTCGATTGATCCGGTTGGCGCATGCGTTGGTATGAAGGGCAGCCGTGTGCAAGCCGTCGTCCAAGAAATGCAGGGCGAGAAAATCGACATCATTCCTTGGTCAGAAGATACCGCAACTTTCATCGTCAACGCATTGCAACCGGCAACGGTTAGCCGCGTTGTCATCGATGAAGATGAAAACCGCATCGAAGTTGTTGTGCCCGACGATCAATTGTCACTCGCCATTGGCCGGCGCGGTCAAAACGTGCGTTTGGCATCACAGCTTACCGGACGCGGCATCGACATTATGACCGAAGCCGAGTCGAGCGAGAAGCGCCAGAAAGAGTTCGTTGAGCGTTCTGAAATGTTCCAAAACGAGTTGGACGTCGATGAAACTTTGGCGCAGTTGCTGGTCGCCGAAGGTTTTGGCGAGCTGGAAGAAGTTGCCTATGTTGCCATTGAGGAAATCGCGCTGATCGAAGGCTTTGACGATGATCTTGCCGCTGAGTTGCAAAGCCGGGCGCAAGAAGCGTTGGAGCGCAAGGAAGAAGCATCACGCACCGAACGCCGTGAACTGGGCGTCGAAGATGATTTGGCTGCATTGCCGCACCTAACCGAGGTAATGCTCGTGGTTCTGGGCAAGGCAGGCATAAAGACGCTCGACGATCTTGCCGATCTGGCTACGGATGAATTGATCCAAAAAGCACGGACCGAAACGCGCCGTGGTAACAATGATCGCAACGAACGCACTGAACGCAAGCGCGCCGAAGACAAAGCGGGTATCCTCGCGGTGTTCGGCTTGTCTGAAGAGCAAGGCAATGAGATCATCATGGCCGCGCGCGCGCACTGGTTTACAGAGGAGGACGCCATTGCCGCGGACACCTCGCAATGATAAACTAGAGCAACTAGACACAGCAGTTCCTGTTAGGAAATGCGTCTTGAGCGGAGACCGTGCTGAAGCCAGCACGCTAATCCGCCTTGCGCTCGGCCCGGATGGAACCGTTGCGCCCGATGTTCACGGCAAAGCTCCCGGTAGAGGCGCATGGATAGGCGTGGCGCGCGATGAGCTGGAGGCTGCAATAGCCAAAGGCAAATTGAGCGGCGTTTTGAAACGGGCGTTCAAGGACCCCAATGTCAAATTGCTCGACGATTTCGCTGGCCGGATTGGCATTGCCCTTGAAAAGGCATTTTTGGACCGGCTCGGTTTAGAGGCGCGTTCCGGACATCTTATTTTGGGGGCCGAGAAAATCGACGCGGCGGCGCGCTCCGGGCAAGTGCATTTGCTCTTGCACGCGAGCGATGCCAGCAGCGATGGCTCCGGCAAACGTGACCAGTCTTTGCGCGTTGGCAACGACGAAGAGGGTTCCGGCAAAGGCGGCGTAAAGCTGCCGGTGGATCGCGATGTACTTTCACAGGCACTCGGGCGCACCAATGCGGTCCATGTGGCTTTGATCAACAAAAAGGCGGCTGAACGGGTGAAGCATCACCTTGGACGCTGGCTAAATTTTAATGGATGCAGTATAGCTCCGCCGCAATGCGGGGCGCAGCAGCGCAATGAAGCTGCATCCTCCACGAATGATGAGTAAGGACTGGGTCTGTAATGAGTGACGAAAACGAAAATAAGCCGACTTTGACGCGCAAGCCACTGGGTTTGACGCGCTCTGTTCAGTCCGGCGAAGTCAAACAGACCTTTAGCCACGGACGCACCAACAAAGTTGTCGTCGAGGTTAAGCGCCGCAAGCTGGTTGGCAAGCCCGGATACGAGGCCGAGCCCGAAGTTGCTGCGCCGCCGCCGCCGCCTGTTGCCGCTGCGCCTGCACCGGTGGCTGCACCTCTGACAAAGGCGCCCGCCAACGACATTATGTCGCGTCAGGAACGGCAAGCAAAGCTGCTGCGCGATGCCGAAGTTGCGCGTCTTGATATTCAAGAAGATAACCGCCGCCGTGAGGATGAACAGCGCGCCAAAACCGCCGAAACGGAACGCAACCGTGCCGCCGAAAACCGCGAGGCTGAAAAAACTATAGCCGCGGTTGTAACCGAGCCTGCGGCCGTAGTCGCTGAAACTTCGGAAGTCAGCGATGAAGCTGCGGCACCTGCGGCGGCATCACCGCCTGCTGCGCGCCGTTTCACGCCGGTTGAAGCGCCCAAGCGCCCTGAGCGTGAAGAGGTCAAGAAAGCGCCGCAACGTCCCGGCGTAAAAGATCGTAATGATCGCCGCCAATCGGGCAAGTTGACCGTGACCCGCGCGCTCGATGATAACGAAGGCGCACGTGCGCGTTCGCTCGCTGCACTTAAGCGTGCCCGCGAAAAGGAAAAGCGTCTGCATGGCGGAGGAGGTCGCCGCGAGGCGCAGCCCAAGCAAAGCCGCGATGTCATCGTTCCTGAACTGATCACCGTTCAGGAATTGGGTAACCGGATGGCCGAAAAGGGCAGCGACTTGGTCAAGTCCTTGTTCAAAATGGGCATGCCGATTACGCTGACCGAGACAATTGATCAGGACACAGCGGAATTGCTGATCGAAGAATTTGGTCACAATATTATCCGCGTTTCTGAATCGGACATCGACATTGTCCATGACGATGAAGGCGAACAGGACGATCCGGCGACCATGAAGCCGCGCCCACCTGTTGTGGCGGTTATGGGTCATGTCGATCACGGCAAGACCAGCTTGCTTGACGCATTGCGCGGCGCGAACGTTGTTTCTGGTGAAGCCGGCGGGATTACCCAGCATATTGGCGCGTATCAGGTGCAGACCAAAGATAACGGCGTCATTACGTTCCTGGATACGCCGGGCCATGAAGCCTTCACCCAAATGCGCCAACGCGGCGCAAGCGTCACCGACATTGTGATCTTGGTGGTCGCCGCCGATGACGGCTTGATGCCGCAATCAATCGAGGCGATCAAACATTGCAAGGCCGCCGGAGTGCCGATGATCGTTGCCATCAACAAGATGGACAAAGAGGGCGCAAATCCGCAGCGGATCCGTGAGCGCCTTTTGGAACATGAAGTTGTGGTCGAGGCCATGGGCGGCGAAGTTCAGGATGTTGAAATTTCTGCGCTGAAGAAAACCGGCCTTGATACTTTGCTTGAAAAACTGGCGTTGCAGGCCGAATTGATGGAGCTGCGCGCCAACCCGGACCGTCCCGCTGAGGGCATTGTGGTTGAGGCGCAGCTCGACAAGGGCCGCGGCGCTGTTGCCACGGTACTGATCAAACGCGGCACATTGCAACGCGGCGACATATTCGTTGTCGGCAGCGAAAGCGGCAAGGTTCGCGCGGTCTTTGACGATAAGGGCAAGCAAATTGCCAAAGCAACGCCGGGCATGCCAGTCGAAGTGCTTGGCCTGACCGGTGTTCCATCGGCGGGTGATGTCCTGACTGTGGTCGAAAACGAGGCACGGGCGCGCGAAGTTGCGCTGTACCGTACCGAACAATCGACCAAAGCGCGGACCACACAAGAAGCGCCCAATCTGGAAAATCTGTTCGATCATCTGTCGGCTGCGCGGGCGATGGAATATCCGGTGGTGATCAAGGGCGATGTTCAAGGCTCGGTCGAGGCGATTGTGACGGCACTCAACAACATCTCCACCGATGACATTAAGGTGCGGATATTACTGGCCGGAGTGGGCGGCATTACCGAATCCGATATGATATTGGCGGCGGCAACCAAAGCACCGCTGATTGGTTTCAACGTGCGGCCCAATACTAAGGCGGCGGCGCTGGCGAAACGCGACGGTGTGCGGCTGAAATATTTTGACGTGATCTATCATCTGACAGCGGATATCGCCAAAGAAATGGCCGGTGAACTTGGCCCTGAAATCATCGAAACGGTCGTTGGCCGCGCCGAGATTAAGGACGTGTTCAAATCTGGCAAGCGCGACAAAGCTGCTGGTTTGCTGGTTACAGAAGGCATTATCAAGAAAGGCCTCAACACAAGGCTTACCCGCGACGATGTTATCATCAGCGCCACAAAAATTGCATCGCTACGCCGCTTCAAAGACGATGTCGACGAAGTGCGCGCAGGCATGGAATGCGGCGCCGTGCTGGAGGATACCAACGACATCAAGGCAGGCGATATGCTTGAGGTATTCGAGGTCGAGGAGCGTGAACGGGTATTGTGACCGAAAACTATTCAGGGATGACGGTGAATGAGCGGTTATTTGCCGCAGGGCTGATTGAAGCGTTTGACGCTGCTGTAGCTTGTCAGAACAGAACGAAGATAGTGCAAATACTTGATGGCGTCGGGCTAGCACGCGATGATGTTGAGAAAATAGTTGAGTTAACAATGTCGGTACCGCTGGAAAACGATGGCCAAACATAACGACGTATCCCCCGAGGGCCGCTCTGTCCGGCTTCTTCGTGTGGGCGAACAGTTTCGGCATATCTTGTCGGAATTGCTGGCGCGCGGGGAGGTGCATGACGAGCTGCTGACCAACATTAGCGTCAGCGTAACCGAGGTGCGCATGTCACCCGATTTGCGCCACGCGACGGTGTTTATTAAGCCGTTGCTGGGTGCGAATGAGGAAGCGGTGCTCAAGGCGCTGCGCACCAATACCGCGTTTTTCCAAAAGGAAGTCGCCGGGCGGGTGAGCATGAAATACGCCGCTAAAATCAAGTTTCTCGCTGACGAAAGCTTTGACCAAGCAACGCATATCGAAAAGCTGCTCGCCGCGCCAAAAGTGCAGCAGGATTTGGGCGAGGATGAGGGCGAAGGTTGACTTTTGCGAAAGTAAGACGTATATTCTTACCTATGTCATCGCAAACCAAATTATCGGTCAAAGGGCAAGTCGTAATTCCAAAAGATGTGCGTGACGCCCTGAATTTAAAGCCGGGGGAAACCCTGAATGTCAAAAGAGTCGGCAACCAGATTGTAATGGAGGCGGCGGCACCCATTCACAAAAAGATCAGTTATGAAGAGTTTAAACGGCGCATTCCCCCATATACTGGCCCACCTGTCGCCAGAGAAGAAATGAAATCGGGCATTGCCAAGATTTTCAAAGACTGGAAAGTCTGAACAATTTGCGTGCCATAGACACCAACATTGTTGTGCGTATTTTGTTGCGAGATGATCCGGCGCAAGTGGATCTGGTGGATCAGCTTGTATCGCGCGGCGATTTGTTGGTTTCAAATACCGTTGCAATTGAGGTCGAATGGGTATTGCGCTCCGCGTACCAATATGGCCGTGCAGACCTTGCAGAATTATTGGAATCTCTGCTCGAAATTGACGGTATAATTTTGCGAAATCCGAACGGATTCAGGTGGGCAATAGAGCGATATCGAAATGGAGCTGATTTTACCGACATGGTCCATTTATTGGATATCGATATTATCGATTCATTTATTACCTTTGATCGTAAAATGCCCCGTCAGGCCGGACCAGATTGCCCGGTCGCCATTGAAATATTAACGTAAATTAGGCATGGAAAACTCTATTTTTAAATTACAGATAACTCGGCTGTTTTGTTGCAAGCGGATTTCAATTGCAGGGAACGCGGGATTACGGTGATGATGCGAATTGCCGCGCTTGGCAACGATCGATACCGCAAACATTTCACGGAGAAACACAATTGACCAATCCGCTGTCAAAGAGATTGAGCGAGGGCAATGTCCATTTGCTGCCGTTTATCGATGATTATATCGAACCGCTGCGTGAGGCGTATGAGCAGGATCAGGACATTTGGGAAATCTATCCACAATGTATGATCGGCGAGTATTTTGAGGCTGGATTTGGCGCGTTCTATAAACATTATCTGATCGGAGACTGGGTTGGTTTTGCTATTTTTAATGGCGAAGAACTGGTCGGGCTGAGCAACTTTATCGATTTCGATAGCGCCAATGGCGTGGTCGAGATTGGCGGGACTTATATTGCGCCGTCGGTGCGCGGTACCGGGTTCAACTGTGTGATGAAGCGGCTGATGATTGAGCATGCGTTTGATTGCGGATACCGCCGCATCGAAATGCGCGTCGATGCGCGCAACAAGCGATCACAGGCCGCGGTGCTGAAACTGGGCGCGCAATTTGAAGGCACTTTGCGTCAGAACAAGATCACTTGGACCGGCCATATCCGTGACACGATGGTGTTCAGCCTGTTCGAGGATGAATGGGCGGGATGACGCCGATGAACGGTTGGATCATATTGGACAAGCCGCTGGGGCTTGGGTCAACGCAGGCTGTGGCGGCGGTGAAGCGCAATATGCGCGCCGCTGGTTTTGGCAAGGTCAAGGTTGGTCATGGCGGCACGCTCGATCCGTTGGCGACCGGAGTGCTGCCGATCGCGCTGGGCGAGGCGACCAAGCTGTGTGGGCGGATGCTGGATGCGTCCAAGGTTTATGACTTTACGGTTCGCTTCGGAACGCAGACGGCGGGTCTGGATGCCGAGGGCGAGGTGGTGGCGACGTCAGATGTGCGGCCGACTATTGCTCAGATTGAAGCGGTGTTGCCGCAGTTCACCGGGCCTATCGAACAAATCCCGCCCGCATTTTCCGCGATCAAAATAGACGGTAAGCGCGCTTATGATCTGGCGCGGGCGGGGGAGGTTGTTGAGATGAAAGCGCGGGGTGTGAGCGTATATGCATTGTCAATTAAGGAACTACGTCATTCCCGCGAAGGCGGGAATCCATCGCCTGAGCCAGAAGATTCAGAAAACGGCAGTATAAAACGGACAGCACCAGAGATGGATTCCCGCCTTCGCGGGAATGACGAGAGTGTAATTGAACGCTGTGAAAGCATTACCCTGACCGCGCACGTATCAAAGGGCACTTACATCCGCAGCCTGGCGCGTGATATTGCCCATGCGCTTGGCACCGCCGGTCATGTGTCGATGCTGCGCCGCACGAAAGCGGGGCCGTTCACCGTGGATCAGGCGATTTCGCTGGACAAGTTGAACGCTTTCGGCCAAGGCGCGGGCCTAGACGATATCATCTTGCCAATGGAGGCAGGGCTGGACGACATCCCGGCTCTTAATCTCTCCCCGGAACAGGCAAGGGCGGTCCAACAGGGCCGGGTCTTAACCGGGATTGCCACGGATGATGGTTTCTATTGGGGGCGGGATGCAGAAATGCGGCCTGTTGCGCTTATGGAAATCACCGCAGGAATGCTGAAAGTCATTCGCGGCTTTAATATATGACACGAAGATGTTCGAAGGAAAAATATGACTATTACTGCTGAGCGCAAAACTGAATTGGTTGCTGAACATGGCCGCGATAAAGGCGATACCGGTTCACCCGAAGTGCAAGTTGCGATTTTGACCGAACGGATCAACAATCTGACCGATCACTTCAAAGCAAACCATAAAGATAACCACTCGCGGCGCGGCCTTTTGATGATGGTGAACAAGCGTCGTTCGCTGCTCGCTTATCTGAAAAAGATCGATGAAGCACGGTACGGCGGACTGATTAAAAAGCTCGGCCTGCGTAAATAATCAAAAAAGCGGCTCCGGTTTCGGGGCCGTTTTTGCATTTTGTACATATTGAAATTGGGGTGTTTTCGCAATTAGGCGATGGCAGCCATTGGGGCATAAGTCCCCAAATCGCCGCAGGACGATTTCCTGCAAATTTAAGAAGGCCCCTTCGCGCAATTGGGCGGAAGGGTAAAAGGAAAAACTATGTTTGATGTAAAAACTGTAAGTCTGGAATGGGGCGGCAAAACCCTCACTCTGGAAACGGGCCGCATCGCCCGTCAAGCCGATGGCGCCGTATTGGCGACCTATGGCGAAACCGTAGTGCTTTGCGCTGTAACAGCCGCAAAATCGGTGAAAGAGGGCCAGGATTTCTTCCCGCTCACTGTGCATTACCAAGAAAAATTCTCGGCTGCTGGCCGTATTCCCGGCGGCTTTTTTAAGCGTGAACGCGGTGCGACCGAAAAAGAAACACTGACCAGCCGTTTGATCGACCGTCCGGTCCGTCCGCTGTTCCCCGAAGGTTTCTATAACGAAATCAACGTTATTTGCCAAGTATTGAGCTATGACGGCGAAACTGAGCCGGACGTTTTGGCGATGATTGCTGCGTCTGCGGCGCTGACGATTTCCGGTGTTCCGTTCATGGGCCCGATTGCTGCGGCCCGCGTTGGTTACAAAGAGGGCGAGTATCAATTGAACCCGTCATTGACCGAAGTTGCCACTGGCGAGCTTGATCTGGTCGTTGCCGCCACTGGCGACGCCGTGATGATGGTCGAGTCCGAAGCGAAAGAGCTTTCGGAAGAAGTCATGTTGGGCGCGGTATTGTTTGCCCATGCGGAAATCCGCAAGGTTTGCAATGCGATCATCGGTCTGGCCGAAAAAGCCGCGAAGGATCCATGGGAAGTTGACCTGACCGATAACACGGCGGGCATGAAAGCGGACCTGAAGAAGCTGATCGGCAAGGATATCGCTGCGGCGTATAAGACCACCGACAAATCGGCCCGTTCAAACGCACTGAATACAGCGCGCGCGGCGGCCAAGGCGCATTTTGCTGGTGAAACACCGCAAACGCAAATGACCGCAAACAAGGTGATGAAGAAGCTGGAAGCGGAAATTGTTCGCGGTGCGATCCTAAAGGATGGCAGCCGTATCGATGGCCGTACCACCACGCAAATTCGTTCGATTGAAAGCATGGTTGGATTTTTGCCGCGCACACATGGTTCGGCGTTGTTTACCCGCGGTGAAACGCAGGCGATCTGCACCACCACATTGGGCACACGCGACAGTGAGCAAATGATCGATGGTCTGGACGGATTGAGCTACACCAATTTCATGCTGCACTATAACTTCCCGCCTTATTCGGTTGGTGAAGTGGGCCGTTTCGGCGCACCGGGCCGCCGTGAAATTGGTCATGGCAAATTGGCATGGCGCGCATTGCACCCTGTATTGCCGACCACCGAAGATTTCCCGTACACGATCCGTATCCTGTCCGACATCACCGAGTCCAATGGCTCGTCATCGATGGCCACAGTGTGCGGCGGCTGTTTGTCGATGATGGATGCAGGCGTGCCAATCACACGTCCGGTATCGGGCATCGCCATGGGCTTGATCTTGGAAGGCAAGGATTATGCAATCCTGTCCGACATCCTTGGCGATGAAGATCATCTCGGCGATATGGATTTCAAGGTCGCCGGTACCGAAAAAGGCATCACCACGATGCAAATGGATATCAAGATTGCGGGCATCACCGAAGAAATCTTCAAGGCTGCATTGATGCAAGCAAGCGAAGGCCGCGCGCATATCTTGGGCGAAATGACCAAGGCACTGGGCACGGCGCGTACCGAATTATCGGCACACGCACCGCGCATCGAAACGCTTCAAATCGACAAGTCGAAAATCCGCGATATCATCGGAACCGGCGGCAAGGTTATCCGTGAAATCGTTGCGGAAACCGGCGCAAAGGTCGACATTGATGATGAAGGCCTGATCAAGATCAGTTCGTCCGATGGCGCACAGATCGAAGCGGCGAAGAAATGGATCCTCGGCATCGTCGAAGAAGCCGAAATCGGCAAAATCTACGACGGTAAAGTTGTCAACATCGTCGATTTCGGTGCGTTCGTGAACTTCATGGGCGGCAAAGACGGCTTGGTCCACGTTTCCGAAATGCGCAATGAGCGCGTCGAGAAGGTAGGCGATGTTGTTTCCGAAGGACAAGCGGTCAAGGTCAAGGTTCTCGAGATTGATCCGCGCGGCAAGGTTCGCCTGTCGATGCGCGTTGTGGATCAGGAAACCGGCGCAGAATTGGAAGATGTCCGTCCTGCCCGTGAACCACGTGAAGAACGTCCCCGTGGTGACCGCCCGGACCGTGGCCCCAGAAAAGATGGTGGCCGTGAGCGGGGCCCCAGAAGGGATGGCGGCCGTGAACGTGGACCGCGCCCTGAACGTAGTGAAGGCGGCGAGAAAGATGGCGCATCCGCATCGCTTCCTGACTTTATCACCGGTGATTAATCGCTGATACAGCTTAAGACGCAAACAAGGGGCCGCGAAGAAATTCGTGGCCCTTTTTGCGTCATTGATATGCAGTAAACCTCTTGGCGGAACGGCACAGAGCAACTAAGGAATATGTATGAACAGAAAAATCCTTATACCGTTGGCCTTGGGCCTTACAGCAACATTGCTCTCGGGCTGTGCTTCATCAAGCAAAAAGGGTGATACCAAATACGTCGCCCGCGATGTAAACACGCTGTATAATGCCGCGAAAGATAAGCTGGATCGGCAGCAATTTGAAGTGGCGGCGGCGCTGTTTGACGAAGTTGAGCGTCAACATCCTTATTCGCCATGGGCTCGCCGCGCACAGCTGATGAGCTCGTTCAGTTATTATATGGGTAAGAAATACAACGAATCGGTGTCGTCCGCGCGCCGGTTTTTGTCGATCCATCCGGGCAACAAAGACGCGCCCTATGCGTATTATCTGATTGGTCTTAGCTATTACGAACAAATCAGCGATGTTACCCGCGACCAAAAGATTACCGAACAGGCGCTGGCCGCATTGGGCGAAGTGCAGCGCCGTTATCCCAATTCGCGCTATGCCGCCGATGCCGGGTTGAAGATTGATCTGGTGAATGACCATTTGGCAGGCAAAGAAATGGAAATCGGCCGGTTTTATGAACGCCGCGCACTGTGGCTGGCGGCATCGCTGCGTTTTCGTGAAGTCGTCGACAAATATCAAACCACGACCCATACGCCCGAGGCATTGTTCCGCCTGACCGAAACCTATCTTGCGATGGGCGTGCCCGCCGAAGCCAAGAAATCAGCAGCGGTGCTGGGCGCAAACTATCCCGGCAGCGAGTGGTATGAACGCGCCTATAATTTGATCCAAAAGCACGCGCCGGCGGCTTGAGGCGGCTGGGTTAAGTCAGGTCTTTATCTTGACTCAACGCCGCTCCAGCGTAGGCTGGAGCCTATCCCGCCTCTCGATATTCGCATGCGTCAGTCAATACCGAGCAACGTAATAGGCTCCAGCCTTCGCTGGAGCGGCGTTGCGTTTCATTAAAATGTAAATTGCAAGAAACGGGCATTTGGATATCTCTCAAACTATCCGACCACTATTTGTTCCATATCCCCGAAAACCCCTCTAAACAAAGCTCATGCTCACTTCGCTCTCGATTCGTGATGTAGTCTTGATTTCTGCGCTGGATTTGGATTTTCGCGGCGGGTTGGGTGTGCTTACCGGCGAAACCGGCGCGGGTAAGTCGATATTGCTGGACTCGCTGGGGTTGGCGCTGGGGGCGCGCGCGGATAGCGGGCTTGTTCGTCATGGTACCGAACGGGCGCTGGTGACCGCAAGTTTTGATGCGCCACATGCCGGAACTGCGCTTGCCAATATCCTAGCCGCCAATGAAATTGCACTTGATCCCGGCGAACCGTTGCTGATCCGGCGGTCGGTAAAGGCCGATGGCGGCAGCAAGGCGTTCATCAATGACCAGCCCTGTTCGGCGGCATTGCTGCGTGAGGTTGGC
>JAYUPJ010000081.1:0-3386 GCA_043760195.1 Sphingomonadales bacterium | reverse complement strand
TACTCGGCTTTGAAACGCCCAACGAGGTCTTTGCTAGACTGGTCGCACAGGCTCAAGCTGATGGCGACAAGTGTTGCGCTTCAGCTTGACACCGTCCACCGTAACTCTGTCACTGTCACCGTAACTCTGTCACCGTAACTCCAGTGCACTGTCACCGTAACTCCGAAAAATCATTCACCGTGCGCCGGCAGCGCATTGTTTGTGATTGTCGTTCGCTATCACGGACTATTCCCAATGCTTCCACTCGATTATCTCATCAAATCGGAATGTTCGTTTTTCATTGCCCAGGATGCAGTGCCCAGTTAATCGTTCCCTCTCAGCTGTCCAATTGTGGACATCGCGTTCAGTAAGATACCCTTCGCTGTCGCAATGGAGAAACTGTGCCTTGCTGCCTTGTGTTTTGTTCGGTAGTCCCACTGCAATGTAAGGCATGATGTTATTGTCTGTCTTAAATTTCTCCAAATCAGCTTGTTCTTTAGCGATAATTTCGTCAATCCGAGCTGTTGCTGCGCTCAACGTAAGCGACGCATCTCGGTCATCAAAATAAACAATGATCTCAATCTTGCCAACCCTATCATGATTTTGTCCCGCGAGTTCGATGCAGGCTGTGACGAAAAAGGGACCCTTTGTTGTATTGCGACGCAGCTTCTTTTCCATTGGCCAGCCATTGCCCCACTCAGACCTGACACTGAATCCCTTGTCGTGCACCAGCGAGTCCATCCACGCCGTCAATCTTTTGAGATCTTCAATTTTTTTGGGGGTCGCTGTCGTGTCATCATCAAGTTGGATGCCAGCTATCCGAACTGCCGGAGATTTTTGTGGGCTTTTCTTCGACCGGGATTGGATCTTACTATAGCTGCTAAACTTAGCAAAAATGAATAGCGCTATGACCACGATAATTACGATGAACCCGAAACTCATGATGTCTACCTCAGATTGTCACTTTACGACAAGGAAGTAGTCATATTGGTCCCAGAAACGCAATGCCAATCGAAAATCCTCAACGAAAAGCGGCAGCTTTCTCAACGTCCTCGTTGAAACCCGACAGTCAGCTCCCCCCAACAAATCAGACATTGGCAGCTTGGCTGTCCCCTTGCGTCTCCCTAGGCGAGTCGTTTGATAGGAACCAACAGAGGCTTGAATATATGCGCCTTATGTATCCTGAAATAAATTCAGGATGACGAATTTGGGCAAGCTATAGGATGACCCATTTGGGCAGGCCACAGACTGGCGAATTTGGGCAAACATCCAACCCCCAATCAAGCGGCGGCCATCGCTGCCCAACCTTCGCGTGCGCTTGGATAGGTGGCGGCCCAGCCAGTTTCGCGTTTGAATGCGGCGTTTGATACACGCAGCGATCTCGTTAGCGAGGTGGTGCTGTCACCTAACAGGTTGGCGATCCTGCCCGGTGCTCTCAAATAGACATTCCGCCCGGCGGCGTTGGCGATGGCGTCGGCAAACTCGCGCTTGCTAAGCGGAATATCGTCGGCGACATTATATGTTCCCGCGCGGGCATTCAGGGCCGCGGCGACGGCCCGGCCAGCATCGGCGACGTGGACCGAACTCACATAGGTGTCGGCGGCCCCCATCATCGGGCAAATGCGCCATTTCTTTGCAAGCGCCAGAAATTCTTCGCTGTGTTTGGCGCCGGGGCCGTAAAACCAGCCAAAACGTAGCACGATCCCGGCATGGCCATTGGCGCTAAAGCGATTGGCGCTTGCTTCGGCGGCGAGATTGGAGCGGGCCATCGGGAAATCATCGGTGGCCCAGCTCTCATCGATCCATTCGCTGCCATGATCGCGGTAAATCATGCTCACAGATTCCTGGATCAATCGCGGCACGCCCGCGTCACATGCCGCGTCGACGACCGCAGCGGAACCCTCCGTTCTGATCCGGATATTCTCGGCCCAAGCGTTGGCTTTTCTGAAATCCGCTGTCGGCGGAAGCGCAGTTGCCAAATTGACCACTGCATCATGGCCCGCAAAGACATCGGCAAGGCGCGCCCGGTCAAAGATCGAAACGTCGACCGGCGTTGCGCCTTGTCGTTCAAGTTGAGCAGCCTTTTGTGCGTTTCTGGCAAGTGCGGTTACGCTATGGCCGTTTGCCACAAGCTCCGACACCGCATAGCGGCCAATTGCGCCGGTGCCTCCAGTGACAAATACCTTCATGATTGAGTGATATAGCACTCACCGCATGTTTGGGCAATATGTTTGGCAGCACATGCCCGCCGGGTCACACCAGCGCGCGCTAACCGTTATCAGGCCAATCAGCCCGGAATTACCGCCTGTGCGTTTTGGCCGTCGCCTTCGGGGGCGGCGATGATGTCGCGGGTGACGCTGCCTTTATTGACGGTGTTGGTCAAAGGATCGCCGACCGCTGTGCGGATGCCGACTTCGCTGGTGCCTGCTGCGCCGATCACCGCTTTTTCGGCCGCACTGCGCGGGGCGATACCGCCGAACAGGGCCTCCAACACTTGTTCCTGCGTCCCCGATTCTTGCGGGCGGGGTGCGCCGGGCGCAGGCGGGGTTAGCGAGAAATCGGGCGGCACCACCAACGGCGCGGCGCGGCCAACGGCGAATTCATCGGGGCGGTTGCGGTTGAGCAGACCGCCAGAGGAGCAGGCGGAAAGCGCGCAAATGCTCGCCAAAGCCAATGATGCCGTCACCAATTTACGCATATATCTTACTCCAACCTATTTTCTGCGTGGATAGTTTCACCCACATGAACTCAATCTGAAACCGGACCAGCCGCATTCTCTGGGGCCTTTTCGCGCATCAGGAACGCGCGGGCAAGCAATATCAGCACGCCGATGGTGATACAGGCATCGGCGAAGTTAAAAATCTGGAACGGGCGGAATTCGCCAAAGTGCAAGTCGGCATAATCAACGACATAGCCATAGCGCACGCGGTCGGTGATATTGCCCAGCGCGCCGCCCAGCACCATCGATAACGCCAGCACATCGCCGCGCAGCTTTTCGCGCCACATCCACACTGCCACGATGGCGGCGATCGCGGCGGTCAGCCCGACAAGCATCCACCGCTGCGCCTCGCTCTTCGCCTCCAGAAAACCCAATGAAACGCCATAGTTAGTTGCCCATGTCAGGCGGAAAAATGGCATGATGTTGATTTGGTTTTTGATCTGTAAAGCCAATGGCCCGATCATCGCGAACTTGATCGCTTGGTCGGCAATGAAGATCAGGGAAGCGAGCATTAAGCCCTGTAAGCGGAATTTGGGGTTGGGGGTCATATGGCTTTCTCGGCGTCTCCGCGTCTCCGCGTGAGGTTGCTTTTAATGGGTTCACGCGGAGACGCGGAGGCGCGGAGGGGGCTATGAATTGTCGCAGCGTTCCGAAGTTCGTCATGCTGAACTCGTTTCAGCATCCATCG
>JAYUPJ010000080.1:0-7788 GCA_043760195.1 Sphingomonadales bacterium | reverse complement strand
CGTGGATATTGCGGCCAATCGCCATCACTTCGCCAACCGATTTCATCGCGGTGTGCAGCAGCGGTTCTGCGCCCTTGAACTTTTCAAACGCAAAACGCGGAATTTTGGTGACGACATAATCAATAGTCGGTTCAAACGATGCCGGCGTCGCCCCTGTAATATCGTTGGTAATCTCGTCGAGCGTATACCCCACCGCCAGCTTCGCCGCGACCTTGGCAATGGGAAAGCCGGTGGCCTTTGACGCCAGCGCCGACGACCGCGAAACACGCGGGTTCATTTCGATCACGATCAACCGGCCGTCAGCGGGATTGACTGCGAACTGTACGTTCGAACCACCTGTTTCAACACCGATTTCGCGCAAGCACGCGATGCTGGCATTTCGCATGATCTGATATTCTTTGTCGGTCAGCGTCAGCGCAGGTGCAACGGTGATGCTGTCCCCGGTATGCACGCCCATCGGGTCGATATTCTCAATCGAGCAGATGATGATGCAGTTGTCGTTCTTGTCGCGGACAACCTCCATCTCATATTCTTTCCACCCGAGCAGCGATTCCTCGATCAGCACTTCGGTGGTTGGCGATGCATCCAATCCGCCGGTAACAATCTGGATAAACTCGTCGCGGTTATACGCGATCCCGCCGCCGGTGCCGCCCATGGTGAAGCTGGGGCGAATGATGGAGGGCAACCCGGTGCGTTTCAGCACCTCCAGCGCCTCGTCCATCGAATGCGCGATCCCCGAACGTGCGGATTCCAGACCGATTTTGGTCATCGCATCGCGGAATTTGATCCGGTCTTCGGCCTTGTCGATGGCCTCGGCATCCGCGCCAATCATCTCGACGCCGTATTTCGCCAGCGTACCGTCGTTGAACAAAGCGAGCGCGGTATTCAGCGCAGTCTGCCCGCCCATTGTCGGCAACAAGACCATTTTCTCATCGGGAAAACGCGCGCGCTCCTTCTCGATGATCTTCGCCACGATTTCCGGCGTAATCGGCTCAATATAGGTCGCGTCGGCCAAGTCCGGATCGGTCATAATCGTCGCCGGATTGGAATTGACGAGGATGATGCGGTAGCCCTCTTCCTTCAACGCCTTAACCGCCTGCGTCCCGGAATAGTCGAATTCGCACGCCTGCCCGATAATGATAGGGCCAGCGCCGATGATGAGGATGGATTGGATGTCAGTGCGTTTGGGCATTTTAGTTCAGCCGATTTCTGTTATTGAATAAGCACAAGCTTTGAACAGGATACATTTTAATGAGAGTGCGCTTTGACGAGAATGATGACATTGTAGTGGATGATATTCCTGATGAGATGATGGCAGAAATTGAACGACGAGCTAACGAAAAAGGCTGGTCACCCGAAGATGAACTTCGTGACATTTTCATTCGGGCAGTAAGGGAAGACAAATTTGTGGCTAATTGATCTCTAACCTCCTGCAGGTAGAGAGGGGCTGCGGGAGTGGTGATGCCAACGGATAAACCCCGCCCGTCATTGCGAGAAGCAAAGCGACGCGGCAATCCAGAGTCGCGCACGGAAGCTCTGGATTGCCGCGCTTCGCTCGCAATGACGGTTGAGGAGATGTCAGCATTTTTGGACATTATTTTGCTACATCTTCATTCTGAACTAGTTCGTTGCCGATAAAACCAATTTTATTTAAATCGCCATTTGCCATTGCAAAAGTAAAAGCCATCAAAACGCAAGAGTATCGCTTCTCAAAGGCACTAAAATTCGTTGAGCTAGGGAAAGATATAGTATCACCATTGTCTTTGAAAACCTCACCTTTTTGCAATCCACAATGAGTTTCAAGCGCTTCGGCAAACAACTTATCGCTTGCAAAAGACGCACGTTCCGGAAAATTAGCCAATAACCCCATCTCGTCGAGTGACTTTCTAGCTTCCTCTAACATAATGGGCCGGTATAGATCAGCTTTAAACTCATGAAATTGAATAAGAAGCTCCGAAGCCGTAAATGTTACGATTTCCAATCCTACAGCATCGCTAATGCACTGAAAATTCTCGGTTGTAGCTCCAGATTCTGGCGTGATTACGACCTCAATACTCTGCAAAATATCTTGATAAGCCACAGAAATGCCATTTCTGTGTAATCCACAACGAACAAGGTTTTGCTCAATGACCTGTTCTATCGCGATTGGCGGTAACGGCGGCATGTCCATCACTCCATCATCCCCGCGAATTTCTCGAACAAGTAATGGCTATCCATCGGTCCCGGCGAAGCCTCGGGGTGATATTGCACGCTGAACGCAGGACTTTCGGTCAACTCAAATCCGCAATTGCTGCCGTCGAACAGGCTAACGTGCGTTGACTTTGCGTTCGCTGGCAGCGTTGCCGCATCCACCGCAAAACCGTGGTTCATGCTGGTAATTTCTACCGCGCCGTCGCTCAACCGCTTTACGGGATGGTTCGCGCCGCGGTGGCCTTGGTGCATCTTTTCGGTTTTGGCTCCCACCGCGAGGCCGAGCATTTGGTGGCCGAGGCAAATGCCGAACAAGGGCTTGCCCGTCGCCAGCCACTCGCGGATTACGGGCACGGCATAAACGCCCGTCGCGGCGGGGTCGCCGGGGCCGTTGGACAGGAACAGGCCATCTGGGGCGTGCGCCATGATGTCGGCAAAACTGGCGGTGGCGGGGACGACGGTGACGTCGCAGCCGACGTCGACAAGGTTGCGTAGGATGTTGTGTTTTATGCCGTAATCGATGGCGACGACACGCTTGCTCCCCTCCCGCAAGCGGGAGGGGTTGGGGGTGGGCAGCGACTTTAAGGCACCGGCCGAACTCGCTTCGCTCGTCCCACCCCCAGCCCCTCCCGCTTGCGGGAGGGGAGTAGTGTAGCCGATGCCCAGCTTCCACAATCCTTGGTCCCAGCCATAGCTTTGCAACGTCGTCACGTCCTTGGCCAGATCCATACCTTCAAGTCCGGCCCAGCCTTGCGCCTGCGCCAACAATTCCGCCACATCAAACGCGCCATCGGCATTGTGTGCGATCACCGCATTTGGCGCGCCAGCTTCGCGGATCATCCGCGTCAATGCGCGGGTATCGACGCCCGATATGCCGATCCGCCCATTCGCCTTCATCCAAGCATCAAAATGCTGGGTCGACCGAAAATTTGACGGCGCAGTAACATCCTGCCGCACTATTGCACCCAATGCATGCGGGTTTAGCGCCTCGACATCTTCGGGATTGCTGCCGACATTGCCGATATGCGGAAAGGTAAAGTTGATGATTTGCCCGGCGTATGACGGATCGGTCATCACCTCTTGATACCCGGTCATTGCGGTGTTGAAGCAAACTTCGCCGACCGCGCTGCCCTGCGCCCCAAATCCCCTGCCCCAAATGGCCTGTCCCGTTGCCAAAACCAATACGGCGGTGGCTCCGTTAGGCGCACGCGTAGAGGTGGGGTCGGCCATATCGGGTCGCTCCTGAATAGAGGTTTTGCAGCAATGTCGCTAAGTAATTGCCGCTAAAGATACATGGCCGCATCGTCAATCTATTATTCGCCGCAATTAGCGTCTATCCACAGGCTTTTCCATTACAGACAAGAGAATATGACATGATCCGTGACACACTGAAGGCCGCCCAAATTACCGCAATGAAGGCTGGCGAAAAAGACCGCTTGGCCGCCGTGCGCCTTATCCTGGCCAAAGTTAAGGACCGTGATATCGAACTGCGGACGGCATCCAGCCTGCCCGATGATGACGCAATGGTGGTCGAAGTATTGCAGAAAATGGTGAAACAGCGCCGCGAATCGATTGCCTTATACGAACAAGGCGGCCGCGCCGAGCTGGCTGCGATTGAGGCCGGAGAAGTCGCGATCATCGAAGAGTTCCTACCCACGCAATTGACCGAGGCCGAAACCAGCGCCGCGATTGAGGCGATCAAGGCCGAGTTAGATGCTTCAAGTCTGAAAGACATGGGCCGGGTTATGGCGACCTTGAAAGAACGCCACGGCCCGCAACTGGACATGAGCAAGGCCAGCGGGTTGGTGAAGGCGGCGTTGGGGTAATTCGGTTAGCGCGTTAAAGCCTCTCTGGATATGGGAACCTCTTATCCGTTCGTGCTGAGCTTGTCGAAGTACGAGAGTGCGCTTGGCTACGTCCTTCGACAGGCTCAGGACGAACGGTAAGGCTGTATCACCGCCGCTTGCCCTTGTGCTTGATGTTTGCGGGCCGTCCGCGTTTGTTTGGTTTGAAACCGGGTTTGCCGCTTGCAGGATCGGATCGGCCCCGGCGCGGCGCGAATGACCCGCCTTCGGGCAATTCAAAGCGCAACGCGCCGCTGATCGGGTTGGCTTCGGCGAGCCGCAGTTTCAACTTCATTCCGGGGCGATATTCTTCGCCGGTACGTTCGCCAACCAGTCTGCGGCTTTCTTCTTCATAGCGGAAATAGTCAGAGCCCAGGCTGGATACCGGAACCAGCCCGTCGCCGCCAATGCCGTCCACTGTTGCGAAAAATCCGAAATTCTGCACGCCGGTAATCCGCGTTTCGACGATTTCGCCAACATATTGCGCCAGATACGCGGCAACATAGCGGTCCGTTGTCTCCCGCTCCGCCTCCATGGCGCGGCGTTCGGTGCGGCTGATGACTTCGGAGGTTGCTTCCAACTTGGCAATTGCGGCCTGCGATAATCCGGTGGCGTCCTTGATCTGCTTATCCTTGGGCGCAGGCATTTCGAGGCCAAATGCGCTGACCAACGCACGGTGGACGACCAAATCGGCATAGCGGCGGATCGGCGATGTGAAATGCGCGTAGCTACCCAATGCCGAGCCGAAATGCCCCACGTTGCGCGGGCTGTAATAGGCCTGCGTTTGGCTGCGCAGGACCGATTCCATGATCTGCGCACGGATTTCATCATCCTCTTGAATTTTCGCCAAGATCGCGTTGAACGTCGACGGCTTGATCACCTGACCCATCGCAAATTCGACATCGAATGTTTTCAGATAATCCTTGAGCGCTATCAATTTCTCGCGGCTCGGTTCTTCATGCGCGCGGTATATCAGCGGCGATTTTTTCGCCTCCAACGCCTTTGCCGCCGCGACATTGGCCGCGATCATATAATCCTCAACCAAGCGGTTTGCATCCAGTTGCACCCGCAATGATACGCCGGTCACACGGCCCTTTTCGTCCAGTGTGATCCGCCGTTCCGGCAAGTCCAAAGCCAGCGGCTCACGCTGTTGCCGTGCTTTGAAAAGCAAGGCCCAGCATGCCCATAATGGCTTCAATGCTGGCTCCAACATCGGGTGTTCCAGCTGCCCGTCAATCGCCGCTTGCGCGTCTTCATAGGCGATGTTGGCGGCAATCCGGGCAACCGCCCGCGTGAACCGCCATGATGTTACATTGCCTTTGCTATCCACAACCAAGTGGCACGCCAAGACGGCACGGTCTTCGCCCTCTTGCAACGAGCATTTGTCTGACGACAGGCTGTGCGGCAACATCGGCACCACCAGATCGGGGAAATATACGCTGTTGCCGCGTTTAACTGCTTCACGGTCGAGCTGGCTTTCGGGACGCACATAGTAACTGACGTCGGCGATGCAGACGATGGCACGAAACCCGCTCTTGTTTTTGGCATCATCATCGGGCGCGGCCCATATTGCGTCATCAAAGTCGCGAGCGTCACGCGGATCAATCGCAATGATTGGCAAATGGCGCAAATCTTCGCGGGTGTCGGCGTTAATCGGCAGTTTTGAAACCGCCAGCGCCTCTTGCTCCGTCTCGTCGCTAAACTGGTCGGGGATGCCATATTTGTGGATGGCAATCAGGCTGAAACTTTTCGGCGCGAAAGGGTCACCCAGTACCTCGGTAACTTTTGCCGAACGCCGCGCCGGATTGCCGGTCAGTTCCGCCAGCACCAAGTCGCCAGCATTGGCATTGCCGACATCGCCAATCGGCGTATCAAAACGGACTTTCTTATCAACCGACTTTAGGAAGAAGCGGCCATTTTCCGCCTTTTCGACTACGCCTAATAATTGCTCGCTTGCCTTGGCCAGTTTTTTGATCGGATGCGCCAAATGCCCGCTGCCGGCTTGTTCGGTGCGCGCCAATATCCGGTCGCCAATACCCAGTGCGCCGCGCCGGCCTTTTTCAATGACCCGCAATTTGGGCGGAGGAATGCCCTCTGCTTCCCACCGCTCGGGTATCGCAATCGGCTGGTTGCCATCGATCTCGACGATTTTTAGCACCGTTACCCGCGGCACACCGCCCATTTTGTGAAATGCACGGCCCGGTGCCAGATCAACCAGCCCCTCGTCGGTCATATCGCGCAGCAAAGCTTTCAAGGCGATCTTTTCTGCGCCTTGCAAGCCAAAGGCACGCGCAATTTCGCGCTTTCCCGCCGGTTGATCACTGCTCTCGACGAAATCCAGTATCTGCTTGCGCGACGGCATTCCGGGTGCGCGGGGTTTGTCTGATTTGACCAAATTAATATGTCCGGCCAATTAGAACGCGTTCAACCGCCGGGGCTCCGGTAAAAAAGCAGGCTCCGTCGGCGGCGGCCGCATCAATCGGCGTGTTCCGCATTGTGATTTTGAGCGATTTTAATTGTTCAACAATTTTGTCCAAAGCTTCGCCAGTCGGCCGTGACCATTGCACTTCAACCCAGCCCACGATTTTGTCTTCAGCCTTAAAATGGACCGCTAAATCAGTAACATTGCGGTGGATATTGCCATCAAGTCGCTGCTTTGCCTCTGCATATAAATGCCCTTGAATTTCTTCGAGGTTGGCTGCGGCATTTCCAACAAATGTATCGCGTTCAACCGGTGCGCTGGCCAGCTTGCCCTCTGGCGTATAAAGCCGGTCACGGCGGATAAACGAAACATTGCCTGCCGCCATGTCACGGCCGCCCATCTCCAAAATGATCGGCGCGCCTTTTTTCACCCAGCCCCAACGCTTGGTTGCAGGCTTATTGGACTTTAGATCGACAAGTACGCGCAGCGGTTCGCCAAACGCAGACTGTTTGCGCAAATCAGATGCGATGTTCTTGCAATAATCGATCAACGCCGCGTCTTCGTCATTGTCACGCAACATCGGCACGATAACAATCTGTTGCGGAGCAATTTGCGGAGGAAGTCTTAAGCCATCATCATCGCCGTGCGTCATAATAACGCCGCCGATCAACCGCGTTGAAACACCCCAGCTGGCGGTATGGCACAGCGTATGTCCGCCATCCTTGTCTTGATAGCGGATATTCTGCGCCTCGGCGAACGTCGTTCCCAAATAATGTGAAGTGCCCGCCTGAAGCGCCTTGCCATCTTGCATCATCGCTTCGATGGAGTAGGTCGCTGCGGCACCGGGAAACCGTTCATTTTCGGGTTTCTCGCCCGCGACAACGGGCATCGCCAACGGACCTTCTGCAAAGGCACGATACATTTCGAGCGCGCGCAATGTCTCTTGCAGCGCGCATTCCTTGTCGGCGTGGGCAGTATGCCCTTCTTGCCATAGAAACTCGCTGGTCCGCAGGAACATCCGCGTCCGCATTTCCCAGCGGACGACATTGGCCCATTGATTGGTCAACATCGGCAAATCGCGCCACGACTGGATCCAACGGCTCATCGCCGCGCCAATTACGGTTTCCGATGTCGGCCGAACGATCAATGGTTCTTCAAGTTTCGCATCGGGATCGGGGACCAGCTTGCCATCTTTTTGGATCAAGCGATGGTGCGTGACAACCGCCATTTCCTTGGCAAAACCATCGACATGATCGGCCTCTTTTTCAAAATAGGACAAAGGAATGAACAGCGGAAAATAGCAATTTTCTACCCCGGCCAATTTGATTTCGG
>JAYUPJ010000079.1:0-7852 GCA_043760195.1 Sphingomonadales bacterium | reverse complement strand
CCGGCCATCCAAGTTTTGTGATGTCATCGAGTTTCACCAATCAGGTGTTGGCGCAAATCGAACTGTGGACCAATGGTGCCAATTACAAAAACGAAGTGTATGTTTTGCCGAAGCATCTCGATGAAAAAGTGGCGATGCTGCATCTTGAAAAATTGGGTGTCAAACTGAGCAAGCTGAGTGCGAAGCAGGCGAGCTACATTGGCGTTTCGACAGAAGGGCCGTTTAAGCCGGATCACTACCGCTATTAAGCGCAAGCATATTCAACCAAAGAATTAGAAAAGCCCGGCCGATATGTACGCCGGGCTTTTTTCATTGCGCGTTTGCTGCTTTAAGGGCAGCGGCTATTTAGGTATTTGGGCATAGGTGAGTGAACCTCCAATGATGGATGGAAATTTGGCAACCGTTGGTATCGGCGTTTTACTGGCTCTTTGGCTTGTGGCCGCGACCGTCGCCATTTGGCGAGGCATGTCGCTGAGACGGCAGGCGCTGAAAAGCCTGCGCCAAACCGCCCGTTTAACCCGGTTGCTTGAAACTGCGCCAGCGATCCCGGTGGTTGTCCGCGGCGACAACCGGATCGAAGCATCAGACCGGCTATCGCGGCTGTTGGGCTTAACCGGTAACGCGGCGTCGCTTGGCGATTTCCATTCTGCCGATGGCAATGGGCTTACCGAACCCGACTTACGCACTTTGGAAACCGAAGTTCGTGCGACCCAGCGCACCGGCAAGGCGTTTTCGGTGCCGCTGCGAATTGCTCAATCTGATCGCAGGGTATTGGTGGTTGGCAACATCGCAGATGCGTTGATTTATCCCAATGGCGCGGCGTTATTGTGGTTCTTTGATCTGACCGACAACCTGCGGGAGTGGGAAAAGGTCAAGGGCGAATTTGAAGCTGCGCGGACGGCGTTCACCGCCTTGACTGCGTTGATTGAAGAAACGCCTTTGCCCATCTGGCATCGCAGTCCTGATTTGCGCCTGAACTTTGTAAACCGCGCTTATGTAACGGCAGTCGGTGCAGAGGACGGCGATGCTGCGGTGGAGCAGGGGATCGAGTTGATCGAGCCAGTTAACGGTTCAACCGCAATGTCCTTTGCCGCCAAAGCGCAAGCACTAAAACAGCCATTGGAACGTGTAGTTTCATCGACGCTTGCGGGGGAGCGGCGGCAAATGCGGGTTATCGATATTCCGCTTGGCGCTGCTGGCGTCGCCGGGATCGCAATCGACGTTCAAGAGTTGATTGATGCGAGAGCCGAGTTTCGCAAGCTTTCCGACGCACAGCGCGATTTGCTGGACATGATGTCAGCCGGCGTAGTGCAATTCGATAGCGACCGGTCACTTAGCTTTGCCAATCTGCCATTTCAACGGTTGTTCGCATTTCGCGATCAGTGGGTTGCGGACCGTCCCGAATTTGCCCGCGTGCTCGATCGCATCCGGGAAAATGGCAAATTGCCTGAAGTCAGGGATTTTCCTGAATGGCGGATTGAAAGAGAAAACTGGTTCCGTTCGGCGCATCCAAACGAGGAAAACTGGTTGCTGCCGGATGGAACACACCTGCGCGTATTGGCGCAGCCGATGCCTGGTGGCGGGTTGCTTTTGATCTTTGAAGACCGCACCGAACAGGCACAATTGGCAAGCGCCAGAGATACTTTGCTGCGCGTGAGAACCGCGACTTTTGACAATCTGTCCGAGGGCGTTGCCGTGTTTGCAGCGGATGGAAAGCTGAGTATCTGGAACCGGTTGTTCGCAGAGACTTGGGGGCTTGAAGAAGAGGCGTTGATCTCTCACCCGCGGTTGGATGAATTGTTACCAATATTCGCAAAACTGTTGAAGAAGCCGTCGCAAATAACTGTCGTCGCTGAAATTTTGAGGATGACGACAGCAAACCGCGAACAACGGCGCAGCCGGGTTTCGTTTGGCGATGGCCGGATTTTCCAGATATCGACAACGCCGTTGCCGGATGGAAATGCGCTTTTCACAATGTTGGACATGTCCGATAATGTCAAAATTGAAGAAGCGTTGCGCGAGCGCAATAGCGCCTTGGCCGAAGCGGACTCGATCAAAGGGCGCTTCCTTGCCAATATGAGTTACGAGTTTCGCACACCCCTGACGACGATCAGCGGTTTTGCCGACTTGTTGAAGGCTGGCATTGCCGGTGAACTCAATGATAAGACAAAAGAATATGTCGATGCGATTGCGGTTTCTGCGGAAAGATTATCGCAGCAGATCAATACTGTGCTTGATTATAGCCAAGGGCAGGCAGGCGCGCTGCCGATAGCGCGCGCCGCGTTGGACGTGAAGAGTATGCTGACTGAAATCGTTGAGGATCATGCCGAGCTTGCGTCGAGCCAAGGCATTATCGTTCAACTTGATACCGGTAATGAGGCCATAGAGATTTTGGGCGATGGTCAACGTTTGGGGCAAGCCATCGGCCACATTCTTGACAATGCCATTCGCTATGGCCGCGCCGACGGCAACGTCCTTGTATTGGCCAAGAATACCAAGAATGATGTTGAAATCATCATTTCTGACAATGGCCAAGGCATGACCAGCAAAGAACAAACGGCGGTGTTCGATAGTTTTGGCCGTTCGCAACAACCGGCGGGCGCGCTAGGTTTAGGATTGCCTCTGGCGAAACAGCTGGCGGAATCGCACGGCGGCAGCCTGTCATTGATGTCCGAACATGGTCAGGGAACGACAGTGATTATGAAACTGCCCAAAAAATTGCCAAAATGATAATTCAAAGCGAATCGGAAATGCTGGCTTTTGGTGCCTCGTTGGCTGCGGAATTACGTGCGGGCGATTGGTTGGCAATCGACGCGCCGCTTGGTGCCGGCAAGACGGTATTGTGCGCGGGCATATTAAGAGGGTTGGGATTCAGCGGAGAGGTAGCAAGCCCGTCCTACGCAATTGTAATCCAATACGCACCGCCAGAAGTTCGCGTTCCGGTGCAACATGCCGATCTTTACCGGCTTAGCAGTGTCGATGAAATTGAAGAACTCGGGCTTTTCGATGCGAGCGGTGATTGCATTACCTTGGTTGAATGGGCAAAGAATGGCGGACCGGTATTGGAACACGCAACGCACCGGATTACGATAGACACTTTGCAAGATGGAAGCAGACGTATCAACATGATCAATACAAATGGATAAAGCAGTGAACACAGCTTTGCCGGCAGGTTTGGACCAGTTTTTGGAAGGGCTGGGATGGGGCGGCGGCCATGTGTCGCTCTTGGCTGCGGATGCGTCCTTTCGCCGCTATTTTCGGATTTCAGACAAAGATGGCCGCTGCGCCGTCATAATGGACGCCCCGCCGCCGCATGAAGACCCCACACCCTTTATTAATGTGGCCACGTATCTGCGTGATCACGGCCTGCGCGCGCCCGACATAATGGGGCATGATCTCGATAGAGGCCTGGTGTTGTTGGAGGATTTTGGCGATAACCGGATGCGCGACTATTTGGACGACCACCCGCAGCAAGAAACCGGAATTTACCAAAAGGCGATCGACACGCTGGCTGAATTGTCCGGCAAGTCCGCAGCAAATGTACCGCCTTATGATATGGATGCCTATCTGCGCGAAGTTCGGTTGCTGACCGAATGGTATGTCCCGGCGATGGGACTATCGGTTGCGTCCGAAGAGTTTGATGCGATTTGGCAGGACGCGCTGTCGCCCTTAGTGAAGGAAGAGCATCTAAAGACAACCGTTCTGCGCGATTATCATGCCGAAAATATCATGCTGCTGGCCGATGGCAGCCAAGGCATCATCGATTTTCAAGACGCGCTCGTTGGCCACCGCGCCTATGATCTTGTTTCGTTGCTGCAAGATGCCCGGCGGGATGTAAGCCCCGCATTGGAAACGGCGATGTTTGAATATTATTGCGCGTCGGTCGAAACCGGACCGGATTTTGGCGCGCATTATGCGCTTTTGGGCGCGCAAAGAAACACGAAGATAATCGGCATTTTTACCCGCCTGTGGAAACGCGACGGGAAGGCGCGATATCTGGATTTTCTTGACCGGATGTGGACATATCTTGAACGTGATTTGGATCACCCGCAACTTGCGCCACTCAAATCTTGGTTCGATACAAACATTCCAAAAACTATCCGCCGCGATATGCCGATAGGAGCGCCCGCATTGTGACCAGCATTGTGATTAAGAGCGCAATGGTCATGGCAGCAGGGCTTGGCACACGCATGCGGCCGTTGACCAATGATCGGCCCAAACCATTGGTGCAAGTGGCGGGTAAGCCATTGATCGATCACAGCTTAGACAAGTTGCGGGAAGCAGGCGTCAATCGGATTGTCGTCAATGTGCACTATTTGCCGGATATGGTGCGGCAGCATTTGGCGGACAATGCCAGCGACTTGGACATATCAATTTCCGATGAAACGGGTCTGCTGCTTGAAACCGGCGGAGGATTGGTCAAGGCGCTGCCATTGTTACCCGAAGATCCGTTTTTCTGTATAAACAGCGACAATATCTGGCGCGAGTTTGAAGGCAATGCGTTGCTTGATTTGGCACAAGCGTGGGACAGCGAAGCGATGGACGCATTGCTGCTGATTGTGCCGCATTCAAATGCGTACAATCACAACGGGGCGGGCGATTTCTTCCTTGAAAGCGATGGCAAGCTGACGCGGCGCGGTGATCAACCGGCCGCGCCGTTTATTTATACGGGTATTCAGTTGATTTCGCACCGGTTATTACGCAATGCACCTGATGGGCCTTTTTCAACTAACATATTATGGAATAGAGCTATTTCTGACGGGCGACTTTATGGTGCGATCCACAATGGCGACTGGTTTGATATCGGTTCGCCGCAGGCTATTGCACCGACGGAGGCAAAGTTGATGGTCAATGGCTGAGCCCATCCGGCCGTCCCTCTTCAGCGTGCCATTTGGCAACGACCTGTGTGATGCAACCGTCTCTGCTATTTTTGACAAAATAGGAGAGGCCCCTCTCGCTTTATGTAAATCCATCATATTCCTGCCAAATAATCGTGCGATACGGTCGATGACAGAGGCGTTTGTGCGGCGCGCGCAACCCGGATTGTTGCTACCGAAAATGGTTGCAGTGGGTGATCTGGCGTTGGATGAGGCGCTCGCGCCAATTTTTGAACCGCTTGATAGCGCCGCCAAAATACCGGCTGCGATCCCGGCGATGCAGCGGCTGATGCTGTTGGCGGGTTTGGTGAAAAACAGCCACGCCGCCGCTGGCAATGCCCTAAATCCAAATGAAGCCCTGCGATTGGCGCGCCACCTTGGCGGCGTGATCGATGAGTTAGAGATCGAGCAAGTGGGCTTTGGCAGCTTTAAGGATATCGATCCGGGCGGCGATCTGGCCGAACATTGGCAGAGTTCTTATGCCGAGCTTTTGCAGTTGGTGCCGCAATATGATCGCGCTTTGGCCGCATTGGATAGGCTCGGTCCTGCGGCGCGGCGTAACCTTCTATTGGATCAATTGGCGGCTTCATTAAAATCGGCACGGCCGGAAAATCTAATCGTTGCCGCCGGGATTTCAACGGCCGCGCCCGCCATCGCCAATCTGTTGAAAGTTATCGCGAACCTGCCAAATTCGCTGGTTGTTTTTCCGGCGATTGATCTAAATTTGGACGACAGCCTTTGGGACAAACTTGGCCCACATCTAAATGACGACGGCAGTCAGATCACCGGGACATCGCATGAAACCCATCCGCAGTTTCATCTGAAACTGTTGTTGGACCGGATGGGTTTCCGGCGCGATGAAGTGGAAAGCCTATCTTCATCCAAGCCTGTTGCCAGCGGAACCATAGCTGAAATTTTCAGCCTGCCCGACGACACCGAGCACTGGCGCGAACTGCCCGCCAACCGGAAAAAATTGCCGCATGTGAAGGTCATGATTGCCCAGGACACTGCCGAAGAAGCGCGCGCCATTGCGGTGTTGGTACGGGAGGCCTTGGAGGTTCCGGAAAGGCGCATCGCCGTGGTAACGCCTGACCGTGAATTGGGTGTTCGAATTTCCGCACAGTTGAAGCGCTGGAACATCAACGTCGATGATAGCGCCGGACGTCCGTTGATGCAGACTGCGAATGGCAGCCTGTTTATGGCCTTGGCACAGATGATGGCAGATCAGTTTGCGCCGGTTTCGTTGCTGTCTGTATTAAAGCACCCGCTGGTGAAGACCGGCGATACCCGGCTGCCTTGGCTCGATAAGGTTCGCATTTTGGATATCATCCTGCGCGGACCAAATGGCGGCGTCGGGCTGAACGCGACGTTGCGAACGATCGAGCAATGGCTGGTCGTTGAAACGCGCAATTCACAACCTGCCGATTTGGACTTTGTAGCTTGGTGGCAAGAGACGAGCCAGTCGCTGCAATCACTGCGACTGGGCGAGGCGGCTCAGTTCTCTGAAATTTTGGCGGCGCTGCAATCTGCCGCAGACATGCTGACTGCTGGCGCGATTTGGCGCGGGGAAGCGGGCAGGCAGCTAAGCGCATTCTTGGAAGAATTAAATGGCCAGGATCTGTCCGCAATCGGACTGCTGCAGCGTGAGGCAATTGTCGCCGTGCTCTCCGAACTGTTCGAAAAGCAGGTGGTTCGTGCGCCCTATGGCGGGCATCCACGGGTTGCCATTTACGGATTGCTAGAGGCGCGGTTGCAACAGGCCGACTATGTCATTTGTGCCGGGTTGAGTGAGGGCAGCTGGCCGCAATTGCCGCAGCCCGACCCGTGGCTTGCCCCGCGCATCAGGCGCGAACTGAGGCTTGCCGCCTTGGAACGCAATATTGGTCTGGCGGCGCACGATCTGGCAACGGCGTTGGGCGCGTCGCAGGTGGTATTATCCCGGGCGAAACGGGATCGCAGCGGGCCGACGGTGGCATCGCGTTTTTTGCTAAGGATTCAGGCTCTCTTGGGCGCGAATGTGTTATTGGAGGACCGGGCGATTCATCTATCGCGCTTGCTGGATACACCGGCTGCGCAAGTTAAGTATGAAAAACCGGCGCCAGTACCAACTATAGAGCAAAGATCGGTGACATTAAGCGTAACGGATTTTGACCGGTTGATGGCCGATCCTTTCGCGTTTTATGCCAACAAAATTTTGCTGCTCCGGCCTTTGGACCCGGTTGATGCCGAACCAAGCTATGCTTGGCGCGGATCGGTTGTGCATGACATATTGGAGCGCTGGGCCATAACGGATGGATGCGATCCGGCCAAGTTAATGCGACGCGCCGAAGATTTGCTCTCCAACTCGGCGGTGCACCCGGCATTGCGGGCGCTGTGGCAGCCGCGAATTGCCGAAGGATTGCGGTGGGTTGCCGCAAAAACGATGGAGCTGGAAAAAGATGGCCGAAAGCTGTTGTTGGCCGAAGTGAAGGGGCATACCGAAATTAGCGGTGTAAAAGTCACTGGCCGGGCCGACCGTATCGACAGGCTGGCCGATGACCGATTGGCGATTGTCGATTACAAAACCGGCAACGCGCCAACCAATGTGCAAGTCGCCGCTGGATTTTCGTTACAGCTTGGGCTGATCGGATTGATTGCTGAAGACGGCGGCATCAACGGCGCGGACGGCGAAGCGGGGGCCTTTGAATATTGGAGCCTTGCAAAAAGCGACGGCGGATTTGGCAAGATCAACAGCCCGGTTACCGACGAGGAAAAGAAAAAGAAAATTCTAACTGGTGAATTTGTGGCCTTTGCAGAAGGGAAAGCCAGCGAAGCGATTGGGCGCTGGATAACCGGCATGGGCGCTTTCGAAGCAAAACTACACCCCGAATATGCGCCTTATGCTGATTATGACCAGCTCATGCGGTACGAAGAATGGAACGGGCGCGAACCTTTGCCCGATGGTACGGCGCAATGAGCGAGGAGCAAAAGGGCGT
>JAYUPJ010000078.1:0-3421 GCA_043760195.1 Sphingomonadales bacterium | reverse complement strand
TGAATTTAGGGAATCCATCACCCGAACTATCAAAATTAATCCAGCGCGCGTAAAATTCGAGTTCAGGTGATGGATTCCCGCCTACGCGGGAATGACGAAGCTTTTGTTTTTATGTTGTTTGTATTCTAAACGACATCACCACCTAACCCTCAATCGTGAACGTCAGCCCCGCCTTGGCTTGCAGCCGGGCGACCAAATCCATGCCCAGCGCCGCGCCGGGCGTGGTTACACCGCCGGGGCCAGCGGTTTCCAGCAAAGCGATGCCGGTTTCGGCGATCATCTTGCTGGTTGAGCCGTAGCCGGGATCCTTGTCGCCCTTCACGCCGACGCGGGCGGTGCGACCGTCTGGATATTCGGCGACGAACAACACGTCGTAGAAACCGTTTTCGCGTTCGTCCTTGGTCGGGCCTTCACCCGGCGCAGGATCATCGGGCGTGCCGATCATCGGGGTTTTGGCAACGTGATTGGCAATCGCTTCGCCCTGTTCGCCCGGGCCGGTTAGCATCATTTCATCATAGACAAAATTGGTGCCATACATATGGCCAAGCAAGGCATTGGTGCGGTGGACATTTTTGGTGTTAATCGGGGCCATGACGAAAGCGGTGGCCCAGCTGCCCAGGCTTTCATCATATTCGGGCTTATTGCCAGCAGGTTGCGGCGGGCCATCAAAGCCGGGGACGAGGCAGAACGGATTGATCAGATGCGCGATCACATTCTTGTCTTTGGCGGCGGCGGCCATTGTCGCTCTCATACTGGCCGCAGTGCCGCCGGAAAACTTGCCCTGCATGGCGCGAACGCGGCCCTTGATACGCGGCGCGGGCGCACCAAATTTGGCGGTGCAATGTTGCTGCAACATCAGCACGCCTAGATCAAACGGGATCGAATCAAATCCAGCGGAAAAACAAATGCGTGCGCCGGATTCAATTGCCGCTGCATTATGCTGATCAATTTTTTCGCGCATCCAAACGGGTTCACCGCAAAGGTCGGTGTAATGCGTTCCATTGGCAACGCAGGCGGCAACCAGTTCATTGCCGTACAATTGATATGGGCCAACCGTTGAAACAATCACGCTCGCCCGTTTCGCCATTGCACCAAGCGATGCCGGGTCGGACGCATCGGCGACCACCAAAGGCGTGCCAGAGGGCGCACCGATTTCGCCGCGCACTTGTTCCAATTTGGCCAAGCTGCGCCCGGCCATCGCCCAGTTCAGTGCGCCGCCGCGTGCTGCAAGATATTCGGCGACAAGGCGGCCTGTGTATCCGGTTGCGCCATAAACGATGATGTCAAATTCGCGGGGAGCCGCCATAATCTTTTCCTTTTGGGTTCTATAATTTCGGTAACGTCACGCCGCGCTGGCCCATATATTTGCCCGCGCGGTCGGCATAGGTCGTCTCGCAAGGCTGTTCACCTTTCAGGAACAGGAACTGACACGCGCCTTCGTTGGCGTAAATCTTTGCAGGTAACGGCGTGGTGTTGCTAAATTCCAGCGTGACATGGCCTTCCCAGCCCGGTTCCAGCGGGGTCACATTGACGATGATGCCGCAGCGCGCATAGGTCGACTTGCCAAGGCAAATCACCAGAACGTCGTTGGGCACACGAAAATATTCCACCGTGCGGGCAAGCGCAAAGCTGTTTGGCGGGATGATGCAGCAGTCGGTTTTGCGGTCGACAAAGCTGTTCGGATCAAAATCCTTGGGATCGACAACCGATGAATTGACGTTGGTGAAAATTTTGAACTCGTCGGCCACACGGGCGTCATAGCCATAGGAGCTAAGCCCGTATGAAATACAACCGTCGCGGCGCTGCGCCTCGACAAATGGCTCGATCATCGCATGGGTTTTTGCCTGTTCACGTATCCAGATATCCGACAAGATCGACATTATTTCTCGCTTATTTCAAATTGGCCGGGCCAAAGGCGTATGGCAAAAGTTCAGATAACAGGTGCGTATCATATCCATCAACATGCGCGCAATGGACAGGAATATCTTGCTGCGTGATATCGGCAATTTCTTTGATAATCTGACGGCACCGCCCGCATGGCGGTATCGCCGCGCCCAAACCGGCCGCCCCAGCCGGACCGCCAGCAACGGCTATTTCGCGAATTTGATCGCGCATTCCTTCGCTGTTGGCTTTGGCAATTGCGACGGTTTCTGCGCACAATGCCAAACCGAAACTGGCATTTTCAAAATTGGCCGCCGAAATGATGCTGCCATCGCGCATCCGCAACGCAGCGCCGACATGGAAATTGGAATAGGGGGCATAGGCATGGCGCGCAGCATCCTTTGCAGCGGTGATCAGCTCTTCGGTTTTGCTATTCAATTTCGCACCACGGCCCAGCGGACAGGCCCGTCTATCCCGTCAATATGGCGGCTTTTGTTCGCGGTCCACATCACCCATGGCCGCGCCGAATAATCGGGCAGGAACCAATTTCCCTCCAACCACACATTGCGGTCAATGGCTTTGCTGACTTGATATTCCTGTTCAAATTGCTTGTCGAGCAACAGCACCGCCGAAACCCCGCTGTGCGCCTCTATTTGCGAAAGAAATGTCGCCAGTTCAGACAATATCAGCGGCCGGTTCGGATGACCGTCGCAGGTGTCGGAAAAATCGAGCAGCACTGCGGGGGGCAGGGCATTGGGGGACCGCGGTACGGTGGTGATGAATAACGTCGCTTGATCAGATGCCAAGCGGCAGATGTCGAAATGGTGTACCGCGCCATACCGGATTCCGCCAATTTCTTTAATTGCTTCCAAATTGCTTTGGAAACTGCCGTCGCGCTTGGATGCGCCTTGGGTGGCGATCAGATAGGCAAAATCGACGCCGGTTGCCCCCAAAGTTGCCCAATTGGGCGCGCCGTTCAGTTCGCTGACCACGATGCCCTGCACTTCAAATTCGCCGCGTGACGGTGCCCAGCTGCTGACATAGCTCCAAAGCGCATACAGCGCGAGCAATGCCGCCACAGCGATTGCGGCGATCCGGTAATCTATCTTCAGCTTGCCGATCACTGCTTGCTTCAAAACCACTTGCTGTAACCCCCGTCCGAATCAATTGATCCGGTTATGTAATTTTAACCCTTGATATGCAGCACGCAAATCAATGTGAACAGCCGCCGTGCGGTGGCAAAATCCACCTCTATTTTGCCGTCCAGCCTTTCCATCAGCAACTCTGCTGCGTCATTATGCAGGCCGCGCCGTGCCATGTCGATGGTTTCAATCTCGGCAGCGCTGGCCTTGCGGATCGCCTGGTAATAGCTGTCGCAGATCGCGAAATAATCCCGGATCGGGCGGCGGAACCGGCCCAGACCAAGGATCAGCACCTCAAATGGATCGCCATTTTCGCGGCGTATGTCGAATATCAGCCGCCCGTCTTGAACGCTGATATGCAAGCCATAGGGCCCGGAATAGCCATCTTCCACTTCCCG
>JAYUPJ010000077.1:0-23041 GCA_043760195.1 Sphingomonadales bacterium | reverse complement strand
ACACACCAAGAAAATGTCTTGCGTTCAAAACTCCCGCCGAGATATTCCTACCAAAACAACAATTGTTGCACTTCGAATGTGAATCCACCTTCCCGCCTTCGCGGGAATGACGAGGGAGCGAATGGGCGATTGTTTTGATGAATCTAAACAGACCTTAACGCCGGACATATTGGATAGGATTAATGCTCGGCAGATCTGCAATCACCCAGTTGCAAACTTTGCACCTGAAACAATTCTTTTCGCACTTGCACAATAAACGGAAAACCAGCAGTAACAGGGCATCGGAAGTGGTAACGCACCGAAACAAATTTGACTGGCGGGCATCTCTCCTCCTCTCCCTCGTCCGCTGGGAAGACATTACGGCTCCTACGCTTCGCGCTGGGGGCCGTTTTATGTTTTAGGGCTTTGGGTTCTCCCCCAATGCGTTCTCCACCAATTTTTCCACCATTATTGCAACGGCCTGTGGATAACCCCGAAAATACCGCTTGCGCCGACTCGCTGGCAGGGTGCAGCTTTGATTTGTCAGGCAGCAATGCCGGACCGGCAGTTTGGAAAGCAGACGAATCGAAAGAAACGTAAACGCAGCCAAACTGACGAGCATGGAAAACCGAGTATTATGTGCGGGTCAACGAGGCCATCTTCGGATGAAATTGGAAACCAACGCCGGATATGAAACCGAAATGCCAAAACGCGGTCCAACGAACTTACCGGATCAAACTGGCTGGTGAACTGGGGCGCATGAAGCCGGAACGATGGAAAGAATTGCTCTAGTAGCAAGGGACTTTCAAAATTCCGACTCCAGTGGGCGCTGATAGCAATATCAGCGCCCATTTCTGTTCCTGGGTTTCAGATTAGAACAATTGGGCCATGGTTGCTGCACTGGATCGTAACGACATAACGTTGAAGCTTTACCATAGCCCTGAGCCTGTCGAAGGGCGCTTCACCGTGAGGCGTACTTCGACAGGCTCAGCACTACGGTGAAAATCACGGTCCCAGATCGCGGCCACTAAACCTCCGCCTTCAGCAACCAGTCGTGGAATATCTTGACCGCGCGTTGTTTCAGCGCGCGTGGGCGGCAGACGAACCAGTAGCTATACGGGCTTTCGATCTCGGCATCGAACAGCCGGGTCAGGCGCGGATCCTTGGCGTCGGAAAAATGGCTGCCGTGCATGATCGCAACGCCCAGGCCGTTGGCCGCCGCCTCCAGCATCAACGGGCCGCTGTCCATGCTGTCGATGGCCGCCGGTTTCAGTTTCGGCACCCCCGATGCGCGCCGCCATTCGTCAAATATCAGCGGCATATCGCTGTGCACCATCACCGTGTGCCGGGCCAAATCTGCGGGCGTTTTGATGTTGTTTTCGGCGGCCATGGTCTTTGAAGTGATCGCGTAAACATTGTTGCTGTCGAGCCGAACGCTGTAAAGTTTCGGATCAACTTCGGCTGCGATAATGATTGCGGCGTCGACAACATCGCCAAGCAGATTTTCGGCATGGCCCGACGTGTCGACATCGATGTGCAGTTTTGGAAACAGCTTGCGCAATTCTGGTAGGCGAGGAATTAGCCGCTGCGATCCAAACAGAGGCAACAGGCCCAACCGCAAACGATATTCGCCGCCTTGGCCGCTCAATTCATCGACCGCTTCTGCCATTGCCTCCAACGCAGGTTCGATCGCATCCAGTAAAGCACGGCCATCGCTGTTGATCACCATCGCCTGCGACCGCCGGTCAAACAGCGATTTGCCCATAAAGTCTTCGAGCGCCTTGATCCGGCGGCTGAGCGCGGGCGGGGACAATGACAACTCACTCGCCGCGGCTTTCGCTGATCCCAGCTTGGCAACGCGGACAAAGGCTTCAAGTGATCTTAAAGGTGGTAAACGACGCATCGGTTCTTCTCCGGATTTCAGCGAGATAATAATGTCGATTGCAAGTTATGCAACCAGTTTCGTTATGTTCGCACTTGCAGCATTTTTGCAATAAGACCATAGAGAAAGGGCCTTAACCGGCATCCTCTCCCAACGACCTTTACGGGCTGGCATTCGTGCCAGCCCTTTTTTTGTGTAATTCAGTTGGCAAAGGGCGCCCGCCGTTCGGCGCTTTTTCGCGCGAACCTCTTGTGCTACACTCTCATTTTCCCCACTTAATGCCTAGGATTGTTCAGTTCCTTAGCCAGAAAGGCGCATTATGGCAGTCAAAAACAAGATCCAGAAACTGCAAGTCGCCAATGCGAAAGCCGAAGATTCCGGACGCGGATTGGCGCGGCTGTCGCGCGAATTTATGGCCGCCAATGGCATAGGCCAAGGCGATATTATCGAGATCATCGGCAAGCGAGCGACCGCAGCAAGGGCAGTGGAGCCGTATCCGGAGGATGAAGGACTGGAATTGATCCGGCTTGATGGTTTGCTGCGAGCCAATGCTGATGTCGGGGCCGGGGATAATATCGAGGTCAAAAAAGCGGCGTCGAAACCGGCAACGAAGGTTACTTTTGCCCCGGCACAACGCGAAATGCGGCTGGAGGGACCAGCAGGCGCGCTGCATCGCAGCTTCATTGGCCGGGCATTGGTGGCGGGCGATGTCATTGCAACCCGCGCCCAGCAGCGCGTTGCCCCCGATGACATGCCACCGCAATTGCGGCAGATGCTGGCCGCGCCCGCATTCGCGCTCACCGAAATCCGGCTTGTGGTGGTGGCGACCAGCCCTAAGGGCATCGTCCATATCGACAACGACACCCAGATTGAGTTGCGCGCAGAATATACCGAAGCACATGAAGTGCGCCGCGCCGATGTGACCTATGACGATCTTGGCGGCATTGGTGCGACCATCGATGCGCTGCGTGAGATGGTCGAATTGCCGCTGCGCTATCCCGAATTGTTCACGCGGCTGGGCGTCGATCCGCCGCGCGGGGTGTTGCTGCATGGACCACCGGGAACCGGCAAAACACGGCTGGCGCGGGCAGTGGCCAATGAAAGCGATGCTGCGTTCTTTCTGATAAATGGCCCGGAAATCATGGGCAGCGCGTATGGCGAGTCAGAAAAAAAGCTGCGTGAAATCTTTGACGCAGCGGCCAAGGCTGCGCCGTCAATCCTGTTCATCGACGAAATAGACTCGATCGCGCCCAAGCGTGACAAAGTACACGGCGAGGCGGAAAAACGTCTGGTGGCGCAGTTGCTGACATTGATGGACGGGTTGGAGGCGCGTACCAATTTGGTTGTCATTGCCGCCACCAATCGCCCCGATGCCATTGACGAGGCGCTGCGCCGTCCCGGCCGTTTCGACCGCGAGATCGTTATCGGTGTTCCCGACGAATCGGGCCGCCGTGAAGTGCTCGCCATTCATACCCGCGGAATGCCGCTGGGGCGCACGGTGGACCTGAAAGAACTGGCGCGCACGACCTATGGTTTTGTTGGTGCCGATCTTGCCGCTTTGACCCGTGAAGCAGCGATTGAGGCAGTGCGGCGGATCATGCCCAAGATCGATCTGGGCAGCGGACAAATTGCGCCCGAAATCCTTGAAGACTTGCGGGTCACGCGGGAGGATTTTCAAGAGGCGCTGAAACGCGTGCAGCCGTCGGCTATGCGCGAGGTAATGGTGCAGGTTCCAACCGTTCGCTGGGAAGACATTGGCGGCTTGGACGAAGCGCAGATGCGGTTGAAGGAGGGCATTGAACTGCCCCTGAAAAACCCGGCGGCTTTTCGCAGGCTTGGTATTCGTCCGGCCAAGGGGTTTTTGCTTTATGGACCGCCTGGAACCGGCAAGACCTTGCTGGCCAAAGCAGTCGCACGCGAGGCGCAGGCGAATTTCATCGCGGTGAAGGCGTCGGATTTGTTGAGCAAATGGTATGGGGAAAGCGAACAGCAAATTGCCCGCTTGTTCCACCGCGCCCGTCAGGTTGCGCCCACGGTTTTGTTCTTTGATGAAATTGACAGCCTGGCCCCGGCGCGGACCGGCGGCGGGGGCGGCGGCGCGCAAGTTACCGACCGTGTGGTCAACACATTGCTGGCCGAAATGGATGGGCTGGAGGAAATGCAATCGGTGGTTGTCATCGGGGCAACCAACCGCCCGACATTTATGGACCCGGCATTGCTGCGTCCGGGCCGGTTCGACGAATTGGTCTATGTGACCGTGCCTGACACCGGCGGGCGGCGGCGGATATTATCTATTCACACCGCGAAAATGCCGCTGGCCAAGGATGTCGATCTGGACGACGTCGCCGAACGCACCGACAGGTTTACCGGCGCGGATTTAGAGGATGTTGTGCGCCGTGCTGGGCTGTTTGCATTGCGCGAAGGCGATGCCGACGTATCCGAAGTCAACATGGGCCATTTTAATCAGGCGCTAAAGGCAAGCCGCGCCACAGTGACCGAGGCGATGGAGGAAGAATATCGCACCATCGAAACCAAGCTAAAAACCGCCGCGTCACAGCCGGAGGGCATGGGATTTGTCTTGCCGGGGCAAGTCAGGCCGGTGCGTTCGGAAAAGCATGAGCCGTGACGCAAGGCAAGGCTGGAACGGTTTCGAGTAGAGGGAAAATCTAGGGGCTGCTGAGATTCAAACCAAAAATCTTGGCGTATTTATAGTTAGTTACGTCAATACATACACTTCGTCATTCCCGCGAAGGCGGGAATCCATCGCCTGCATTATCCGCCCAAAGCAAGCTCACGATACAAATCAAGCTCAGGCGATGGATTCCCGCCTTCGCGGGAATGACGAAGCGAGTGTTTAAAAGGGCGGGGACTGATGAAACTCAACGGCCCCAAGGTCCAGAGCGATGGCCGCCCGATCTTGCGCGCGGTCTTTAGATCATGATGACATTTGATTGAACCATTCATTATAAACCTTAGTGCTGAGCCTGTCGAAGTAAGGCTCTTAGTGAAACGCCCTTCGACAGGCTCAGAGCTACGGTTTTGGGCGGGCTTAATGTCATCGCGCACTAGATGGCCGGTACATTCTGCATTGTCGCAGGTTCCAGATGTCATTCATATTGCTGTCATATCCACTACCATATACCAAAATCATTCAATTAGTTGGACCTTGGTGCTTGACGCTGCAGCGCTAGTTAGGCACTGGCTAAACGTATAGAATTAGGAGATTCCCATGACGAAACGGATGGCTTCCAGAGCTGCGCTGGCATCGATTGTGTTTGCACTGTCTGCTTGCGGTGGCAGCAATGGCGGTGTGGCGGTCGCTCCGCCCCCTGCTCCGCCACCACCTCCGCCCCCGGTTTCGGGCTATACACGGTTCGCTGATCTGACCGGCACGACCGTTGTCCAGACGGCGGCGATCAAATATTCGGGAACGATTGATTCATTCCAGAATTTTCAACCGCAAAATTTTGGCGGCGGCAGCACGATCACATATAATGCAACCGATAACAGTTACACCGTCACACCGGTCGGCGGTACAGCGATTACGTTTACGCAGGCCAATTTGATCGGGCTGGGCGGCGGCGTTTCGGAGTATCTGAACGGCACCAATCGCCTGTTCTTTAACACGCCTGCATCTGGCGGCGTGGCGTTAAGCTATACCCGCCTGGGATCATTCCAGACGGCGGGCACGGGCGGACGGACCAACATCGAATTGCTGGTCGGCGGAGTCCCGACACGCGCCAATGATATGCCGCGAACGGGCGCTGCGGCTTATACCGTTGCTATCGACGGCACGGCGATCCGCAATGGAATACCGATACCAGTGGCCGGTAATTCAAGCGCGTCATTCAAAGCAAATTTTGCAACTGGCGTGATCGACCTGGCATTGCGGTTTGGCGGAACAGCCACCGCCGCTTTGGCAACGGCAAACGGTGCGGGCACAATCTCTTCAACTGGCAACGGATTTGCGGGCACATTCACCAACGGCGTGAATATCACCAGCGGATCGTTTAACGGCGGGTTCTTTGGACCCCAGGCCGCCGAAGTCGGTTTCAACTACTCGTTGGTTGGACCCAGCTTTTCAGCGGTCGGGCAAGGCGCGGGCGTAAAGGTAACGCCGCCACCTCCGCCCCCGCCTTGATAATTTTTTATAGAATTGAGTATTCGTTTACAAGCAGTTGAAAACAATAGGAGAGGCCGCTTATGTCTAAATTTATCGCGAAAGCCGGATTGGCGGCAATTATTTTTACACTGTCGGCTTGCGGCGGCGGCAATAATGGTGTGGCGATAGCGCCGCCGCCTGCGCCTCCGCCGCCCCCGCCGCCCGCAACCTATGTAAAGATCGACGATCTCACCGGAACAAATGTATTTCAAACCGCGACGATCAAATACAATGAAGCGGCAGGCGTTCTCCAAAACTTTGAGTCCCAAAATTTTGGTGCCGGCAGCACAATTACCTACAACGCAACGAATGACAGTTTCATAATTACACCCGTCGGCGGCACTGCAGTTACTTTTACGCAAGCGAATCTGGACCCCGCGACAACCATTCCACCGAGGCAACTTGGGTTCTTGAACGGAACCAATCGCCTATTCTATATAATACCAGGGGCAGCGACCGGTGTTCCGTTGAGTTACACGCGGCTCGGCTCATTTAATACCGTCGCCGCGAACGGTTCGATAAATGTTGAGCTGTTCGTGGGCGGTGTGCCGACCATCAGAACCGACTTGCCGGCAACGGGTACTGCAAATTACACAACTGGCATCGGCGGACGAGCAAATTTCAACGGTACCGACTACAGCTTGTTGAACAATTCGACGGCAACATTCAGCGCGAATTTTGCAACTGGAGCGATTAATTTGGGATTTGCGCTAGGCGGTAAAATCAACCCGACTGCCCCGCGCGTCGATTTGGGTACAGCCACCGGCACAGGCACGATTTCATCCGCCACATCTGGTTTCAGCGGGTTGTTCACCAGCGGCACCAATGTCACCAGCGGATTGTTCAACGGAGCTTTCTTTGGCCCGCAGGCCGCCGAAATCGGTTTCAACTTTCAGCTTGCCGGGCCCAACTTTACGGCGGTTGGCCAGGGCGCCGGTGTAAAGGTTGTACCCACCCCATAGGTTTTGAAAGGGCGGGACGTGACCAAGACTTTGTTCCGCCTATTTCGGCCCATGATTGTATGCGCATGCGTGTGAAGCTGTCGCTTTTTGTGTCGGTATATTGCACGGCGGTGGCTCCTTTGCATGCCCAAGAGGTAAACAATGCGGCTGCCGCCGGACCGGATCAGACGGCTGAACAGGCACAGCCGCAAGCTGCGCCGCAAGCAATCAAGCTGACACCGGCGCAGCTTTTTTCGGTCGCAGACCAAGCGCGAGACGTGGGCGATTTTCAATCAGCAGAGGCGGCATACCGCGCACTCACTTCGCACCCCGATCTGGAATTGCGCACTGAAGCCCGGTTTCGGCTGGGACAAATGCTGGCATCGCAAAAAAAGTTTGCAGAGGCTGCTGTGCTGTACCGCGCCATACTGGATGAAAAGCCAAACGCACAGGGCGTAAGGTTGGAACTTGCCGCAGTGCTCGCCTATATGGGCAAAGAAGCCAGCGCCCGGCGAGAGATCCGGCAAGTGAAGGCAACCGGCGGGCTGCCGATAGAGGTGGCGCAACTGGTTGATCAATTCAGTACCTCGCTGCGTGCGCTGCGCCCTTATGGCGCTTCTATTGAACTCGCGCTTGCCCCCAGCACCAACATCAACCGTGCCACCAGCGCGACAACCTTGGACACCGTGATTGCGCCGTTTGAGTTGAGCGACGATGCGCGCGCGCAATCGGGCATTGGTTTGAAATTGGGCGGCCAGGTCTATGGCCGCGCCGCGATTAGCCCCGGCCTCAAACTGATCGCGCGCGGATCGGCGCAGAGCAGCCTATATCGCGCAGACCAATTCAACGACGTTGTCTTTGCCGGCGAAGTGGGGCTGGACACCAATGTCGGCAAAGTCCGGCTGCAGCCAAAGGCAGGGCGCAGCTGGCGATATTTTGGCAACAAATTATACGCCACGACAAATACGTTAAACGTCAATGGCACGAGGGCACTGGGCAAATCGGGCCAATTGGAAATTGACGGATCAATCGGGTTCACCAGTTACCGGCAGAATAGGTTGCAAGACGGAAAGATCCTGGCATTCAGCGCCGGTTACGAACGTGCCTTCAGCGCGCGGGCAGGCGGCGGACTGACGGTCAATGTCCAGCGCCAAATCGCGCGCGATCCCGGGTATGGGAATTGGAGCGGTGGCGTTAGTTTGCTGGCGTGGCGAGAGATATATGGTTCGACGATATTCGTCACCGCACAAGGCTCCCGCCTGGTCAGCGATGCCCGGCTCGCCCTTTTTCCCGAGAAACGAAAAGATTGGCTGGGCCGGGCGAATGTGGGCATCAATGTGCGAAAAATCCAGATCGCCGGATTCTCGCCAGTCGTGCGGTTCAGTTATGAATATAATGCGTCGACCGTGGGGCTTTACGATTTCAAGCGCTTTGGTACAGAGGTCGGAATAACCCGCGCGTTCTGATTGCCGTGATAAAATAGCGCTTTTCTATACCGATCATTTTGCCGCATAGCGCGGCAGTTAAATATAGGCTGTTTTTTGATGCAGCCGCAATTCCAGTGGGGACGAAGACTGTATGACCGACGCGCATATCAACATTACACTCAACGGTGATCCCCGCGTAGTTGCGGGTGGCAGTATCGCCGGACTATGTGCCGAAATCGGGCTTGATCCGGCAAAGGTGGCGGTGGAACGCAATCTGGTGATTGTGCCGCGTTCTACGTTGGCGGATGTAATGCTGGCCGATGGAGACGCGCTGGAAATCGTCCATTTCGTGGGTGGCGGGCAGGGTGATGTTGCCAGCGGCGATAACTGGAGCGGCGATAACTGGAGTGTGGCCGGGCGGACATTCACATCGCGGCTGATCGTCGGCACCGGAAAGTATAAGGATTTCGAACAAAACGCGGCGGCGCTGGTGGCATCGGGCGCGCAGATTATCACTGTTGCAGTAAGGCGCGTGAACGTGTCCGATCCCGCAGCGCCGATGTTGACCGACTATATTGATCCAAAGAAATACACCTATCTGCCCAATACTGCGGGCTGTTTTAATGCCGACGATGCCATCCGGACGCTGCGTTTGGCGCGGGAAGCGGGCGGCTGGGATTTGGTCAAACTGGAAGTGCTGGGGGAAGCAAAGACGCTCTATCCCGATATGCGTGAAACGTTAAAGGCGACCGAGATACTGGCCAATGAAGGTTTTCTGCCGATGGTATATTGCGTCGATGATCCGATTGCAGCCAAGCAATTGGAAGACGCAGGCGCGGTTGCGGTCATGCCGCTGGGCGCGCCAATTGGGTCGGGACTTGGCATACAAAACCGCGTCACGATCCGCCTGATTGTCGAGGGCGCAAAGGTTCCAGTGCTGGTCGACGCCGGCGTTGGCACTGCATCGGATGCAGCCGTAGCGATGGAGCTTGGCTGCGACGGGGTGCTGATGAACACCGCAATAGCCGAAGCCAAGAACCCGGTAATGATGGCGCGGGCAATGCGGCTGTCGGTCGAGGCCGGGCGGCTGTCTTATCTGGCAGGCCGAATGGGCAGGCGCATGTACGCCGATCCATCGAGTCCACTCGCGGGGCTGATTTGAGCACATAGACAACGCTGTTCGCCGGAACGGAGTTTCAAGAAGCGCGTTTTGTCGAACGCATTATGCCGTTTGTGATGTCATTTGCCAGTTAAACGAATGTCATCGCTTTTCATCGAAACCGTCTTACTACCGCAATACAGTTGAGCTAGATCTTGCTCCGCAGACCGGAAACAATTGCTCCCCAGCCATTAGAGTTTCGGTCTGCAACCTCTCCCAAAGGTCAGAAGTTTCTGGCCAAGAAACGACGAAGGAACTGTATTATGGCGACCCGTATCATAACCGGACTTTCAGCATTGGCATTATGCACTGCCGGTATTGGCAGCGCAGCGACCGCGCAAACAATCGAACGTGTTTCGGTCAAAGTCCAATATTCCGATCTCAACCTGGCAAGCGAAGCTGGCCAACAGGCGCTCCAATTGCGGATCAAATCTGCGGTACGCACTGTCTGCGGTAAGGACGAGATGGATGATTTAAAATTGCGAAACTTGCAGCAAAAATGCCGCGCAGACGCACTACGCAGTGCAGAAATCAGAGCCGATAATGCAATCGCAGAATATCAGGCTGGCCGCAGAGTGGCCGCCAAAAGCGCACCCCGGCGCGCAAACTAAACATTACTGAATCTGTGCAAAAAACGGGTCCTGCTTCATACGCGGGGCCCGTCTTATTTGGCACCAACATGGCAAATCAAAGGCGCTATTTGCCAGCGATACGTTTCACGTCGGGCAGATATTTGCGCCCGATCCGCATCGACACGTCATTGGGCAACAGCGCGTGCCAAACCCCGCCGCCTTCATGGCGCAATCCGGTGATCAGGTCGCGGCGGACAATGTGGCTGCGATGGATACGCAAGAACAACTCCGGGTTTAAACGCTGTTCCAAAGTGGAAATCGTCTGATGCAGCAAATAGCTTCGCTCTGTGGTAAACAGCCGCATGTAATCGCGTTCTGCCTCGATCCGTTGAATGTCGTTCGCGGCGACCCGGATAAGTTCCGAACGATGCGATACCCAAAATTCGCTGGCATGGTCACCCGGTGCAGCCGACATCGTGTTGGCGGGCATATTGCTGGCGGGCATAGTGCTTGCCGGAACAGCGTGCGCGGCGGCGCGTTGAATGGCGCGGCTTAGTCTGGCCGTTGAAACCGGCTTCAAAACATAATCAAGAATGTCCAAATCATACGCTTCGACCGCAAAGTTATCATAGGCGGTAACAAATATCACGGCGGGCTTTTTGGGCAGCAACGACAATGCGCGCGCGGCTCCGATCCCGTCAAGTTTCGGCATGCCGATATCCAGAAACATCAAATCAGGTGACAATTCTTGAGCAATGCTGAGCGCAGCCGCACCGTCACTCGCGGTTGCAATCACTTCAATCGCTGGTTCCGCCGCACATAATATCTTCAGCCGTTCGACTGCCAATGGCTCATCGTCGACAATCACGGTACGCATCCGGTTTATCTGGCCTTGGGTCATATTAAGCTCCCGTCGTTTGCCGATTGATCCAACGCAAATTTAGGCAACGTTAAACGAGCCACAAATCCGCCAGCCGGTTTCGCAAATGTTTCAAATTTGGCGCGCCCGCCATATCGCGCCTCCAGCCGGTCGCGCACATTTGGAATTCCAATGCCGCTGCTATGGCCATGTGACGAGCCATTGTGCTGCTCGGCATCGTCTTCAACCGTGATGACATAACCTTCGGCCGTTTCGGATGCCCTGATGCTAATGGTTACAGGATGGCTGGACCGCGCAACGCCATATTTAATCGCGTTTTCAACCAGCGGCTGCAGGATGAGCGCAGGTACGGTCAGATTTTGCAACGCCGGTTCGATTTCAATTTGCGTCCTCAGCCTTTGCGGATAGCGAATAACCTCGATTTCGAGGTATAATTTTTGCAGATCGACTTCTTCAGTCAATGTCACATCTTCCAACGGATCGCTGGACAGGCTGTTGCGGTAAAAGGTCGAAAGATTTTGGATCATAGCCTCCGCCTGTGCAGACTTTCCGCTGATGACAAGGCTCGACAGCGAGTTCAGCGTGTTGAACAAAAAATGCGGATTGACTTGATAACGCAGCGAGCGCAGCTCCGCATCTTGCGCAGCCTGGGCAAAGCGTGCGGCCCTGCGTTCGGCTACGCGCACTTCGCCTGCTATGCCAATCGCCAAATATAATGATGCCCAGGCGATGATAAAGAAATACCGGGTGATCGCGAATTCAGCGACTTGCTGAAAGCTGGTGATGCCCATTTGATCCTGAAGTTCTTCGACCTTTTGCCCCAAGACCGGGTCTTCAAACAGGCTGATTGGATCGTAGATGTTGAACACATAATAATTCACCCAAGCGATAGCAAAAGCGCACGGGATCGCGGCCAAGAATGCAGCGGCGACACGGTGGCTTAGCGGTTTTCGGTCGAACAGCCGCAGAAACAAATAGAGTATCCAAGTCAGGAAGATGCCGATGACCGTGACCACAAAACGCCGCGACGAAAGCTCGTCCTGTTCGGGAAAATCGAGCACTGCCGCGCGCAGTGAAACAACCAAGGCGTGGAATATCCAGAAGCCGACAATGGTCAAGAATGCCATTTGATGGTTCACCAACGGAACCCGCTCGGACGGTTTCGGCTTCATTGGTCATGCATAGCAAAACTTTTCAGATAGTGGACGATATTAGCGCCCGAAAAGCCGTCTTCGTCGAAGCAGAATTGGCTTTGGTCGAAGCGGCAGTTAGAATTGACGATTAATTCGTTCAGCAAACGCGGCCCGCCCCAATCCGTTAACCAATTGCTAACCATATTTGTGTCACATAGTGGGTGGATGGAAACAGGGGATTTGTGGCCATGACGCAGGAACGTACAGCAACACCAGGGCTATTAACACTGGCCGAAATTAAAGAGTTCGCGGGCTTTAGCGCCGCAGCGCAGCGGTATATCCGGCGGTCGCTGGACGTGGCATTTGACCGGTTCGATGCGGTTTCATTATGGTCGCGCGATGCCAATGAATCAGCGAGCATTCAGGCTCAGCAGATATTTTATGACCGGCTTCCTGAAATCCGCATGTTCATTCCCGATAATTCGTCGATTGAGGATGCCGAGCCGTTTCTGGCGGCGCTGGTATCGATTGCCGCCTTTGATTTGGGGCAGGGACGATTGGATAGCTTTGCGGCATTCCGTTTTTTGTATGAGCGCCTGATTTCAGCCGATGCCCGGCCTTGGTTGCCCGCTGCCTATTGCGCCGCTGCATCGATGCCGCATCTGCCGCCCGAAGTCCGCAAACATTTGTTGCAGTCGATCAGCGAAGCAGCAGCAACCGCGCCCGGCTGGTCAAAGCGTGCACCCAGCTTTTTCCCTGAATGGGTGGAAAAGGTTGATGTGGGCAACGCCGCGCACTGAAACCGGTGATTACGCGGTGACCTGCGGGCTGCTATCTTCGCGGCGGCGATAGCGGAAATACCAGACTTCATGGCCAAGCTTGCGCGCCTTTGCTTCGTAGCGGGTTTCCGGCCAGCCGCTTGGCCGCTTTAAGAAATCATCGGGCTTTTCGGCGAGCCAATCGAATTGCGCGCGGTGCCGCTGCATGATCATCAAGGCATGAGCGAGATACACCGGATGATCGGTTCCAAACCGAAATTCGCCGCCCGGTTTCAACTTGCGGGCGATCAAATCGACCGGGCCATCATTCATCATGCGCCGTTTGATGTGGCGGGTTTTGGGCCACGGATCGGGGTGCAACAGATACACAAATGACAGCGCGTTATCTGGAATGCGTCGCAGCACATCAAGCGCATCGCCCATGTGCAAACGAACATTGTGCAGATTTTGTTCGCGGATTTGCGGCAACAGCATCGCGACGCCATTTAGATAAGGTTCGCATCCGATAAAGCCGTGATCGGGAAGCATATCCGCACGGTAGGCAAGATGTTCGCCGCCGCCGAAACCGATTTCGAAATGCATCGGGCGATCATCGCCGAACAGGCTACTGCTCGATACTACGCCATCGTCCGGCACGCTGATTTGCGGCAATAACGTTTCAATCAGCGCCGCTTGCTCATCGCGCAGCCTTTTGCCCTTGGACCGGCCATAAAGGCGATTGATGGTTGTCGGATCGTTCATTGTCGCCGCATAACATAAAGCGCCAATTGAACGGCGCTATTCTGAAATTTAGAGCGCCGCCTTCAAATCGTCGACCAAGTCCAAACGCTCCCAAGGGAAGAAATCGCCCTGCGCCTTTTGACCGAAATGGCCATAAGCAGCGGTTTTGCGATATATTGGTTTGTTCAGGCCCAGATGCGTGCGGATAGCGCGCGGTGTAAGCCCGCCGAGCTTTTCGATGGCCATGATCGCTGCTTCGATCTTGTCGTCGCCCACTGTGCCGGTTTCGTGGGTGTCAACGTAGAGCGACAATGGCTTGGATACCCCGATTGCATACGCCAGCTGAATTGTGCAGCGCGTAGCAAGGCCAGCGGCGACGATGTTCTTCGCCAGATAGCGCGTGATGTAGGCAGCCGAGCGGTCGACCTTCGTTGGGTCTTTGCCCGAAAATGCGCCGCCGCCATGCGGAGCAGCGCCGCCATAGGTGTCGACGATGATTTTGCGGCCGGTAAGGCCTGCGTCGCCGTCTGGTCCGCCGATCTCAAAGCTGCCGGTCGGGTTGATGTGATACTCGGTTTCGCGCAGCAGGACGGGAGGCAGGATGTCGGCGATCACGCGTTTTACATACGCATGCAATTCCGCTTCTTTTGCGCCTTCGTCATAGCCGGGCGCGTGCTGCGTCGAAACGACGATGGCCGTTGCCGCAACTGGCAGGCTGCCCTCATAGCGCAAAGTTACTTGGCTCTTGGCATCAGGTTCCAAAAACGGCGCGGCACCCGAATGACGGTCAGCCGCCATCTGTTCCAGAATTTTGTGGCTGTAATACAGCGTGGCGGGCATCAAATCGGGGGTTTCATCGGTGGCGTAACCGAACATGATCCCTTGATCGCCAGCGCCTTCGTCCTTGTTGCTGCTGGCGTCAACGCCTTGGGCGATGTGCGCCGATTGGCCGTGCAGGTTATTCATAAAAGTCAGCGTTTCGTGGTGGAAGCCATCCTGTTCATAGCCGATTTCTTTGACCGTGCGGCGCACTGTGGCTTCGATTTCTTCCTTGGCACCGGGGGCCCATTCGCCGTTTTCATAGACGCCCTTGCAGCGGATTTCACCGGCGAGCACGACCAATTGGGTTGTCGTCAATGTTTCACAAGCAATCCGCGCCTCTGGATCTTTAGACAAAAACAGGTCGACAATGGCGTCTGAAATCTGATCGGAAACTTTATCAGGATGGCCTTCGGAAACCGATTCAGAGGTAAAGAGATAGCTTGTGCGCATAGTAAATTCCATGGATATAAAGAAAGCTTTATGTGTTCAACAGCGCCCTTAGCGCGAAGTGCGGCGGGTGACAACGGGGAAAAGTGAAATTGTCAGCAGCAATATGGCAAAGGCAAGCGGCAAAATGTTGCCAAAACGGGCGAACAACGTTGGTGTGTAAGCGGGCGGAATAACGCCATCAATGCGCCCCGCCGTGCCCAGCGGCAAGCTTTTCAATATGCGGCCATCGGCATCGATTATTGCGCTGATCCCGGTTGGAGTGGCGCGGATTACGGGCAAGCCTTCTTCCAATGCTCGCATTTGCGCCTGCACCAGATGTTGCGGCGGGCCGATTGTTCCGAACCAAGCGTCGTTCGAAGAATTGACGATAAAGTCGGGCCGATTGGCGCGGTCAACGACATTTCCCGAAAAAATAATCTCGTAGCAAATCTGGAAGCCTACCTTTGTTTGGCCCTTCCTCAGCAGTAACGATTGCGGTCCCGGGCCGGGCCAATAGCTTATGTCGCCGGGAACCAGCCGCGCCAAACCAAGCGGTTTGAGCAGCCATGGCAAAGGCAGATATTCGCCATAGGGAACCAGATGCGACTTGTCATAGCTGCCGATGATTTCGGCATCCGATCCCATCGCAAACATACTGTTGCGCGCGCCGATCAATTGGCCATCAGCGTCGAATTCCAACTTGTCTGCTCCCGTCAGCAAGATGTCGCCTTTACCCATCAGGCTGGCGATTGCCATCCGCGCGCCCACTGCGCTTTCGCCGGGTTGGAATTGATAGTAACGGAATGGATATCCCGATTCCAGTTGATACGGAATGGCGGCCTCTGGCCAGATCAACAGCCGCGGACCCCGCCCCTTTAACGGGCGGCTATTTTCAGCCAACCTTGCAAAGTTTTTCGTTTCAAAACCCGGTTTATATTTGTCGGTCTGGCTGATATTCGGTTGGGTAATCGTGATCGCTTGCGGTGCTTTCGCGCTTGCAATTTTGTTGCCCGAACCAATAATGCTCAGGCCCAGACAAAAAAGCGAAAGCAGCGCTGCGTCCAAAACCCGCGCGAATATAGCCTTGCCTTGCATGGCCGCCAGTGCACCGATCAAGCCAAGGATGACCGCCGAAAACAACAGCACCAGCCCGGACAGGCCGTAGGTTCCGATTGCCCGCATACTGCCGCTGGCAAACGTACCGATTGCCATTGCCGATAACGGGTTCCAGGCAAAGCCGGTGAACAGCCAACTGCGGATCCATTCGGTCAGTATCCAAATCGCCGCGAAGGCCAAAGCGAACGGGATCGTGGCGTTCTTTCCGCGCTTTCTTACCGCATCGCCGGCCTGCCACCCGCCCATCGCCGCGAGTGCAGGGAACACGCCCAAATATAACGCCAGCGCGGCGACCGCCAAATATCCCAGCGAAACCGGCATCTCTGCCTGAAACACGAATGCCACCGCGATCCATTGGTTGCTGACGATGAAATGGGCGATACCAAACAGCCATCCGGTCAGCAGCGCATTTCCGCGGCTGGGTGATGTCGCGACCAGATACACAAGCAGCGAAAGGCCCAATATCGCCACCGGCCAAAGCGACAGCGGTGCAAAGCCGAGCGCCGAAACGCCGCCTGCGAAAAGCGCGAACCAATTGCGGTATTTGCCGATGAACATTGTAAGTTTTTGCACTCGCCCCCCATGCCGAGCAATTGGGACAATTGCAATCTGCCGATTTTTCGCGGCACCTGCTTTCGTTGTTGGCGGTTCAGATTGGCGGTGTTAAACGGCGGCGATGGCACTATTCCCTTTCTTGATGTTGGCCGCTGCGGCGCCGGTACCCGGTCCGTTAACCGGCGATCACATCCGCGACCTTGGATGCGTTGCAGTAGTTGCGATCATTGCCGAGGAACAGCGGCAGGGATTGGCCAGCGCGCTCGCTTATCCCGACATGCGGCTGCAGGGCCGAAAATGGGCGGGCATTGTCGGTGACCGCGTGACGTTTGAAAGCGGCCATCCAAAAGAAGCAGTCGCGTTTGCGATGCGGGAAGCGGCTGCGGCGGAACAAACGCGGATGCACGAATTGGCGGATCCAAGGGCAACTTTGGGCGGGCGCTTTTCAGAATGCTTGCCGTTGATCAAGACGGATATGGATGCCGATGCCGATGCTATCACCGCTGCTGCCGCCGCGCCGCTGCCATTGCCCACCAAGAAACGATGATAGCCCGGTGACTTCATTACGCCCTTTCCATCTTGCGGTGACGGTCAGCGACCTTGCCGCCGCCAGCCATTTTTACGGCCAAGTGCTGGGATGTATGCAGGGGCGCAGCGACGAGCGATGGATCGACTATGATTTTTTCGGGCATCAACTTGTGGTGCATCTGGATGAGGAAAAAACGCATCCGGCGGCGCACAATCCGGTCGATGGCCATGACGTGCCGGTGCCGCATTTCGGCGTGGTCTTGACGATGGCTGACTGGACACAATTGGCGTCGCAGCTGCAAATGGCGCAGGTCAAATTCATCATCGAGCCAACTATCCGGTTTCGCGGGCAAGCTGGCGAACAGGCGACAATGTTCTTTCAGGATCCGGCGGGCAATGCGCTCGAATTTAAGGCGTTCGCCGATGATGCGATGTTGTTTGCAACCGGCTAAGCTGCCAGATTTATCAACCGGCCTCCAACTGCTCGATTGTCTTTACCCCGGCGCATTGGCCGCTGCTCGATACACCCTGACCGCTGAGCATCCCGAATGCGATGAAGCCGCCGATTACGGTGACGACAAAAGCGATGCTGAGCAGAGCGAGATATTTCTCGATAAACGCCTTGATCGGAGCGCCAAATTTCCAGAACAGGAATCCGACCAGCATGAATTGAAATCCGCGGCTGACGATACTTGCCCAGATGAAGGTAAACATGTCCATGTGGATGAAGCCAGCGGACAATGTGATCAGCTTATATGGGATTGGGGTTGCGCCCTTGACCAAGATTATCTCGGCCCCGAATTCGCGCAAATAACATGCCGCCGCCGGAAAGCTGTCCCACAATCCCAATGTTTTCAGCAGCGAAACGCCGACTGTCTCATAAGCGAAATAGCCGATGCCGTAACCAAGCAACGCGCCCAGCACCGATGAAAGCGTGCAGATGATACCAAAGCGCAACGCGCGGTCTGGGCGGGCGAGGCACATCAAACCCAATAAAGGGTGCGGCGGGATCGGGAAAAAACTGCTTTCCACAAACGAGAATAAGAACAGCCAATATTCGGCATTGCGGTGCGCGGCCTTGGCCATCATCCAGTCATAAAGTCGTTTCAACATCGCGCCGCTCTAATCACCGCCACGGCGATTGTCGAATTTTTTCAACGGGGCCGTCTTCCCGAACACCGCGCCGTTACCCGGCCGCAGATTTTACCCCACGCTGTCATAATATTGAATGTCGGGCATCGCCGCCAGCAACGGACCAAGCTTTGGCTGCGCGGCGAGGAAATAGTCGGTTTTGCCGTGCGCGGTCGCATCGGCCTGGCTTGCATATTGCTCCATGAAAATATATGTCTGCGGATCGGATTTCGATTTATACAGCTGATAGGTGATAGCGCCGGGTTCATTGGCGGCGACTTGCGCCATCAATGCGGTGGCGGCGGTTTCAAACTCTGCCTCTTTGCCCGCTGCGATGGTCAACTTTGCGACTATTCCGATCATATTGCTGCTCCTTTGATGTTTGATCCAGCGACACTATCGGGGAAACAGAAATTGGCAAGCATGGTTAACGCAATGGACAAAGTTCGATTTACAAGCGAGTAATGTTTGTAAGTTTTTGTAACATTGAGATCTCGGGAAAAAGGCGGGCGAAGTTCATGCTCAAATCGATTTTTTGTCTGTTTGGCAAACATAGCATTGCGCGCGACCGGGTTTGGCATGACGGCTATGATTACCGGACAAATTGTCTGGGCTGCAATAGACCATTGATCCGAGATATGCGGGTTTGGCGACTGTTTGATCATGCAGTGGATACAAAAGTGGCACGCGACCCGCACCCGAAATCTCAGCTAACGGAATAGCTCCGGTCTAAGCGCGCGTCATTGCCCAGAAATGCGGGCCGCCGCCGCGCACATCCCATTCGTCTGTAACTTCAAAACCAAAGCGTCGGTACAGGCCAACATTGCTGTGTGTCGCGGTTTCCAGATAGATCGGCAGGCCGTCTGCTTCGGCGCGTTCGATACCGGCGCGAAGGGCGAGCCCGCCCCATCCCTTGCCCTGAACCTGCGGCAATACTCCGGCAAAGCGCAGATAATGATGGTTGCCTGACGGATGATGCGCCGCCATGGCTTTGCCGACGGCATCACCGCGCAGTATCGCCGTGCGCAATATGCCAAGAAACGATAGCTGTTGGTGTATCGCCCCCAGCGGCGTTTCTTTGTGCCGGCCAGGCGCCCGCCACAAAGTTGCGACCTCCATCCCGGGTGAATGCAGCACCGTGCCCGCCGCATAATCTTCACGCGCCATCAACCGGAACAAAGCCGGTAGCCGGGCGCGGCGGATGGCGGAATCGGGCAATATCCACGCCAGCGCCGGATCGTCCTGAAACGCCAATGCCAACGTGGCCGCGATAGCGTGCAATCCATACGGGCCGCTTTGTATGATACTTCTGGGCTCTGTGGTAACGCGGTTTTCCATAGCATCAGCTTGGCGCAAGCATCGCCGGAATGCAATTATGTTCGCGGCACCCGCTTGGCTGCTATGCTTATCGCGGCAAACCCATTAAAGCCGCCTGATGGACATGAAAACCATCATCATAATCGCGCTGCTATTCGTCGGCTTTCATCTGCTGCTCTATGGTTATTTGCGGCGCAGGATTGCGGCGGCGAAACACCGGGCGGATCAGAATGCAGGTCTTACCGGCGGCGATGACGATCAATAGCGCAGGCACGCCGCAAAGGGTGCAATCACTAGCATTGATTTGCCGATTTGAGCGCATTATACGTCAGCTTTGAAACAGCGGCCTATGCGGGCCGCTTTATTGCGTTTTAAAGGAGCGTTTATGACGATTACCCCGCTGATGCCTGTTTACCCCCGGTGTGGTTTCCGGCCTGTGCGCGGCGAAGGTGCGTGGCTGTTTTCGGAAGATGGCAGCAAGGCGCTCGATTTTGCCAGCGGCATTGCCGTCAACGTTCTCGGCCATGGTCATCCGCACCTGACCAAAGCGATTCAGGATCAAGCGGCGACTTTGATGCATGTATCGAACCTTTATGGCAGCCCGCAGGGCGAGGCTTTTGCCCAGCGATTGGTCGATACCACTTTTGGCGATACCGTATTTTTCACCAATTCCGGCGCTGAGGCGGTTGAATGCGCGATCAAGACCGCACGGTCATATCACCAGTCGCAAGGGTCCGAACGGTTCGAAATCATCACCTTCAAAAACGCATTTCACGGGCGCACGATGGCGACGATTTCGGCGTCCAATCAGGAAAAGATGCACAAAGGATTCGCGCCATTGCTGTCCGGTTTCAAATATGTCGACTTCGACGATCTGGAAGGGGCAAAGGCAGCGATCGGTCCAAACACAGCGGCCTTCTTGGTCGAACCTGTGCAAGGCGAAGGCGGCGTTCGCCCGGCGTCAGATAGCTTTATTCAGGGGCTGCGCGCGTTGGCCGATGAACATGATCTGATGCTGATCCTTGACGAAGTGCAATGCGGCGTTGCCCGTTCGGGTACATTATATGCCTATGAACAATATGGCATCGAACCCGATATCATGGCGACAGCCAAGGGGCTTGGCGGCGGATTTCCGGTTGGCGCGTGCATTGCCACTGAAAAAGCGGCGCGCGGTATGGTGGTCGGTACCCACGGTTCAACCTATGGCGGCAATCCGTTTGCGATGGCAGCTTGCAACGCGGTTTGGGACGTAGTTGCCAACGACGAATTTCTGGAAAATGTCCGCAACCTGGGCGAAAAAATCCGCACTTCGTTGGAACAGTTCATCGGCAATTATCCCGACTTGTTCGAGCTGGTACGCGGCAAAGGTTTGATGCTGGGCGTAAAGATGACGCACGAGGCGCGGGCATTTGTCGCGCATTGCCGCGACAATCACGGGCTGCTGTTGGTGGCGGCGGGCGACAATACGTTCCGCGTTCTGCCGCCGCTGAATATCGACGACAGCCATGTAGCCGTGTTCATGGAAAAACTTTCGGCAGCGGCGGCGAACTATCAAATGCCACAAGCGGCTTAACGCCAGCGCGTTCGAGCCGTCAAAAGGCCAGCGCGACAAGCCAGCGCGAACGGATGAAAGAATAACAATATGCAAAGAAATTTCCTGAATCTAACCGATGCAGGCGGCGATGCCATTGCTGCGATGATCGGCGATGCGATTGACCGCAAGGCAAATCGCGCCGGTTGGCCAAAGGGAAAGGTCGATGCAGATGCGCCGCTGGCTGGCCATACGCTGGGTATGATATTCGAAAAAAATTCGACCCGCACCCGGGTGTCGTTTGAAATGGCGATGCAGCAACTGGGTGGCAACGCGATTTTTATGGCGGCGGGGCAAATGCAATTGGGCCGAGGTGAAAGCGTTGCTGATACCGCACGGGTACTTTCCCGTTATGTCGACGCCATCGTTATCCGCACCGACGATCATGCGAAGATCGAAGTGCTGGCCGAATATGCCGACGTTCCGGTGATCAATGGCCTGACCGACCTTTCACATCCGTGTCAGATCGTGGCCGATTTGTTGACGGTTACCGAACATGGCAAGCCGTTGCCGGGATTGGAATTGGCGTGGCTGGGCGATGGCAACAACGTGCTGAATAGCATCGTCGAAGCCGCCGGATTGATGAAGTTCAATGTCCGCATTGCCGTGCCGCAAGGATATGAAAGCGACAGCAGCTTCATTGACGCAGCGCGCGCCGCGGGCGCGAACATCACGGTGACGCGGGACGCGGGCGAGGCGGTCAGCGGCGCGGATATCGTCGTCACCGATACCTGGATTTCCATGGGTCAGGACCATGCGCATAACAAGCTGGCGGCGATGATGCCGTATCAGGTGGATGCGCGTTTGATGGCGGCGGCAAAGGCCGATGCCAAATTCCTCCATTGCCTGCCTGCGCATCGCGGCGAAGAGGCAACCGACGAAGTATTGGATGGCCCGCAGTCGCTGATTTGGGATGAAGCGGAAAACCGCCTGCACGCGCAAAAGTCAATTTTGCTATGGTGTTTTGGGCAACTATAATGACGGAGCAAACAGAGACATTGTCAGACCAGCCGCTGCGATTTTCAATTCCGTCGCGCCATGCGCGCGGGCGCGTGGTCCGTTTGGATGGTGTCTTGAACGAAATTTTGTCGGCGCACAAATATCCGCCAACGGTGGAAGCCATATTGGCCGAGGCGTTGGTGCTGACGACGTTGCTTGGGGCGTCACTCAAGGATGTTGGCGGCCAATTGACCATGCAAGCGCAAACCGAAAGCGGCGCAATCGACTTGCTTGTTTGCGACTATAAGAACGGCGCGCTGCGCGGTTATGTACAATTTGACGCGGCAAAGATTGCGGCGATTGGCCCCAATGCCACGCTCTTCGGTCTATTTGGCAAGGGCTATCTGGCCATCACCTTTGATCGCGAGGCGCAGGAGGGGCAGGAAAAAGGATCGCGTTATCAGGGCATAGTGCCACTGGATGGCGATAACCTGTCCGATGCCGCAGAGCATTATTTTGTGCAATCCGAACAAATCCCGACCATGATCCGCGTCGCAATCGATCATGTCGGTGGCCGCTGTATTGCGGGCGGTATCATGGTCCAGCATTTGGCCGAGGGCGAGGAGGGCCGCGAGCGTCTGCATGTCAAACTCGATCATCCCGAATGGGAACATATCGCGGTTATGGCGGCGAGTATCAAAGCTGATGAACTGGCAAACCCGGAATTGGCATTGGAAGAAGTCGTCTGGCGATTGTTCCATGAAGAACAAGAAGTCCGCGTCGACCGCAGCGATATCTTGACCAAAGGCTGCCGCTGCGACGTTGGCCATATCCGCGATGTTATCGCCCGCTTTCCCGCCAGCGACCGCGCCGACATGGCCGATGAGCAGGGGATTATCTTGGTCGATTGCAAATTTTGTTCGCGTGACTTTCCGATCAGTCTGGTCAGTTTGAACAATTAGCGTCGGGGCGAACGGCG
>JAYUPJ010000076.1:0-8004 GCA_043760195.1 Sphingomonadales bacterium | reverse complement strand
ACGGTTTTTGTTGCAGTCAAAAGCTCCCCATCCGTTCGCGCTGCCTCCCTCTCCGTTCGTCCTGAGCCTGTCGAAGGATGAGACCAGTAACCTGTCCTTCACCCCGCAAACCGGCGAAAACAGCATCCTACAAAAAACCACTATGTAGGAAATAATCGAACACCGTTCTTTCGCAATAGTTCAAAATGGGCGTCAACCTTGTCAACTAGGTGTCAACTTGGGCGATTTTGGCCGTGGGGCATGTAGGCAAATTTTGAACCATCAAGCGCCCGGCACGCCCAAAATTTGTGCCTCTTGCATCAGTTTATCTTTGGCACCGGGATTCGATGCTATCGCCTTGGTCAACGCCGCCTTGGCCTTCACCGTTTCGCCCAGTGTGATCCGGCTGCGCATCAGCATGATCCAGCCATTGACGTTCGCCGGGTTCTTCTCAAGCTTGACTTCCAAGCCATCGACCATGGCCTGCACCATGGCCTGTTGTTGCCCCGGCGGTAACTTTGCCGCCGCTGCCATGTCCGCCCGCGTTGGACCTGGAATCGGCGCGGCGGCGACACTGCGCTGCGCGGCGTTTGCTGCCGCTGCTGGCAAAGCGACGTCCACTTTGCGGCCTTTCGCTGCTGCAGCAATTTTGGCGGTCACGTCTATTTTGTTAATCTGCCCAACCTGTTCGATTGTCCGGACCAGATCGGCTTCCCAAGGGGCGTCTTTCGGCGTGTCTTTCATCAACGCCAGCCAGTCATCAACCGCGCCAACATGGTCACCCGCCAAATCGCGCTGGACCGCCATGAAGTAACGCGCACGCGGATCGCTTGCATCCAGTTTGATCGCGCGTTCAAACGCATTGGCGGCATCCTGTGGCATCGGATCTTGCTCGCTTGCCATCACCAATGCTTCGCCCAGTGAAGACCAATATACCGCCCGGCCCGGTTCCAACGCCGTCGCCTTTCGGTATGACGCCGCAGCATCACCGTACCGCCCGGATTCGAAATATGACCAGCCAAGCAACTGCCATCCTTCGACATCCAAACGATCTTTCGACGTCCGCGCCTCCAATGCCGCAACCGCAGATGCGGTGTCAGCCGCCTGACCCAAAGCCGCATTCGGCGCAGCGGCGGCGGGTTCTGCTTTGCGGTAATTCCGCCAAACGCCGATGCCGATTGCCAATACCAAAACCAACAAGGCGGCGTAAAGCATTGCTCTGGGAATTCTCGATGCTTGGTCTGTTGCGCTCACAAATACCTCTTTGCTTATTTTGAATTTCCGCTCTGGCACTATTCTCCAATTTTGTTAAGCTGTCCATGGGCGTATCCAAATCCTGATGCCGAGAGGGAAAACCCTCCTGCATTTAGGCTAGTTTATCCATCGGTTTCACCGTTGGTATTGGGTCAACGGATTGACCGTGTTTTGGAGGGATGGCTTGGGGGAAAAGTTCCGCGTGGCTATAATGGGGTCCGGACCTGCGGGTCTGAGTGCAGCGTCGCGTGCCGCTGCATTGGGGCTGTCGCATGTGCTGCTGGAAAAAACCGATCATCTTTGCGATACGATTTACAAATATCAAAAGGGCAAGCATGTCATGGCGACGCCCAGCCAGCTTGTGCTGCGATCCGACATTGATTTTGCTGCTGGAAAGCGCGAGCATATACTGGGTGTTTGGGATGACCAGACCGCGAAAAATGAGGTCAACGTCCGTTATCATGCCGAAGTAAAAGAGATCAAAGGCGAAGAAGGCGATTTCAGCATCATGCTGACCAGCGGCGATGTCATTGCCGCAGAAACCGTTATTTTGGCAATCGGAACGCAGGGCAATCCCAATTTGATGCGCTGTCCCGGCGGCGATTTGGCGCATGTCCAATATTCCCTCGACGATCCCGGCGAGTATATTGACGAACATATCTCGGTCATCGGCGCGGGCGATGCGGGTATCGAAAATGCACTCGGCCTTGCCGCCGATCCCGAACAACGCAACGTCGTTACCATAGTCAACCGCAACGCCGAATTCACCACGGCAAAGGACGCCAATGTGAAGGCATTGATCGCGGCGCGCGATTCTGGCCGGGTGATCGTCCGCACGGGCACGACGCCAACACTGGTTGAACATGGCCTAATTACCTATGACACCCCTGACGGCGAAGTGAAGGTACGGTGCGACCGGATTATCGCGCGTATGGGTTCCGCCCCGCCACGCAAATTTGTCGAAGCATGCGGCGTCGATTTCACCAGCGAAGACCGGGTTGCCTTTCCGTTGCTGTCACCTTTGTTTGAATCGACCAAGCCCGGCATTTTTGTCATTGGCGCGCTGGCCGGATATCCGTTGATCAAGCATTGTATCAACCAAGGCCATGATGTGGTCGAATTTATCAACGGCAATACCGCGCTGAAACCAGCCGATGAACCGATATTGGAAGCGAAGTTCAAGGATCTGCCGGGGCAAAGAAATGTCGGCCAATGGCTCGAATTTCTGCGTTCCAATGTATCAATTTTGGAAGGCATGACGCCGCTGCAAATGCGTGAGTTCATGCTTGATTCGGATGCACGTTTTTACCGGGCGGGCGAAACCATTTTTGAACGCAATGACCCCGGATCGTCCTTATTCTCAATCGCCAGCGGGGGCGTCGATGTGATGATCGACCCCGCAGACGCAAGCAAGCGGGTAGGGATCGACGCGGGCTCAATTTTTGGCGAGGTTGGCCTGATTTCGGGGCGGCGGCGCGGGGCCACGGTGCGCGCCAGCGAGGACACCATCTGCGTCGAAATCTCGCGTTCCGCTGCGCTGAAATTGCAAAGCTCGGTTCCTGCCGCAAAGCGCGCCATTGAACGCATCGCAACCGAGCGGCAATTGCTGCAATTGTTCGGATCGGGGTTGGTCGCGGATGATTTGACCGAGGTGCTCGACAGCGCAGAAATTTTGAACGTCAGCGTCGGCAAGCCGATTATTACCGAAGGCGAAGACAGCAATGATATCTTCGTGATCCGCCAGGGTTCGATGATTGTCGAAAAAATGATCGGCGGCAAGCATGTCTTTTTGTCTTACTTGCCCGCTGGATCGTATGTCGGTGAAATGGCGTTGCTGGGCAATACCCGGCGCACGGCGACCGTCAAAGCGGCGATCAAATCGGAAGTCATCAAACTGCAAGGCAGCGCATTTCAGTCATTACTGTCGAAAAAGCCGCAGCTGCTCACCCGGATCAAGGCCGATATGGCGTCGCGGCAGGACGTCAATTCCTTCATCGAAGCGCGCAAGGATAGCTTTTCCAGCGTCGTCGACATGTATTCAAACGTCGCCAATTTTCTGGTGGAAAACGGTATTGGCGAGGCGACCGACGTTCTGTTGATCGACGAAAATTTATGCGTTGGCTGCGATAATTGTGAGAAAGCCTGCGCCGATAGCCATGAAGGATTATCCCGGTTGGACCGCGAAGCAGGCCGCACTTATGCCCATTTGCATGTGCCGACGTCGTGCCGACATTGCGAACATCCGCATTGCATGGCCGATTGCCCGCCAAACGCCATCCACCGCGGCCCCGATGGCGAAGTGTTCATCGACGATACCTGCATCGGATGCGGCAATTGCCAGCGCAACTGCCCTTACGGCGTCATTCGCATGGAGGCCGAGCCGCCGAAAAAGCCTGGCTTGCTCAGCTGGATGTTATTGGGCCTTGGCCCCGGTCCGGGAGAACCGAGCAAAAAATGGTCGTACAAGCACGCGGATAAGAAAGTTGAAAAGGCAAAAAAGGCGATCAAATGTGATATGTGTTCGGGAATTTCCGGCGGCCCCGCCTGTGTCCGAGCCTGTCCGACGGGCGCGGCGATCCGGGTATCGCCTGAACATTTCCTAACCGTCTCGCGGCTTGAAAGCGAGGGCGAATAATGGCGTCCCGTAGCAAAGCCAAAGCACTGCAAACCAGCCGCATCCAAAGCAATGGCACGCACGAGGGATTTCTGCGCTACGCCGGATTCCGGTGGCTAAAGATTGCGACGATCGTCTCGTTGTTGATGATCGTCAGCTATTTGATGGTAGATATCCGCCCGCGTCACAATGGCGGCAGCTGGTATGGATATACGCTGGGCACGATCGGCGTGCTCATCATCTTGTGGCTCACCATGCTGGGCGTTCGAAAACGCAAAATGTCGAACCGGCATTGGTCGTTAAAAGCATGGACATCGGCGCATGTTTATCTTGGTTTAAGCCTGATCGTGATCGGCACGTTACACACCGGATTTCAGCTGGGATGGAACGTCCATACGCTGGCTTATGTGCTGATGATGCTGGTCATCTTATCGGGCATTTGGGGGATATCGGTGTACGCAACTTTGCCGCGGGTGATGAGCGCCAATCGCGATCAAACAACAGAAACGCAAATGCTGGCGTCGCTTCGTTCCATCGACCGGCAATTGCACGATGCGGCGCAACCGCTGGATCAATATCATGCCGGGCTGGTGCAATCATCGTTGCGGCAGAACCCATTCGGCGGCGGGATATTCAGCCGATTGTCGGGCCAATATCCCCGCTGCAAAACGCGCAAGGTGCATGAAATATTCCTGAATGTTACCGGCAACAGTCCGCAAGTGGGGGATGATCCGATGGAAAAGATCACTTCGTTGATGGGCCGCAAAAGGGCGACTTTGGCGCGCACCCGCAAACATTTACAGTTGAAAGCCCTGCTCGAAATCTGGCTCTATGTCCATGTACCACTCACTTTCGCGTTGATCGCGGCGCTTTCCGCCCACATCGTCAGCGTCTTTTTCTACTGGTGATGGCGGCATGACTTTTCTCGTCAAACAGGTTTCACGCACCGCCGATGGCAGGCAGATTATCCGTCCGCAAAGCTATGACGGCACTGAAATATTCATCGGCCGCGATGCGTCTTGTGAAGTGCACCTTGCCGATTTGGCAGTGGAGTTGAAGCATGCGCGGATCACTGCGCTGGGCGGCGGCAACATCGAAATTTCAGCATTGGGCGGATTGGGGTTCAAGGTCGATGGCCGCGCCCAAACCAGCATAAAGATCAATGCGGCAAACGGCGCAGAATTGCGGTTCGGCAGCCATGTCCTGAAAGTCGCTTACGACGACGGCGTGATAGCGATCACTGCCGAACGCGTCGAGGCTATGTCCGATGCACAAGGTGAGCGCGACGAGAGCAGCCTGTTTACGATGCGCGGGCTTTTGCCTGGTCGGCGGATCAGCGCATGGGCATTTCTGATCCTCATACTGGCGGCGTTCCTGATCTGGCCAATCCACAATTTCTATCAATATAAGAAAGCGGAGAAAGAGAGCACGGCGTTTCAGGCCGACACGTTTTGGAGCAGCGGCAAATTATCGACCGCACACGCCAGCCTGGAGAAAAGTTGCAAATCTTGCCACACCGAGGCCTTTGTCGCTGTGAAGGATACGTCCTGCGCCAGTTGCCATAAGGATGTCCACGACCATGCCGATCCCAAACGGCTGAAGCTGGCAAAAGCACCGCTCGATTGGGAAGGCCGCGTGCTGCGCGATGTCGCGGTCAAGTTCAACCGGCCAGAAGGACGCTGCGTCGAATGCCATACCGAACACGAGGGCGCCGGTCCGATGCAGGCCACCAAGCAGGAATTTTGTAGCTCGTGCCACGCCGCAATGGACACGCGCCTGATCGGAACCAAGATCGCCAATGCCAGCGATTTCGGGACCTCGCATCCACAGTTCAAGCCCGTGGTCGCAGTGGCCGCAGGACTGCCGCCGACCATGAAGCGGGTGTCGCTCGACAAAAAACCCAGCGATGACAGCGGCCTGAAATTCCCGCACGACATGCATCTGTCGAGGAGCAACGGCGTTGCCCGCATGGCGCAGCGGTTGAGCGGGAAGAACGGATTTGGCGAGTCGCTGGTATGCAAGGACTGCCATACCAAAACCGCCGACGGTGTGCGGTTCATGCCAGTGACGATGGAGACCAATTGCGCGATGTGCCACAGCCTTGGCATTGAAAAGATCGGCGATACGGTACGCACGTTGCGGCATGGTGATCCCAAGATGGTCGTTGCCGATATTCGCGCCTTTTACCGTGCAGGCGGTCCATTCCGCGTCAAGACCCAGCGCGTCATCGAAGGCCGACGAAGACCGGGCGACTTTGCGGTTAGCCGGCCCTATTTCGCCTATTTCGGCAGCGTCAATTATGGCCGGGCCGACGGCGCGGTTCGGGCTGTGTTTTCCAAAGGCGGCGCTTGTTATGATTGCCACACGATATTTGCGCCGCCCGCTGGTTCAGACGATTGGGGCGTACAAGCCGTGCATCAAAGCATGCGGTATATGGCCAAGGGCTGGTTCGACCACAACGCCCATAAGACCGAAACCTGTGCATCATGTCACAAGGCGGGGCAGTCCAGTCTGGCCACCGATCTGTTGTTACCGAACATCGCCAGTTGCCGCGATTGCCATGGCGGCGAAGGATCACGCGCCGAAGTGCCGTCAAGCTGTGCCATGTGCCATAGCTATCACATCGGCGACGGCGCGCCCTGGGTTCCCAGTCACCGCGAATATCCCGGCCGCAAAAAAGATTTAAAACCGGCAAAGATTGCAGTAAGGCGAAACGAATAAGGCGAAGCGAGTGAGGAGAAAGAGTTGCTGATTGCGCAGATCACCGACATTCATTTGGGCTTTGAACCGGGCAATCCGGCGGAGTTTAACCGTAAGCGATTGGACCAGGTGCTGCGTCATATCGCCGACGGTCCGAACAAGCCCGATATGCTGCTTGCGACCGGCGATCTGGTCGACCTTGGTGATATTGACAGTTACCGGCGGCTGCAAAATGCGCTGAGCATGTGCGATTTCCCTGTCTATATGTGCCTTGGCAATCATGATGACCGGGACAATTTTGCGATCCAGTTTCCCGATGTGCCGGTCGCCGATGGCTTTGTGCAATATGTGATCGAAACCGGCGATCTGCGTTTGATCATGCTCGATACGTTGGAGCCGGGGCGTCATGGCGGCGCGTTTTGCGAAACCCGTTCGGCATGGCTGCGGGCGCGGCTGGATGAAGACCAAGAAACGCCGACAATATTGGTGCTGCACCATCCGCCGATTGAGGTTGGTATCGACTGGATGAACACCGACCCGGCAGAAACGTGGGTTGCCAATTTTCGCGCCGCGATTGCCGATGCTTCGAATATCAAGGGCATATTGTGCGGCCATGTGCACCGGTCCATTGTCGCACCGTGGCAAGGAACGGCGATTGCAATTTGTCCGTCAACCGCGCCGCAGGTAACGCTCGATCTGCGGCCAATCAACATCGACGCGCCCGACAACCGGCCGATGATTGTTGCCGATGCCCCGGCTTATGCGCTGCATTTCTGGAACGGGCGTGAACTTGTGACGCATTTCCAAACGGCGGACGAACATGTCATGCTGGCCAAGCTGGATGATAGTTTGATGCCGTTGGTGCGGCAGCTGCGGGCGGAACGGCCTTAGTTTCAGGATCGCCGAACCGCGCTGACGGGGCAAATTTATTCCTACATCGCTGTGGGCCAAAACGCCCAAATTGGCCCCAAGTTGACACCTAGTTGACAAGGTTGACGCCCATTTTGAACTTTTGCGAAAGAACGGCGTTCGATTATTTCCTACACCGTGTTTTTTGTAGGATATTTTTTCGCCGATTTTGCAGGGCGAAGGATAGGTCACTGGTTTCATCCTTCGACATCGACCCGCCGGGAGACAGGACGAACGGAGAGGGGGACTCACGAATAAAACAAGACCGTTCGTGCTGAGCTTGTCGAAGTACAGGTTGCTTGTCACGTCCTTCGAAATCGATCCACCAAAAAACAGCACGAACGGAGAGGGTGTGTCTCAATTCAAATGCCTTCCCGCTTATACCGCCAACAATGTCAAAGAGCGCGGCCCTAAACAAGCGGCCATGCCCTTTGTTCCCAGAACAAATCCTACATTACAAGCACTAATGCGCGTTCAGGATTGAACGGAACTTCACTCCCAAACCGTCATCCCGAAACCCAAACCGTCATCACGCCCTATTGCCCGGC
>JAYUPJ010000075.1:0-8129 GCA_043760195.1 Sphingomonadales bacterium | reverse complement strand
GGCCGAGCATAACGCGAATCCGCGATTTATGCAGCCAATTTTATAGGGGCTGGATCCGTGAAAAACACACGCATTAGCAAATTTAAGTACGCCGCAGCATTACAGGCGCTGACCATCATGGGCGCAGGCGTAACCGCCATCGTCGCAACTCCAGCAGTAGCGCAGGATTATACGTCGGGAGCTATTTCCGGGACTGTGACCGACGAATCGGGTGTGCCGGTTGCTGGTGCGACGGTTGTTGTGACATCGGTCGGGCAGGGGTTTGAGCGAACAGTTACGACTAGCGCAGATGGCGGGTTCCGGGTTGTTGGTCTGTCTGGAGGTTCGTATAATGTAACGGTTTCCGCTGCTGGAACGCCAGGATATCGCGCTGAAGGTGTTAACGTAGCTCCATCAGTGACTCAAACTATGGCAATTTCACTGGCTTCGTCTGGCAACGAAATCATCGTGACGGGATCGCGGGTTGCGCGCGACTTCAACGTCGCAACGACCGGAATTGCTATCAACGTGGCAGAATTTGCCGAAGACAAGCCAATTTCGCGGGATCTGACTTCGGTCATTCTGCTGGCACCTGGTACTACGGTGGGTGACGATGGTTTCGGCAATCTTTCGTCGATCGGCGGCTCGTCGGTTGCTGAAAACGCATATTACATCAATGGCCTCAACACGACCAACTTCGACAATTATCTTGGTTCAGCCCAAGTGCCATTTGAATTTTATAGGTCAGTTGATGTTAAGTCTGGCGGCTACCCAGCTGAATTTGGGCGCGCAACCGGCGGTATCGTAAATGCGGTTTCGAAGGCGGGAAGCAATGAATTTACTGGTGCCGTGCACTTGAACTGGGCGCCTGACTTCTTGCGGACCGATGCTACCGATCTAACTAACATTGATTCAGCTGGAGTGACGACTACAGTTACCGACCGTTCCTTTGATCGCACGTCCAGCTATTCTGCAATTCTAGAAGCTGGTGGCCCGATCATAAAGGATCGGCTGTTCGTATATGGTCTTGTTGAATTTCGTGAAAGTGACACGCTGCGGACTTCCGTAGCAGCAGGTACAGCCACACGTCGTAAGAACAATGATCCTTTTTACGCGATCAAAGTCGATGCCTATCCTTTGGACAATCATCACTTAGAATTTACGCTATTTGACTCGCGTCAAACAGAAACGCAGACTGTCTTCACTTACCTAACCACTGCCAACGGTCCGCAGCTTGGAGCATCAAGGTCGGTTTTTGAAAACAAAAGCGGCGGGCTCAATTTTGTCGGAAAATATACCGGTACATTGACCGATTGGCTAACCGTATCTGGTGCCTATGGCCGTGTGCGTGACCGTTTTGATACGAATGGTATCGATGCCGGTTCAAGCGGCTTTCGCTTTGCGAATGCCTCAGGCCTTCCCATAAACGGCGTTCGCAATGGCGGCAACTTCTCTCAACAAACGGTTTCAAGCCGCGATCTTCCTTATACGACGGAACGCGTATTTTATCGTGCCGACGCAGATCTGTTCTTCAACGCGCTTGGGGATCACCACATCCGTGCGGGCTTTGATCTTGAGAAGAATAAGCTGGACCATGTCTCCATACGAAATGGTGGTGCCGCTTTGCGGGCGCTGAATTTCCTGACCGAGTCGGCATTTAACGCCAATTTTGGTAATGCTGGTGCGTTGCTGGTCGCTCGTCCAAATAATGTGGTTGAAGTCAACTACTTCAATGGCGGCGGCACATTTAACGCCCAGAACAAATCCTTTTATCTTCAGGACGAATGGAAACCAACCGATCGCCTGACTTTGAACTTGGGCGTTCGTCGTGACGATTTCAAATTGGATAAGCCAGGCGGCTCACCCTATATTGACCTTCCAGAAAATTATGCTCCCCGCTTGGCGGCGACCTATGAACTTTGGGAAAACAACAGCGGCCGGGCTTTTGCGTCATATTCGCAATATTACCTCCCTGTGGCGAGCAACACTGCTTTCCGGCAGGCCAGTCCGGAGCTCTTTATTCGCGAACGTTTCAGATATAACGGCATCCTGCCCAATGGTCTGCCAAACATCACGTCTCAGGTTACGACATTGGCTGCGTTTCAAGCAAGATGTCCATTTGCTCTCACAACGTTCTCGAGCGGAAATAACTGCAACGTGACCGGCGACGGTACGGTGAAATCCACTGCTGCATCTTTGTCGACTACTCTTAAAGCGACCCGCCAAACAGAGTGGATCGTCGGCTATAAGCATAACCTTGGCGCATTAGATGTCGGTCTCAGCTATACGCATCGGAACCTTGACAGCACAGCAGAAGACGTTGCGGTGGATGCGGCTATTCTCGATTATTGCACCGATAACGGCCTTGTTGGATGTGCTGATACATGGACCGGTTTCCATCAGTATGTTATCATTAATCCAGGTGACTCTGCCACGTTCGCATTGGCTGGCCAAGATGGTCGTACCGTGACAATCTCGGCGGCAGATTTGCGTTATCCAAAAGCCAAGCGCACCTATGACGCGGTTGAACTGACGGTTGACCGCAAGTGGGATGGCACATGGAGCCTCGGCGGCAGCTACACCTGGTCACGGAGCAAGGGTAACTCCGAGGGCTTTGTTCAGTCGGATTTCGAACAGGATGACTCAGGAATTACACAAGATTTCGACCAACCTGGTTTCACCGATGGAGCATCTGGACGTCTGCCAAACGATCGGACACACCGTTTCAAATTGTTTGGAGCCGTGGAATTTTCGGAGAACTTTACGTTCGGAACCAATATCCGGGTAGACTCACCACGTAGTTTGAGCTGTTTTGGATTCAATCCAAATCCAAATTACTTCGATCCAACAGGTGACGCCTATTCAGACTTTGGTAACGGCTATGGAGCTGCCTCGCACTATTGCGGCACAGGTCCACGCGATGTAAACGGGGAACAGCAAAGTGCGCTGGCCCCTCGTGGCAAAGGGTTTAAGACCGACTGGATTGCAACAATCGATTTGTCAGCGCGTATTAACGTTCCGTTCGGCGACCGTAAGGTTACCCTGCGCGGCGACGTGTTCAACCTTTTGAACTCACAAGGCGTTCAGGGTCGTAACGAAATTGGAGATTCGGACATCGGCATTAATGGCGATGCTGTAATACCCAATCCGAATTACGGTCTTGCGTCAGGTTACCAAGCGCCTCGTTCAGTTCGTCTTGGTGTAGACATTTCGTTCTAACGATCAATTTGTTGAAAATGGAATAAGGGAGGCGGGCTTCGGTCCGCCTCTTTTTTTATGTGTCGTAAGCGGCCCAAAATTCGGCCAAATAAGGCTCATGACCGCGCGCTGACCCAATCCGATCCGTGGAGATCGGGCGGCGTACCTGTTGCACACTCGCGGTCCTGACGCTGCGTTTGTTTTCATGAAACGCATACACCCCCGGCTCGTCGCTCAGCCCCGAATGCTTAAGAATTCTGGGAATCCAATCATCGGGATTGCTAACCAAATCTTCATAAGCGACGGTCAAAATCCGCTCTGGAAACAGCGCAGCCCAATGAGCATGCAAACGGTCCTCTATTCGGAAATAGTGGCCAATGTCTGTCATTGACCAGCTCCACGGAATAGACGAACTGAAAAAATTCCGGTAACAGGACAGCGCGGTATCTTCCGGGTTGCGCCGCATCCAAATCACATTGGACGACGGCAAAGCATGCATTATCAGCCCCATAAAATGGGATTGGCCCAGCGTCTTGTCTACGACAATGCCCCGCGACTGGAACCGCATCGACAGCATATCGTAATAGTCCCGGGCAATATCGCCCCACGGATCCCCGCCGTCCCCCAATCGCTGCTGATAATTCATCGCCCCAATGAACGAATAATCGCGGGTAGGGATCAGTGCCGCGCGAAACAGGTTGATTTCGGCTCCGTCGGTTACCTCTGAATGACTGGTCAATATCTGTTCCACTAAAGTGGTTCCAGATCGAGGCAGCCCGTTGACAAATATGGAACGGCGTTCAGTCATGCTGCTCGGCTGCAGTCTCGCCATATTTTCAGGCGTAAAACTCCGTATCAGGTCATCGGCAAATTTCTCGACCGCGCCGCCGTTATATGGCGCTTCCTTCTGCCGCAACTGCGCCCCTTGCGAATACAACGCAAAGGCACGATCAGTGTCGCCCAAATCGTGCCGGGCTTTGGCCAACGCATATAAGAACCGAGCGTAAAGCGTCGGTTCCGCCTTTGACATTCCTACTTCAAGTCGTTCCATCGCGATCAGGTCTTTATCGCCCGGTTCGAATGTTTTGATCATCGCCAACGCGAACCACGTTTGAGGCAAATAAGGCGAACTTGCCAAAGCCCGGCGATAGCATTTCTCTGCCTCCACAAAATCGCCCCGTTCCCCGGCAATTGTCCCCATAAAATGAGCAACTGCAGGGTGCTCACGATACGCAGAGGACAGCTTCTCTACCGCAGAACTGGCCATATCGGTCCGGCCGTAGTTCGCAAGATCCCCCCAATAATGCAGCAAACGCTCCAGTGTGACCGGACTGGTCCGCGAAAAACGCAGCGACGCCTCCAGCCCTATGTCGATGGCCCCGATGTCAAAGGCGAGCCTTGATATGCTCCGCCAGCGTTCGCCCGATCCTGCGCCGTCCCGAATCTCCGCGCCAAGCAATGCGATGGCACTGCGACGGTCACCAACCTTAAGGGCTTCAATCGCTTGAAGGACACGCGAATTCTTGATGCTTGCGTTCATGCAACGACTTAGTGTTTACCCTGCATAGATTGCAACAATTATCACCCCGCTTTCAACACCAAAGCACCGTCGCCTTCCTCGACATCCACTGTCGAACCATCGGGCACGTCGCCGCGCAGCAGCATGTCGGCGAGCGGGTCTTGCAGATGGCGCTGGATGGCGCGTTTCAATGGTCTTGCGCCGTATACGGGGTCGTAACCGACGCGGCCAATCCACTGCTTTGCTTTGTCGGACAGCGCCAACGTGATCTTGCGTTCGTTGAGCAGCTTTTGCACGCGCTGCACTTGGATATCGACGATTGGGGCCATGTCACCTGCACCCAGCCGGTGGAACAGGACAATTTCGTCCAGCCGGTTTAGAAACTCCGGGCGAAAATGCGCGCGCACGGCATCCATCACCGCCGGCTCCGCCTTGGACACATCCTCTCCATCGGCAAGCGCGGCGAGATGCTGCGATCCCAAATTCGACGTCAGGATGATCAGCGTGTTGCTGAAATCGACGGTGCGGCCCTGGCCATCGGTTAGGCGGCCATCGTCGAGCACTTGCAGCAATATGTTGAACACATCGCCGTGCGCCTTTTCCACTTCGTCGAACAGCACGACCTGATACGGCCTGCGCCGCACCGCCTCGGTCAGAACGCCGCCCTCGTCATAGCCGACATAGCCCGGAGGCGCACCGATCAGCCGCGATACGCTGTGCTTTTCCATAAACTCGCTCATGTCGATCCGCACCATCGCGCTATCGTCATCGAACAGGAAATTGGCCAGCGTTTTGGTCAGCTCGGTCTTGCCGACGCCCGTTGGTCCAAGGAACAGGAAGCTGCCGAGCGGACGGTTGGGATCTTGCAAGCCCGCACGGCTGCGGCGCACGGCCTTGGACACGGCGGCAACCGCATCCTTTTGACCGATGACGCGCTGACCGATCCATTCCTCCATATTGAGCAATTTGTCGCGTTCGCCCTGCATCATTTTTTCAACCGGAATGCCGGTCCATTTGGCGACGACCGATGCGATATCCTCCGGCGTCACTTCTTCGCGCAGCATGGCGTTGCCCGATTGGACGCTGGCTTCGGCAAGGCGTTTTTCTAGGTTCGGGATCGTGCCATATTGCAGCTCGCCCGCTTTGGCGAGATCGCCGCTGCGTTCGGCCTGGTCAAGCGCGATGCGCGCTCCGTCGTGTTCTTCCTTGATCTTGGATTCGCCAGCAATCTTGTCTTTTTCGGCCTGCCAACGCTGGGTCAGTTCGGATGATCGTTGCTCCAAATTGGCCAGATCGCCCTCCAGCGTTTCCAGCCGGTCTTTCGATGCCTTGTCGCTTTCCTTGCCCAGTGCCTCACGCTCGATCTTGAGCTGAATGATGCGGCGGTCGAGGGTTTCTATTTCTTCGGGCTTCGATTCCACTTCCATGCGGATGCGGCTTGCGGCCTCATCCATCAGGTCGATGGCTTTGTCGGGCAGAAACCGGTCGGCGATATAGCGGTGCGATAGCGTCGCGGCGGAAACCAGTGCAGCATCGGTTATCCGCACACCATGGTGCAGTTCGTATTTTTCCTTCAGCCCGCGTAAGATCGATATCGTGTCTTCGACCGTCGGCTCACCGACAAAAACCGGCTGGAACCGGCGTTGCAATGCCGGGTCCTTTTCGACATGTTTCTTATATTCATCCAGCGTGGTTGCGCCAATACAATGCAGCTCGCCGCGCGCCAATGCGGGCTTCAGCAAGTTTGACGCATCCATCGCGCCCTCGCCTTTGCCCGCGCCAACCAATGTATGCATTTCGTCAATGAACAGGATGATGTCACCCTCGGCCTGCTTCACTTCGTCAAGCACACCTTTCAGGCGCTCCTCAAATTCGCCGCGATATTTCGCACCGGCGATCAGCGCGCCCATATCAAGCGACATCAGTTTGCGGTCCTTCAAGCTGTCAGGCACATCGCCATTGGCAATGCGCAGCGCCAGCCCCTCGGCAATCGCGGTCTTGCCAACGCCAGCCTCGCCGATCAGGACGGGGTTGTTCTTGGTGCGGCGGGCAAGGATCTGCATTGTCCGGCGAATTTCTTCATCACGGCCGATGACTGGGTCAAGTTTTCCGGCGCGGGCCGCTTCGGTCAGGTCGCGGGCGAATTTCTTCAGCGCGTCATAACGGTCTTCGGCGCTTTGCGTGTCCGCCGAGCGCCCGCCGCGCAGCTCGTTGATCGCGGCGTTAATTGCCTCCGCCTTAACGCCTGCTGCCGCCAAAGCCTTGCCCGCTGCCGTCGTGGTGGCCAGAGCCAGCGCCAGCAACAAGCGCTCGACCGTGACATAACTGTCGCCAGCTTTCTGCGCGACTTGCTCTGCGTTATCGAGCACGCGGACCGCGTCATTGTCCAATCCGGGTGTCTGCTGCGCTCCGCCGCCGGAAACAGACGGCACTTTGGCCAATGCAGCGTCAGTTTCGCGCAACGCGGCTGCGGCGTCGCCGCCTGCTGCCTTGATTAATCCCGATGCCATGCCTTGCTCGTCTTCGAGCAATGCTTTCAACAAATGTTCGGGCGATATCCGTTGATGGTTCATCCGAATTGCGACGGTCTGTGCGCTTTGCAAAAACCCTTTGGCGCGGTCGGTGAACTTTTCGATATTCATCTATATCATCCTTTTGCAGCCAAATTAGGTGGCGTAAGTTCAGCCCGGCATCCCTAAAGATGTAATGCCGCATAAGTAACGTACAAGTGCCAAAGTCAGAATTGTCTTTGCATATCACCGCCGGTTTGCAATCAAGGGGCTTACGGAGATCACGCGATGAAATTGTTTAAAAGAGTGGGCTTGTCGCTGTTGGTGGTTGCCGTGTTGGCAGCCATCGTCTCAGCCGTTTGGGAACCCTTGGCCGTGGCTGCGTCATCGCCGCCGCCAAAACGCGATTATGATGTGCAGATCGCGCGCGACAGCTTTGGCGTGCCACATATCAACGGTAAAACAGACGCTGATGCAGCTTATGGACTGGCCTACGCCCATAGCGAGGATGATTTTTCCACGATCCAAGAAGTCGTCGCAATGACGCGGGGGCGCACCGGTGCCTTGCTTGGGCAAGACGGCGCGGCCATTGATTATGTCGGCCATTTGCTGGGCGTTAGCCAGACCATAAGTGCGAAATACTCTCAGATTCCCGCCGATGTGCAGCTGGTGCTCGATGCCTATGCGGCGGGGGTCAACCATTATGCCGCAAAGCATCCCGATGAAGTGCGGCTGTCCAATCTGTTTCCGGTGAACGGCCAAGATGTCGCCGCTGGTTTTGTCCTGCGCTCACCATTTTTCTATGGTCTGGATAGCACCATCAGTAAGCTTTCCGAGGGCAAAGATGCCCCCAGCGAACCCGTTGAAAGACTGACGCCTGCGGGCCGCGATCCTTCGATGAACGGTTCGAACGCCTTTGCATT
>JAYUPJ010000074.1:0-3520 GCA_043760195.1 Sphingomonadales bacterium | reverse complement strand
TCGAAGTGGACATTTCCAAGGTTGATGTCGGTCAAGCGATCAAGCTGAGCTGGCGCAAGCAACCGGTATTCGTCCGCAATTTGACCACTGATGAAGTCGCCGAGGCAAATGCCGTGAACGTGTCGAGCCTGCGTGACCCGCAAACGCTGGCCGAACGGACCAAGCCGGGTAAAGAAAATTGGCTCGTCACCATGGGCGTCTGCACCCATTTGGGCTGTGTGCCTTTGGGTGCCGCTTCTGGCGAAGTTTCCAGTCGCGGCGATTTTGACGGCTATTATTGCCCATGCCATGGATCACATTACGACACCGCCGCGCGCATCCGCAAGGGGCCTGCGCCGCTAAACCTAGAAGTTCCGGAATATAGTTTCCTGAACGACACAACTTTGAAAATCGGCTGAGGAACCAACATGAGCTTCCCTTGGGCAAACGAATATAAGACACAAAATCCGGCAATGCAGTGGATCGACGAGCGTTTGCCGTTGCCGCGCTTGGTCTACAACGCTGTTGGCGCGGGTTATCCTGTGCCGCGCAACCTGAATTATTTCTGGAACTTCGGCGTGCTTGCTGGCGTGTGTCTGGTGATCCAGATTGTCACCGGCATCATATTGGCGATGCATTATTATGCCAGCGTCGACGGCGCGTTTAACTCTGTTGAACATATCATGCGCGACGTAAATGCGGGCTGGTTCATCCGTTATGCGCACATGAACGGCGCAAGTTTCTTTTTCATCGTCGTCTATATCCACATATTCCGCGGCTTGTATTTTGGGTCATATAAAGCCCCGCGTGAGATGATCTGGTTGCTCGGCGTGGTTATATTCTTGCTGATGATGGCCACCGGTTTCATGGGCTATGTGCTTCCTTGGGGGCAGATGAGCTTTTGGGGCGCGCAGGTGATCACCGGCTTCTTTTCCGCTATCCCGATAGTGGGTGAGCCGCTGCGCCAGTGGATATTGGGCGGTTTCGCGCCCGATCAAGCTGCGCTTAACCGCTTCTTTTCGCTCCATTATCTGTTACCGTTTGTGATTGCGGGCGTCATCATCCTGCACATCTGGGCGCTGCACATTCCCGGATCGTCCAACCCAACGGGCGTCAGCATCAAGGCGGAAGAGGACACCGTTCCTTTCCACCCATATTACACGGCGAAAGACGGTTTCGGACTGGGTGTTTTCTTGATCTTTTTCGTCGCCGTAACGTTCTTTGCGCCCAATATGCTCGGCCATCCGGACAATTACATCGCCGCCAATCCGCTGTCGACGCCTGCGCACATCGTGCCTGAATGGTATTACTGGCCATTCTACGCGATCTTGCGTGCCTTCACGGTGGATTTTGCGATACCGTTTACTGGCATCGTAATTATCCCGGCAAAGCTGATGGGCGTGCTTGCGATGTTCGGATCGATCCTGCTGCTGTTCTTCTTGCCGTGGCTCGATACATCGCCGGTGCGTTCGGGTAACTATCGTCCACTGTTCAAGAAATTTTTCTTCTATGGCCTAATCCCCTGCATCTTGATCCTTGGCTATTGCGGCGTGATGCCAGCCGAAGAACCCTACGTAATGTTGAGCCAGCTCGCGTCCGCATATTACTTCGCGCATTTCCTGATCATCTTGCCGATCATCTCGCGCATTGAAAAGCCGTTGCCATTGCCAAATTCGATCACCGAAGCGGTGACCGGCAGACCGCTGACCCTAGCGGCCGCTGAATAAGGAAAGTCAAAAGATCATGGTTCGTTTATTTGCATTTTTGATTGGCCTATTTTTCTGCGGCATGTTGACGCTGGCGTTCGCCAACGGCGCGTATGTGGCGGCTACAGAAGACGTTGCGCCGACAGCAGAGCATGAATTCCACAAGCATCCGCAAAAGGTGTCATTCGCCAGCGACGGCCCGTTGGGCACGTTTGACCGCGCGCAATTGCAACGCGGACTAAAGGTCTATGCCGAGGTCTGCGCCGCATGCCACAGCCTGAACCAAGTGGCCTTTCGCGACTTTGCAGCGCTGGGCTATAACGAAGCCGAAGTGAAGGCGATCGCCAAGGGATGGAAGACGGAAACCCCGTCGATCAATCCTGACACCGGTGAAGCCGCCAGCCGTCCATCGATCCCGGCTGATAAAGTTCCTTCGCCATTCCCAAATGAAGTTGCGGCCCGCGCCGCCAACAACAACGCACTGCCGCCCGATTTGTCGTTGATGACCAAAGCGCGGCACAATGGCCCGGCGTATGTCTATTCATTGCTGACCGGATATCAGAGCCAGCCTGCGGAATTGTTGGAAAAGTTTAAAGACGCAAAAACACCGGACGGCCTGCATTACAATCCGTATTTTGCGAACCTGAATATCGCAATGGCCCCGCCGCTCACCGGTGACGGCCAAGTGACATTCGATGATGGTACCAAATCAACCGTCAAGCAAATGTCCAAAGATGTTTCCGCGTTCCTGACGTGGACCGCAGAACCAAAGTTGGAAAACCGCAAGTACGCAGGCTGGGCAGCGATCCTGTTCTTGCTGATCTTTACTGGTTTGGCATATTTGTCCTATCGTTCGATTTGGGCTGATAAGAAACATTGATTCATGAAATGTTGACGGCTGCGCCGCTAAATGGCAATAGCAATGCCGTTAACGCGTTTGCCGGAACACGGCATCGCATTTGAGCGGGTATAGCTTAGTGGTAAAGCACCAGCCTTCCAAGCTGGCTATGAGGGTTCGATTCCCTCTACCCGCTCCATAACTCCCCACCCCACCGTTCCCCCATATCCCTAGCAGTCTTGCCAAGGCTATGGTTTTCATGCAATTATCGCACCTGATTGGTTCTAGGTGTTTCTATATATCCTTCTATAGCCCGTCAAAAATTGGGGTATAGAACTGGGGTATATTGAAAAAATACCCCAAGTCGTTCGAAAATGTACCCCAATTTATCGCCGTAAGGCGCAGAATGTATAGGGTTACAGGGGATTGCGTGTTTATGGCTTTAACAGATACAGGGATTAAGGCGCTAAAATCCGCCGCGAGAGCGTTTAAGGCCTATGACGGCAAAGGGTTGTATTTGGAAATCGCCAAAAGTGGCGGCAAGCTGTGGCGGTATCGGTATCGCCATGCAGGCAAAGAAAAGCTGCTGGCATTGGGGGCCTATCCCGAAACGTCATTGGCAGAGGCGCGGGTAAAGCGAGACGCGGCGGCCAAGCAAGTATCGGCTGGCGGCGATCCATCACATACCCGCAAGATGGACAAGATTGCAGCCAGTATAAGCGCGGGCAATACCTTTGCCGACGTGGCAGAGGATTACATCAAAACGAAATTGGCATATCGGGCCGAATCCACCCGAACAAAGGCGCGGTGGCTATTGGCAAATCTAAGCCCGTTACACCGCCGCCCGATTGCTGAAATTGTGCCAGCGGAATTATTGACTGTCCTAAGGCGGATTGAGGCAACGGGGCGGCTGGATACCGCCAAGGCAACCCGCGCCTTTGCTAGTCGCGTTTTCCTCTATGGGGTGGCAACGGTGCGCTGTGAGGGCAATCCAGCC
>JAYUPJ010000073.1:0-8183 GCA_043760195.1 Sphingomonadales bacterium | reverse complement strand
AAACCGCTCGGCCAAAACGCGTCTAGATCGACACCTCCGCCATCCGCAGGCACCGCTACGATAGGAATTCTCAGCAGTTTTGGTTGCTTTACAGCGCGCGAACTGGCGGGTGTTTTCGAGGTCGATAACGCCGCAGCGCCGCCAACAACCACCAAACCGGCTCCGCCAATTACCTTTCTGCGATGCATGTTAAAATCCATGTGACCCTTTTACGCACGCCGACCAGAATGTCCCAACTTTAATTGCCTTCAAAGCCAAGCAGGTTTGAAGACAAACTTATGTTGGTGCATTCTTGCCTGGGTCAGGATGGATAGCGACTGAACAGAAAGCTATTTCAGTGCGGCAATCATTGCTGCAATCACTATGTCCTGATCGTCGCCCAAATAGGGATGCATCGGAAGGCTGAATACCTGTTGAGCGAGGGCCTCGGAAATAGGTAGCCCTTTTGGGTCGCCCGGATATTCCTTATACGCGGTCTGTTGATGCAATGGCAGAGGATAATAGACCATCGAAGGAACACCGGCGGCGTTGAGTGCAGCCATAATTGTCGTTCTATCCTGCCCAGCGCGCGTCTTGACGGTATATTGCGCCCAAACTGATTGGCAGTCGTTGGGAATATACGGCACATCAATATAGTCCGCCAGCGCATCCGAATAACGATTTGCGATGATATTGCGCTTTTCGATTTCGTCTGGATAAATAGCCAGCTTTTCCAGCAATATTGCTGCCTGCAGCGTATCGAGCCGTGAGTTAATTCCGATGCGTTCATTGTCGTATTTATGGCTGCCTTTTCCATGTACGCGGAAACTTTGAATCAGCGCCGACAGATCGTCATCATCGGTAAATACCGCGCCGCCATCGCCATAGCAACCAAGCGGTTTGGCCGGGAAAAACGATGTCGTCGCAATGGTCCCGATAGATCCTGTGACACGGCCACGGTAAACGCCGCCAAAACCCTGCGCGCTGTCCGCAAGTATCCACATAGCTTCTTCGTTCGCGATTGCTTCGATCGCTTCATAATCAGCAGGTAAACCAAAAAGGTCGACCGGAATTATACCGGCGGGCCGCAAACCCAATTCACGCGCGTGAATGATGGCACGCTTCAAACTTTCAATGTCCAAATTGAACGTATCACTGCGCACGTCGACAAAGATTGGTACCGCGCCAGTTGCGGGTACGATTTCGGCGGTTGATGCAAAAGTAAAGCTAGGGCAGAAAACGGCATCGCCCGGCCCTGTGCCAAACGCCATTAACGCCAATTGCAGGGCGTCTGTTCCGTTGGCGCAGGCAAGTGCATGCTTCACACCGCAGAATGCGGACAGACCAGCCTCCAGTTCTTTAACTTCTGGTCCCATGATATATTGGCCAGCGTCGAGTACAGACGCGATACGGCGGTCTAGGCCAGTTCGGATGCGGTTTTGTTGTGCTGCCAAATCAATAAATTGCATATTATTCTGTTCCAGCCAGTTTTAAATGATCGTCACGAAGTTCGTATTTTTCACCCGTGCGCGGACACACCAGATCATCGCTTAACCTGTCGCCGCTGCGCGATACCCAACCAATTTGACGTGCCGGGACACCGGCAACCAACGCGAATTCCTTTACGTCATGGGTCACCACAGCTCCTGCAGCAACCATACAATATGCGCCCAATTCATTGCCGCATACTATTGTGGCATTGGCTCCGATAGTGGTTCCCTTTCGGACATAAGTGTGCGCGAATTCATCTTTACGTTCAACCTCTGCGCGCGGAACGATCACGTTGGTAAAGACGCATGACGGGCCGCAAAACACACCGTCCTCCAAATGTACGCCCTTATACAACGCGACGTTGTTCTGTATTTTGCAGCGGTCACCAATGGTGACATCTGGGCCAGCCATCACGTTTTGGCCCAGCACACAATCTTGTCCGATTTTGGTTCCTGTCAAGATATGGGCAAAATGCCAAATTTTGGTCCCCTGACCGATGCTGGTGCCCTCATCAACATAGGCACTTTCATGTACAAAATAATCTTTCGCGCTCATTGGTTCACTCCGCTAATGATTGTTGCAATTGCAGTTCGGCCAAATTCAGCGCGTTCAAAACCCGCAAACCTTCTTCACCATCGGTAATGGGTTGAACGCCGTTATCGATGCAATCGAGGAAATGTTGGCACTCGTCGCGCAATGGCTCACCCTTTGGCACGGCAATATATTCGGCATCCGCTTTAACGGGGGCAGGTGCAGCGCCGCTTCGGTCAATCTGGTGTGGGTACAGCGCCAATTTTTTATCCCAGTCGGCTTCGCTGTCCTCAAATACCAGCATGCCAGCATCGCCAATCGCAACCAAGCGGTGCTCTTTGAAAGGGTGCAGCCAGCTGGTCTGAATATGCCCGCGCGCGCCGCTTGGAAATGCAAACTGGCATGTCGCCCAATCGCCAATGCCAGGCGTTACAAAAGCAGCACCCTGCGCGGTTACCCGGCTTGGCTCTTCGCCAGCCAGCGACAGGATCATCGAAAAGTCATGCGGGGCGAATGACCACAGGACATTTTCCTCTATCCGAAATTTACCGAGGCTCATGCGATTGGAATATACATATTGTAAATTGCCAATCTTTCCGCCTGCGATCAGGCTTCGCATTGCGATAAAGACCGGATGATATTGCAACAAGTGCCCGACCATCAATGTAACATTCGCGGCTTTGGCGGCATTGATGACGGTGCGAGCCTCTGCTGGATTAAGCGCGAGCGGCTTTTCCACATAGACATGTTTGCCCGCAGCGATCGCTTTTAATGCCAAGGCGACATGGGTTGGCGCAGGCGTGGCAATGGCAACGCCGGTAATCGCGGGATCAGCCAGAACAGCATCAAAATCCATTGCGGCCGCATCATGTGCCGATGCCATTCCAGCCGCAGTTACCGGGTCGCCATCAACCACAGCAGCCAAAGCGCCCAGCTCAGCGAAATTCCGTGCGAGGTTCTTGCCCCAGTGGCCGCAGCCAATTTGCGCGATTTTCGCCATTATATCATGCCTTCCAAATGTTATCGGCAGCATCGCGGTATTTGCCGCGCGTATCGATCAACAATTTAGAGTGCTTGGCAATCGCGTCATAATCAAAGTCGCTATGGTCGGTAAGCAAGATAACGGCATCATAGGACGCGATAGTTTCAGGCGACAATGCAACCGAACTCAGGTCGAAGTTATGCTCTCGCATTTTGGGGAAGTGCGCCATGTTTGGATCGGAATAATCGACAATCGCGCCGCGATCACGCAGCAATTCCATCACAAATACCGACGGGCTTTCGCGCATGTCATCCACATCGCGTTTATACGCGATGCCCAGCGCCAGAACCCGCGAACCGTTCAGCGCTTTCTTTTCGGAATTAAGCGCTTCGATTACCTTATCGACCACATATTGCGGCATGCCCGCGTTCACTTCACCCGCCAGCTCAATAAACCGGGTGTGCAAACCAAATTCGCGGGCTTTCCATGTCAGGTAAAATGGATCGATGGGAATGCAGTGTCCGCCGATGCCGGGGCCGGGATAATAAGCGGTAAACCCAAAAGGTTTTGTTTTGGCCGCGTCGATGATTTCGAAGATATCCAAACCCATCGCGTCAGCGACAACCTTTAGTTCGTTAACCAGGCCAATGTTGACCGAGCGGTGGATATTTTCCAACAGCTTCACCATTTCGGCGGCCTGTGTTGAACTAACGGGGACAACGCGGTCGATAAAACGCGCATAGAGCTCAGCGCCCACTTCGGCGCATTTGGGCGTGGATCCACCGATGATTTTGGGAATAGTCCGCGTCGAAAAATCAGGGTTGCCGGGATCTTCGCGTTCGGGCGAATATACCAGATAGAAATCCGTTCCCGGTGTCAGCCCAGCTTTTTCAACGTAGGGCCGCAATATCTCTTCGGTGGTACCGGGCCACGTTGTGCTTTCCAGCGACAATAATTGTCCGGCGCGAAAATAAGGCGCGATCAAATCCATCGTGGCCACAACAAAGCTCAAATCGGGTTCGCGCGTTTTGCCCAGCGGCGTGGGGACACAGATAATCAACGCATCACATTGACCTGCTTTGCTAAAATCCGCCGTTGCCTGAAATCCGCGCGCTTGCATTGCCGCGATTTCGGCATCGGAAAAATGTTTGATCGGGCTCTTCCCGGCATTCAGCGCATCAACCTTTGCAAGGTCAATATCAAACCCGATAACTTTCAAACCCGTTTCTGCGATCCGTATAGCAAGAGGTATCCCGACGTAACCAAGTCCCAAAATTCCAACTGTTTGCATCGCAAAACCAACCTTTTCCGCTATGTTTCTATTCATCCCAATTTGATCGTCTAAATACAGTTTCATTCGCAATTTGAAAGGTTTTTGTTGATTTTCCGGCCAAAGATTGAAACAGCGGCGCAATTGACAAGTGGAGCCACGATGCGCGATTTTCAGGTTTGTAGTAATTGTGTGATGGACACTTCTGATTCCCAAATCAGCTTTGACGACCATGGCGTCTGCGATCATTGCCGCGGGTTTCAAAGCGACGTTGCGCCCAATTGGAATCCTGAAATCAACAATGAAGCAGAGCTGATGCAGATTGCGGAACAAATCCGCGCTGATCGCAAAGGCCGCGATTTCGATTGCATCTTGGGGATGAGCGGCGGTTTTGATAGTTCGTATATGCTGCACATCGCCGTCACCAAAATGAAATTGCGGCCGCTGGTGTTTCACGTCGATGGCGGATGGAACACGCGGATTGCGGTTCAAAATATTGAAAATGTTGTCGAAAAACTCGGGCTCGATTTGTTTACCGAGGTTATCGACTGGGAAGAAATGAAGGATTTGCAGCTGGCATTCTTCAAATCCGGCGTGCCGCATATTGATATCCCGCAGGATATGGCGTTCATTGCCACGCTGTATAAATTTGCCGCCAAACATAATATCAAATACATACTGAACGGGTACAACCTTTCCACCGAGTGCGTCCGCAATCCGCTTGATTGGATGTATTACGGCACCGATTTGCGCCAGTTTTGGGATATCCAAAAACAGTTCGGTACAAGTCACCTGAAGAATTATCCGATCAGCAGCATTTTTTATCACAAGATTTATTTGAACTATATTCGCCGTATCAAGGTTATCAAACCGCTGAATATGATCCCGTATAACAAGGCCGCTGCCGGCGCGATGATGACGCAGGAATATGGCTGGGAAATGTATCCGCAGAAGCATTTTGAATCGCGCTTCACCCGGTTTTACGAGGGTTATTGGCTGCCCACCCGCTTTGGCTTCGACACCCGCAAGGTGCAGTTTTCCAGCCTGATCCTGACCGGGCAAATGACCCGCGAAGAAGCGCTGCAACGGCTGCAAGAACCTGCCATTGCGCCAGATCAAGTGATGCACGAGCTGGATTTCATTGCCAAGAAACTGGGCATCAGCACCGAAGAGCTGATCGGGTACCGCGATATGCCGCTCAAATCCTATAAGGATTACAAGAACCAGCAAAGCCTTTTCAACGCAGGGGCAAAAGTGCTGAAAGCCATCGGCGTCGAAAAATCGATAAAACGATGATCAGCGTTATCGATTATGGTTCGGGCAATCTGCACGCAATTTGCACACTGCTGAAATTATCGAACGAAGATCATCAAATCATTGATCGCCCCGAACAAATCGCATCGGCATCGAAAATGCTGTTACCCGGCGTCGGCGCATTTGACCGCACCATGGCTGCATTCAACGAATCCGGAATGGCCGATGCGATTAAGCTGCGGATGAAATCGGGCAACGCCATGTGCATGGGCATTTGCATCGGCATGCATGTTCTGGCCGATAGCAGCGAGGAAGGTAACACGCCGGGACTGGGATTGATTGCCGGGAAAGTAAAACGTTTTGACGCGGCGCGGATCGCGTCAAAACCGAAAACGCCGCACATGGGATGGAACAGTATCAGTACCGCCACCGGCCATCCGTTGCTTGCTAATATCGACAAGGAACGCGGGTTTTATTTTCTGCACAGCTATCATTTTGAATGTGCGGACAAGGCCAATGTGATCGGGACATCGGATCATGGCTATGAATTCCATTCGGTGATCGGCGGCGACGGCGTATACGGGGTTCAGTTCCACCCAGAAAAAAGCCACGCCAATGGCGTTCAGCTTATCAAAAATTTCATCGCACTATAGGGACCGGACATAGACCATGTTGAAATCCCGCATCATCCCCACTTTGTTGATCCGCGATAAGGGCCTTGTCAAAACGCTGGCGTTTAAACCCGATAAATATGTTGGCGATCCGATAAACGCGGTGCGGATATATAACGAGAAACAGGTGGACGAGCTCACCGTGCTCGACATTGACGCCACAGCGCAGGGACGCGAGCCTGATTACCGGATGATCGAGAACCTAGCGTCGGAATGCCGTATGCCGTTATGTTATGGCGGCGGGATCAAGACGCCCGAACAGGCGGCGCAGATCATATCGCTGGGGGTGGAGAAAGTATCGCTATCATCGGCGTTCATCACGCAGCCGGAGCTCATTCGGGCATTCGCGGACCGCATCGGCGCGCAAAGCGTGGTGCTGACGATTGATGTATTGAGGGCGCGGAAACTACTGCGAACCAGTTACCAAGTCGTCACCCACAATGCGTCAAAGAAACACGACATCGATATCGCCGCGTTCCTGACCAAAGCAGAGGCGCTGGGCGTGGGCGAGATTGTGATCAACTCGGTTGACCGCGACGGAGCGATGCAGGGATATGATCTGGATCTGGCAAAAATCGCGCGCGATGCCACCAGCTGCCCGCTGACGATGCTGGGCGGCGCAGGTTCGGTCGCTGATATGCAAGCGTTAATTGATCATATCGGAATTTGCGGCGCAGCAGCAGGCAGCTTGTTTGTGTACCGGGGCAATTACAAAGCCGTGCTGATCAATTATGACCGACCGGGCAGGTTGTAAGGCCGTGACGATCGCAGCAAGATCACTATTGAATTTAACTAGGGCAAAATGATGAAAACCTACGACTGCTACAATTGCAATTCGGAAAAACACGAATTCTATTTTCGTGAGAATGGCTTTGATATGGTTAAGTGCAGTGGCTGCGGGTTACTATACATACGCGAACGACCATCCGATGAAGAAATCGCGGTAGCGACAGTCGCAGGACAACATCACGGCGAAAAAAATCTGCATGTCGATGTCTACTATAATCGTAATGTCATTCCGTGGAACAAGAATATCTTGAATTCCATCTTTGGAACCAATTACAGCGGCATCAACACTTGGCTGGATGTGGGCTGCGGCCATGGTGAATTTATTGAAAGCTTGCGCGATCTTACTGCTGGCAAAATCGCTGTCAGCGGCAATGAACCAAATGCCACCAAACAAGCATCTGCAAGGTCACGCGGGCTGGATGTCAGCTTTTTCGATCTTGCAAACCACGATACACAATATGATATGGTGTCGCTGCTAAATGTATACTCGCATCTTGCCGATCCTAAAGCATTCATCGGCGCAATTCATCATGTAGTAAAACCGGGCGGGCAATTTTTAATTCAAACCGGTGACGCCGCTGACTTACCTGCGTCCGACCAATTGAAACCGTTCTGCTTGCCCGATCACATGAGTTTTGCTTCGGAAAAGATTCTGCGAGACATGCTGGAAAGTCATAACTTCCGGGTTGATTCCGTGCACAAATTTCCGGCGCTCCAACCACGATTAGTGCAAGTGGCCAAAGAGGTTGCCAAGCTGTATATTCCGGGGAAAAATTCGTTTCTGAAATACTATCTAAAATATTCAAAATACGCTGAGCAAAATATGTACATTCGGGCAACGCGAATTGATTGATCCCGGCATATGAAAATTCTGATGCTGTGTGAATTTTATGATCCTGCCCTGCAGTTTCAGGAGAACCATTTGACCAAATACTTGGTCAAGCACGGGCATGAAGTGGCCGTGCTGACATCGCTGTTCGACAAGGTTTTCGATTATTATTCTGGCAAAATATATCCAAAGGGCGCGCCGTACAGCCTAACCGATAACGGCGCAACGATTTGGCGGCTGCCCTATAAGTTCAACCTGCTGAATAAAATCCGGCCGTATAAAAACGTCGCCGCGCATCTAAATGATTTTGCGCCGGACCTGATTTATCTGCACGATATCATTCCAAATACGCGCGAAATTGCAAAATATTGCCGCCTGAATCCCCAT
>JAYUPJ010000072.1:0-3559 GCA_043760195.1 Sphingomonadales bacterium | reverse complement strand
GTTCACTTTACCGACAGAAAACTTGGGCTATATTGGCAACATCAAGAGCATATCGTGACCAATATTTCCGATGTGCGAAAAGTATCTCGAGAGATTCTGGAGCCAGTAATGACTATCGCCGCCAGCGGATCGCTTTCCAGCGTTCCAAACGGACGGATCATTGACTTTGAAATTGCGGAACTAAAAACACTATCATTCCAGAACAGCCTTTATTTGTGGGTTAGAGGAACGGTACCTGCCGGCAGCTTCGAAGTCGTTCTGGCCCCACGTATTTACCACGATCTCCCTGAATATTGGGAAATCGAAGTTAGCATTGTCGCGACGCCAGCCGCAATCAATGACATGGGCAATGACCCGGGCAACATTGACGCAGCGGCAATAACAGCGCCGACAATTTTTGAGCGATCGGTCCCTTTGACTGGGATCACCGGCAGTCGGGGGATTGCGGTGATCGGGGCGAATCAAGTCAAGCGGATCGAGATTGCCAGCGAGTCCTTTTAAGGGGGCAAACTTGCTGGCGGTGGGGCGGGGGCAGGCCGTGGTGCCGTTCGGGGCGTCATACCATAATGCGGCCTGCCTCCGTGCTCAAAGCAATCGGTATCCGGTACTATAAATTCGGTAAGTCCTTTTGGGTCGCAACTTACCGATATCGGGGGCGGGGACAGGCATCTAAGATAACGGCATACGCATCATGCCGCTCCTATCTAAAGCCTGTCCTCGTTTCCATTTTGGCATCGTCAAGGCCGGAAGCTGTTAGCCCTGTAAGATCGTCAACGGTCAAAATCTGCGGCAGAATTTTGGGTTCGTCCACACTTCCGTAAAACAGATATAGCGGAACACCAGACCGTCCATGGGCGGCAAGCACGCGCGCCAGAACCGGATCGCGCGAGGTGAAATCGCCCTCCAGCACTTTCACATCAGCGGCGGTGAAGGCCTTGGCGACTTCGCGGCGCTGGATTGCATTCGCTTCGTTGATCTTGCAAGTGACACACCAATCCGCCGTGAAATAGACGAAGACTGGCTTGCCTTGATTGCGGTAACGATTAAGCAGGGTTTCTGAAAAAGGCTCCGTCGCTACCACATTGTTGCGGTTACCGTTGCCGCGCTGCACCGCGTCGCGGGGCAACGCCGATACCGCCAATGCCGCCAACGCCAATACACTGACCGCCATAATCGGAGGCAACATCCCGCCGCTGCGCTGCGCCCTGCCGGCAAATAACAGCAATGCCAATATTGTTGCACCAGCGCCGCCGCCAAGCAGCAGCCCGGTGTCACCCGACAGCCGCCATAACAGCCACAACAGCGCCGCCGCCGTTAACGCCATTGGGATGGCCATCAACTTGCGAAAATTCTCCAACCAAGGCCCCGGCTTGGGCAGCAATCCGCACAGGCGCGGCAGAAAACCAATGGCAAGATAAGGCAGCGCCAGGCCGAAACCCAGTCCGGCAAATATCGCCAATGCGGGGACTACAGGCAACACCAACGCCGCGCCCAATGCCGCCGCCATAAACGGTCCAGTACACGGCGTCGCCACAACCGCCGCCAGAACGCCAGTCCAGAACGAGCCAGCTGCGCCCTGTTTGCGCGTCAAACCGCTGCCGATATTGACCGTCGCCAATTCAAACTGACCAAGCAAATTCAGCGTCACCGCGATCATCAGCAAAAATAGTAGCAGCACGATCCGCGGTTCCTGTAACTGGAATGCCCATCCGACCTGCTCGCCCGCCGCGCGCAATATCAACATCACCCCGCCCAGCAACATCGTGCTCAATATTGCGCCGCCCGCATAAGCAAGCGCATCCCGTTTGGCGGCGCGCGCGTCCCCGCCCATTTTGGCAAGCGACAACGCCTTCAGCCCCAGAATGGGAAAGACGCAAGGCATCAGGTTCAGGATCAGACCGCCGAGCACCGAGAACAGCAGGATCAACGCGAAATTCGCATTGCTACTGGCCGCTTGCGGCGTGTTGCCACCGCTTAATGTCATCACCGGATCGCCGCCGCCGGGAACAGCGCCGGGAGTTGCAGAGATAAGTAGGCCCTGCGCGCCTCCGTCTTGCCCGCCACCATATCGCAGCACGCCGGTGAAGCCGGTCACCCCCTTGCCGCGATATCCGGCCCTTATCACCAACCAATCGCCAACCCGCCGCGCGGATTGCGGCACCGGATAGTCTATGACATCACTGGTTAGCGCGAAAAAATATGGCCGGTCTATCGCCGCAGTTGCGGCAAAAGGAACCGCAATCTCGATAAATTTGCCACGTGCCGAAAACACCGCCTGCCGGTCGAGCTGTACTGGCAATGCGGCGCGATATGCATCAAAGCGCGAGCGGTTCGGCTGTGTGACCGCGCCATCTCCGGCGACCAGTTCAACCGACAGGAGGTCTGTTTCGGGCACGCAAATTCTGTCGGTGCACGCCAACCAATCGGCCTGAACGCGCACGTTCAGCATTGTACCGTTGGGCACCGACGCATCTATCGTAAGGTCGGCGAGCAGCGCATAGGGCCGCTCATAAACATAGTTCATCAGGCCGCTGATGATCAACGGCTGCGGCACGGGATATCGCAGTTCGCCCGCGCTCACTCCCTTGGGCAAATCCCATTTCAGCTGCATCCCGACACCGGCATCACCGCCATTTACCCAGTATCCATGCCATGTCGGTTTGGGAGCCATCTCGAATGCAACGGTTACGCTTTGTCTCGGCGCGGGCGAAAGCGTTTCTGCCACCAAAGTTGCCGGTACATTCAGCGGCGCGCCGGGCATCTGCGCCAACGCCGGACGAACTGCAACGATCAGCATAAGCAGCAGCAGCCGGGAAATTGTCCCAGCCACGAGCCGCAACCGCGTAACGATCAAATTAATATCCATCATCTGGTTGGTTCGCATTGTTTTCCGACTTGGTTGCACCCGCATTATCAACTATTCCAAAAGCGCAACGACGGCAACCGGCACGCTCGCGTCCAAAACATTCAAATCTCGCCATTTGCCAAGCAGATAATAGGCAACCGAAAGCAACATGGATGCAATCGACGCAGCGATAAAGGCCCACCATATCGCGTCCGCCCCGAATTGCGGATATAAACCAAAACCGACGGAAAATCGCACCAATACCGACGAGAAAATCAGTATCAGCAACGGTGCCAAAACCGCGCCATTGGCCCGTACCAGAAACGTCAACACCATCGACACGCCCATCAAAATAAAGCTCCAACCGACGATGTAATTGATGTGAACGGCAATATCTATTGCTGCACTTTGCGCTGGCAAAAACAGCGATAACAATTGCCGTGCGAACAAGGTAATGAACCCGATCAGGCACGTCGTCATCAATATATTGATGGTCACACCGGCCCCCGCAACGCGGTTGATCCGGTCCCACCGCCCCGCTCCAATATTCTGTGCCGCCATCGCGCTGACCGCGCTACCCACTGCGACTGCGGGCATTTGTGCATAGCTCCACAATTGTTGAAGCACGCCAAACGCGGCCATGGTCGCCACACCTTCACGGTTGACCAAACCAACCATCACCAAAGATGATCCCGACATGATGATCATCGACAA
>JAYUPJ010000071.1:0-8268 GCA_043760195.1 Sphingomonadales bacterium | reverse complement strand
ATCCCGAAAGCCGCCTGAATGGATGCCTGCAACTTTCGAAAGGCTTGGCGAACATCGCGCGCCGGGCGAAGTAAGGCGAATTTCATTTGCACTCAGTTACTGCGCAAAGCAAATTTCTCGAAATCATCGGCATTGAGCGGGACTGAGCGCAGATAACCTTGAAACAAATCGCAACCTTCCGCTTTCAACATTTCCAATTCTTCAGCGCGCTCCACCCCTTCGGCAATAATCTTAAGACCAAGCGCCTGCCCCATGGCAATAATTGCGCGCAGAACAATGCGATCTTTGCCCGTTCCGCTTATGTCAGGCGTCATGCCCTTATCGATCTTTAGATAATCAAGCGGCAAGTCTTTCAGATATGCAAGACTTGAATAACCCGTGCCAAAATCATCGACGGCAATTCGAATGTTCTTCGCGCGCAATTGCTCCAGCAATGTTGTCGCCAAATCGATGTTTCGCACAAGGCTCTCCTCGGTCAGTTCCAAGGTCAATCGTTCCGCAGCAAATCCTGATGCAAGCAATATCGCCTCCAGCTTCTTGCAATAGCTTTCGGTCAACTCTTCTGCGCCAAGGTTCAACGATAGCCGCAAATCATCCAGCGCAGCGGGCCATTTGGCAGCGAGCGCAATCGCCTCCGCTTGAATAATATGCGACAGCTCTTCACGAAGATCGCAACGATCCGCCGACGCAAAGAGCTGATCTGCGCCTATTTCACCGAGTTCCTCGTGCTGCATCCGCGCCAACGCCTCGACGCCGACCAAGTGGCCACTGCCCACTTCAAATTGCGGCTGAAATACGATCTTAATCTCATGGTTCTTGATCGCGGCTCGCAGCCCTGCATCCACAGCAGCGCTTATTTTTGCGCTCGTCGATCTGGTAAACTCGGCGTACCCGATCTTCTTACCCTTGCGTGCATACGCGCTCGACAGCGCAGTCCGCGCTCTGTGCAGCAACTCAACCCCGCTTTCTGCGGGTTCGGAAGAGACGATTCCGATGCGGGCACTAATGTATAAGGGCTCCGCTTCCCCGCCGAAATCGGCGGAAAGGATCTCCAAAATTATGTGTCCTAAAGATTCCAATGTCGTGATTTGGGCGGCGTCTCGCACGATCAGCAAAAACTCGCGGCCGGGCATGCGCGCGACATGATCAATCGCGTGGCCCGGGTCATTGGCGAATTGAATCAGCCGCGCCCCGGCCACCTCAATAAGCGCATCCCCCCTGTCCCGCCCCAACCGATCGTTTATCTGCTTCAAATCTTTGATACCAACCAACAGCAGCGCCATAGGATTCTGCGCTGACCCCACATATTCGGCAAGCAATTCCGATATCCGCGAACCCGGCGTCAATAACTCGTTTTCACGGTGGGGAACGTTGATAAGGTTGTCCATCGCACCGCCATAGCGGCATTAAGTTACCCAAGCCTTGATTTTTTTCATTTCGGCTTTGTCTCGGTTCATTTTCTGCTTTAACAGGCATTATGATCGACGGTTTTGGACGTAAAATTGACTATCTGCGGATATCGGTGACAGACCGTTGTAATTTTCGGTGTCATTATTGCATGCCGGAAAAGCAGAGCTTCCTGCCGCATGGTGAGCTGCTTGATTATAGCGAGATCGCATTGCTGGTCGACCGCTTCATTGCGCACGGTATTCGCAAGGTTCGCTTAACCGGCGGCGAACCGCTTTTGCGGCGCGATATTGACGTGCTGATTTCGGCGCTCGGCAAACATGTCAAAGCGGGTCGGTTAGAAGAGCTTACCTTGACCACCAACGGCAGCCGCCTTTCCGAATACGCACCGTTGCTGGCTGCATCGGGCATCCGGCGGATCAATGTCAGCCTTGACAGCCTTGATGCAGAAAAGTTTGCGAAGATCACCCGGCGCGGGAATTTGGACCAAGTCCTTCAGGGGATCGCCGCCGCGCAGGCCAACAATATTCATATAAAAATCAATATGGTCGCGCTGAAAGATCAGAATGAAACCGATTTATTGCCCATGGCCCAAATGTGCGCGGACAACGGCTTTGACCTTGCCATAATCGAAACAATGCCGCTTGGAGACGGCATAACGTCACGTCAAAGTGACTATATTCCGCTCGATGACTTCATCGAGCCGCTGCGCGCGGAACATAGCCTAACTCCGCTCACCCACCGCAGTTCTGGTCCAGCGCGCTATTGGCAGGTGCAGCCGCTGAATTTGCGCCTTGGGCTGATTACCCCGATGAGCGATAACTTCTGCGACAATTGCAACCGGCTAAGGCTGACGACGGATGGAAAAATCTATATGTGCCTGGGTTCCCAGATGCATGTCGATTTTAAACAAGCCATTCGCGGTACCGGTTTGGCGGCGGTCGATCAGCTTTTGCAAAAGGCTCTGAAACTCAAGCCGGAACGACATGATTTTGAGAAACAAATGCAAAACTCCGACTTACGTCTAAATCGCCACATGAATGCGACTGGCGGATGAGCGAGTTTAACCAGCTGGCCCTTATTGCATCCAATACACCGGCGGCGCGCGAAGCCGAACTGGCGCTGTCGGAACAGCATGATTTTGTTCCGATCAGTGAGGCCGATGCGATCATCGTATTGGGCGGTGATGGCCACATGCTACAGATATTGCACCGCTTGCTGGAGGAACGCCGGGATATTCCGGCGTATGGCATGAACCGCGGAACCATCGGGTTTCTGATGAACAGTTGGTCGAACGGCAATCTGCTCAACCGCCTGTCACGGGCAAAACGCTTTTCGGTGCAACCATTGACGATGACGGCGACAACGGTGAGCGGTCAGCAGTTTACGTTGCCCGCGATCAACGAAGTCTCGCTGCTGCGTGAAACCAGGCAAGCGGCCAAGATCGGCGTTACCGTCAACGGCAGATTGGTTATTCCAGAGCTGGTCTGCGATGGCTTGCTGGTGGCCACGCCAGCAGGCTCCACCGCGTATAATCTGTCCGCCAATGGCCCTATTTTGCCGCTTGATTCGTCGCTACTGGCGTTGACCCCGATCAGCCCATTTCGCCCGCGCCGCTGGAAAGGGGCGATTTTGCCGGACCGGTATGTCATCCGGCTTGAAATTCTCGAATCAAACAAGCGCCCCGTCAGCGCGGTCGCGGATCAGCGCGAAATTCGCGATGTGGCTTGGGTAGAAGTCGCTTTGGACCGCACAAAAACGCTTAGCCTGCTGTTTGATCCCGAACATGCGCTGGATGATCGCATTGCAATGGAGCAATTTGTTGTTTGAGTGCTTGCAATGTTTCAATTTCCGCTGCTATAAGCCCGCTTGCCCGAACAAAACGGGCTGTTCCCTGGTAGCTCAGTGGTAGAGCAGTTGACTGTTAATCAATTGGTCGGGGGTTCGAATCCCTCCCGGGGAGCCATTTATTTTTCCAGCGGAAAGTATGGGGCATATTTGCCTACATGGCGCGGGGCCAAAACCGCCTAAATCCGCCCAAGTTGTCACCTGGTTGACAAGATTGACGCCTATTTTGACATTTAGCGAAAGACCGGCGTTCGATTATTTCCTACATCGTGGTTTTTTGTAGGATATTTTTTCGCCGATTTTCGGGGCGAAGGATGTGTCTTTAGATCATGATGACATTTGGTTGAACCATTCGTTATAAACCATAGTGCTGAGCCTGTCGAAGTACGCCTCACCGTGAAGCGCCCTTCGACAGGCTCAGGGCTGCTGTTAAGTTTCGACCTTTTGCCATCACCACCAATACCGCCAACAATGTCAAAGAGCCGGCCCTATCCAAGCGGCTGACCCTTCGTTCCCAGAACAAATCCTACATTGCAAGCCAAAGTACCGTCAGTGTTGCAACAGCAACCTTATGGCGACATATCCCACCAGCAGTGCGGTCAGCCACCGGATGTACCTTTGCGGCAGAATACGCACCCCCAAACTGCTGCCCAATTGCCCCCCGGCCAAGACGGCCAACATCAACGGCCAGTATTCCAGAAACAATGCCGCAACCGACTGGCTGCCGGTTTTGCCAAATTGCCCCGCCAGTCCAGCGATTGAATTTGCGAGTATGTACAAGGATGCAAACGCGGCTATTCGGCGCGCTTCGGCCCACCGCACCAGGTGCAGCAACGGAGCCAGCAATATCCCGCCGCCGATCCCCGATAGCCCCGCCAAAAGGCCAACCACACCGGAAATTCCAAGCAGCACAGGTTTGGGAATCGACTGAATTGGCAGGCGGTCAACCGGAACAAATAGCGCTAGGGAAGACGCCAATAGGCCCAAACCCAGCAGCAAAAAGAAGGTCGCTTCTTTCAGCTCAATCTGGCCGCCAATATAAGCCATAGGGGCCGACACTATGATCAAAGGCAATACCGCGCGCCAATCGACATGCCCGGCCTTGGCAAAGCGAAAACTGCCGCCGACCACGACGATGATATTGCAGATCAGCGCAATAACCGGAATCAGCCGATAATCCGTTCCCGCCCAGGCAAGCAGCGCCGTATACGTGGAGCCGCCGCCAAAGCCGACCGAAGCATAGATCAATGCAACAAGCGCAAACAGGGCAGCTAACGCAGGCAAGGCGGCCTATTTCCTTCCTTGGACCTCATAACTCTGCCCCCTACGTCAATGATCAACGGTTCAGTATGCGCCGTGGCAATGCTTATACTTATTGCCCGAACCGCAAGGGCATGGATCATTGCGCCGCAAATTTTCATTCCCGGCAAATGGATCGGCGCTTTGTGCAGAACCGGCGGTAGCATAACGTGACGGCAAGGTTGTTGTTACCAACCCCGAACTGCCCGCGTCAAAATCGTCGCTATCGTCCTCACCGGAAAACGGATCAAAATGCGTCGTTAGAAAGTCCGGCAACTCGGGCAATTCGGGTACATCGATATTGTCTTCTGCCGTGAATTCATTGGTGGAAATCGTCTTGGTGACATCTTCCCGTATGGCGGAAAGCATGCGTTCAAACAGACCAAATGACTCCTGCTTATATTCGTTGATCGGTGTTTTCTGTGCGTAAGCACGCAAGTAAATGACCTGACGCAACGCATCCAGAGTTGATAAATGCTCTTTCCAATGATGGTCAAGCATTTGTAATAATATGCTCTTTTCAACTTGCTTCCATATTGTTTCATCAAGGCCCGCGCTTTTCTGTTTGAAATGCTCCTCGGCCATCGCGGCCAGACGTTCTTCGATAATGTCTGGCTCCATCGCTTCTTCTTGCAACCAACTGTCGAGATCGGGGTTCAGCGCGAGCAGTTCGCTGCACTTAGCCCTCAACCCTGCGACGTCCCATTGTTCGGGATACGTGCCGACCGGACAATGATCGCTGACCAGCGCGTTTACGGTGTCGTTGCGCATGTCTTCGACAACATCATCGACCGCGTCCGCATCCATTATTTCGTCGCGCTGGCCATAGATAACTTTGCGCTGGTCATTCATGACATCATCATATTCAACCAGTTGTTTGCGAACGTCATAATTGCGCGCTTCAACTTTACGCTGCGCAGTCTCGATGGCTTTAGACAGCCATTTGCCGCCGATCGCTTCGCCGTCTTCAAGGCTGCTGTTCATCATTTTTGCGAACAAGGATTCGGAACCAAAAATGCGCAGCAAGTCGTCTTCTAAACACAGATAAAAACGCGAAAGCCCGGGGTCGCCCTGGCGTCCGGACCTGCCGCGAAGCTGATTGTCGATGCGGCGGCTCTCGTGCCGCTCCGTCGCCAATACGAATAGACCTCCCGCGGCCAGAACCCGTGCCTTTTCTTCGGCAATTTCTGCTTTCAATTTTTCAATGGCGGTGTCGCGTTCAGTACCCGCCGGCATTTCTGAAAGTTCATCTTGCAAACGAAACTCGAAATTACCGCCAAGCTGGATGTCGGTGCCCCGCCCCGCCATATTGGTCGCAATCGTCACCGCGCCAAACCGGCCCGCCTGCGCCACGATATGGGCTTCACGCTCGTGCATTCTGGCGTTCAATACTTCATGCGCGACGTTTTCGGAATTCAGAAATTCTGACAGCAGTTCTGATTTTTCAATCGAAACGGTACCAACCAGAACCGGCTGGCCGCGTTCATGTGCTTCTTTGATCGTCTTGGCAATCGCGCCAAATTTATCTTGGGTGTTTTTATAGAATTGGTCGTCTTCATCAATCCGCAGAACCGGCACGTTGGTTGGTATCTCGACCACATTCAGCTTATAGATTTCGTGGAATTCGCCAGCCTCTGTTGCGGCCGTACCGGTCATCCCGCCAATTTTGGGATACATCCGGAAGTAGTTTTGAAAGGTGATCGTGGCCAAAGTCTGATTTTCAGATTCAATTTTCACGCCTTCTTTGGCTTCTACCGCCTGATGCAAACCATTTGACCAACGGCGACCATCCATCATCCTGCCGGTAAACTCATCAATGATAACGATTTTATCATCTTTTATGATGTAATCGGTATCGCGTTTGAACATCACTTGCGCCTTCAACGCTTGATCAAGGTGATGGACAACCACGGTATTTTCGTAATCGTACAGATTTGATCCGGTCAAAAGCCCGGCGTCCTCAAGCAATCGTTCGGCTTTCTCGGTGCCGTCTTCGGTCAACGTCACGTTCCGGCTTTTTTCATCTTTCTCATAATCTTCTTCTGCCAATTGCAAGACGATAGCATTGACCCGCAGATACAAATCCGTCTTGTCATCGGTCGGGCCGGATATGATCAAGGGCGTGCGCGCCTCATCAACCAGAATTGAATCGACCTCATCCACGATGGCGAAATTGAACGTGCGCTGCACCATCGATGCGCGTTCATATTTCATATTGTCGCGCAGATAATCGAAACCAAGTTCATTGTTGGTGGCATAAGTGATGTCACAGGCATAGGCCGTGCGGCGTTCATACTCGGATAGATTGGGAACGACGACGCCGGTGGTCAAGCCCAAAAAGCTGTAAATCTTGCTCATCCAATCGGCATCGCGCCGGGCAAGATAATCGTTGACCGTGACAACATGAACGCCTTTGCCTTCGATGGCGTTCAAATAGCATGCCAGCGTGGCCACCAAGGTCTTGCCCTCGCCCGTCCGCATTTCGGCGATTTCACCGCGATGAAGCACGATCCCGCCGACCATCTGAACATCAAAATGCCGCATCCCCATCACGCGCTTGGATGCTTCACGGACCGTCGCAAAGGCTTCGGGAAGAATATTGTCTAATGTCTCGCCTTGTTCCAAGCGTGCACGGAAAAGCGCCGTTTGCGCCTGTAATTGTTCATCGGTTAGCAGTTCAATCTGTTCTTCGAAGGCGTTGATTTTGCCGACGATTTTCATCATAGATTTAACGTAGCGGTCGTTCGACGATCCGAAAATCGATTTGGCAATAGTGCCCAACATGAGGTGTTCCTTAAAATTGTTTTTAGCGATTGCAGGCGGCGCGTCGGCCGAACTGCTGCAATATCCAGAATGAAAAACGGGCGATGATTTGGCGGAATTACGATTCCGCGCCGCCGTTTATTGGCGAGAACGGTCGCTGCGATATGTGCGCGGCGATGGCGCAATTTGATCAACCGATGGAGCAGACTGCACGTCAATCAGGGTAGCAACAAGGCTGAATGCTTGGGGATGGCTTACCTGTACAACGGCGCGCCGTTCAAATACTGAGACGGAGGCGGCGATGGTGGCGGAGCTGATCGCTGCCGACCCGATAGCCGACTGGGCAGGCCGCAGCGTTTCCGCCGCTTGTGCAGCCGAAAAGCCGGTCAACATTGCCAGCAAGAAAAGAAATGCCCGAGTAATCATATCAATTGATCGCTCTTACATAGTGACCCGTTAACCATTCGTCTATCCCGAATGATATTTCGCGGGCAAATTCCGAATTTGTAGAACACATTGGCTTTCCGTTGTATGGCAGCGGCGCTTTAGTAAAGAACGAATTATAGAATGAGAGAGTAAATCTTTGCCGACCGAGACAATAAAATCCCCCCTCGCCCCACAATGTTTCCCAGAACTGCCGGAAATTGCAGGCGTTACGCGCCGGGTGTCGCGCGCGCAGTATAAGACGTGGGATCGTTGCGATCTAACGTTGATCACTCTGGATGCAGGTACCAGCGTCGCGGGCGTGACCACGCGCAATATTTGCTGTTCCACCGAAGTTGAAATGTGCCGCGAAAGCTTACGCGGTGGCCGCGCGCGCGCGCTGGCCGTCAATGCTGGCAACAGCAACGCATTCACCGGCCATCGCGGCCGTGAAGCCGTTGAGGCGATCATTTCAAAAGTCGCCGAGCATTTGGATTGCCCAAAACAAGAGGTCTTTGTGTCGTCAAC
>JAYUPJ010000070.1:0-3572 GCA_043760195.1 Sphingomonadales bacterium | reverse complement strand
CAGTTTCTTGGCGCGGGCGCGGTTGATATCCCGCTTGATGCTGAGGTTGAGCTACTGCGTGAAACCAAGCGGCTGCTGTTCCTGCGCGGGCTGGTGGTGCAGGGCGATAACCGGATCGCGGCCTTTGCTGGCACGATCCGTAAGCCGACAGCGCGTTAATGCCGAGCGTTATCAAACGCTATGAGAAACTTATTGCGGATGGCGAACTGCGTCCCGATCCTGAACAGCGCGCCGCCGCACTCCGTTTGACCGATCTGCAATCAGCACTTGAGGCGGTGCCGCCGCGCGGGAGCCTGCTTTGGCGGCTTGGCCGTGCAAAGCCACTCCCGCCCAAGGGTGTCTATATGTGGGGCGGGGTTGGGCGCGGCAAATCGATGCTGATGGATTTGTTTTACGCCAGCGTTGATATCCGGCGCAAACGGCGCGCACACTTTCATGCGTTTATGTTGGATGTCGATGCGCGGTTGCGGACCGAGCGAGCGAAGGAGGCAGGCGATCCTATCGCGCCGGTTGCTGCGGCTATTGCTGAAGAGGCGCGGCTGTTCTGCTTTGACGAAATGGTCGTCAAGAATATGGCCGACGCCGCGATCATGTCGCGGTTGTTTACCGCCCTGATCGAGCTGGGCGTGACCATCTTGACGACATCGAACCGCCCGCCGTCCGATCTTTATAAGGACGGGCTGAACCGTCAGCTTTTTCTTCCTTTCATCGATTTGGTTTTGGCCCGTCTTGACGTCTTGGCGTTGAACGGGCCGACGGATTATCGCCGCGACCGGCTGGGTGATGCGAAAACCTGGCTCACTCCGATGGGGCCAGCGGCGACGCGATTGCTGTCGAAAAGTTTCTTTCAGTTGACCGATTATCCGCCGGAAGATGCCGCCCACGTGCCGACCGAAGAACTGGACGTCGGCGCGGGCAGGACGCTTCATGTGCCCAAGGCGCTGAAGGGTGTCGCGGTTTTTTCGTTCAAGCGGCTATGTGCCGAAGCGCGCGGCGCGGCCGATTATCTGGCGATTGCCATGAATTATCACACCGTGTTTCTGGTCGGCGTTCCGGTTCTTGGCCCCGAGAACCGCAATGAAGCGGCGCGGTTTGTTACGCTGATTGATGCGCTGTACGAATACCGGGTGAAGTTGCTGGTAATTGCGGCGGCGACGCCCGATAGTCTGTATCTGTCGGGAGACGGCAAATTTGAATTTGAACGCACGGTTTCGCGGTTGATGGAGATGCAATCGCAGGAGTATCTGGCATTAGGCCACGGCGAAGATTGAGCCGCCATGAAGGAGAGAGCAATGATAAAATCTTTGGTATTAGTGGCCGCAGCCTTGGCGGCGTCTATGGCCGGTTCTTCATACAGTATCGCCGCCACCCAGGACGATGAAGCGCGCGAGTTGTTCAAACAGGTGATCGAAATCCCGACCGTGCAAGGGCGCGGCCAAGTGCCCCGGTTGATCACTTTGCTGTCCGATAAATTCCGCGCCGAGGGGCTTAGCGACATCACAGTCAAACCGCATGGCGAGACGGCGGTGATGGTGCTGCGCTGGCCAGCGGCAACCAAATCAAAGTTGAAGCCGATATTGCTGATGGCGCATCTTGATGTGGTGGAGGCCAAGCGCGCAGATTGGCAGGACGATCCGTTCGTGTTCCGGCAAAAAGACGGCTACTTTTGGGGCCGCGGCACTGTTGATAACAAGGCGGGTGTCGTGGCGATCACCATGGGGCTGATAAGCCTGAAGCGGTCCGGCATGAAGCCAAAGCGCGACATCATCGTGATGTTCACCGGTGACGAGGAAACAACGGGCGATGGCGCACGATTGGCAACGACCCAGTGGCGCGCGTTGATCGATGCCGAGTATGCGTTGAATACCGATGCCGGTGGCGGCGGGTTTACCGCCGATGGAAAGTCGCTGGGCTTTGGCCTGCAATCGGCGGAGAAAACCTATCGCAGTTATAGCTTTACCGCGCGCAACAAGGGCGGACACAGTTCGCGCCCACGCCCCGACAACGCGATATATGAATTGTCGTCGGCTTTGACGCGGCTTGCTGGTCACCGCTTTGTGCCGCAAATGAACGAGACCACGCGCGCGTATATCACCGCAAGGGCGAAGCAGGAAGCCGGCGCGCTTGGCGATGCGATGCGGCGATGGCTTGCCGATGAAACGGACGGCGCGGCGGCGGATATCATCGAGGCTGACGAGAAAGAGATCGGGCTGACCCGGACCCGGTGCGTTGCCACACGGTTGGAGGGCGGCCATGCCGACAATGCCTTGCCGCAAATGGCGCAGGCGACGGTGAATTGCCGGATTATGCCCGGCGTGGATCCGGAAACGGTGATGGCTGAGCTACAGACTTTGGCCGGGAAAGGCATCGCCGTTGCCCAAAGCGATTCGTTCGGCGAATCTACCCCGGCAAGCCCGCTGCGCAAGGATGTGGTCAGCGCCTATACCAAAGCGGTGCAGAAACGCTTCCCCGGAATGCCGATTATTCCGCAAATGTCGGCAGGCGCGACCGACGGCGTATTTCTGCGCGGGATCGGCATCCCCACTTACGGCGTTGGCGGCGAATGGCTTGTCATCCCAGAAGATGAACGCGCCCACGGCCTGGACGAGAGGATTCCGGTGAAGGCGTTTTACGACAATATCGGTATTTGGACCGATATGCTTAAGGAACTGGCAGGTTGATGGTGCTTTTGGCCGCTCAGATGCTATTGCGAACTGTTTGCAAAGATAGTTGATTTCGGTGGTTGAATTTTAACCCTTAGCCGCGTAACGGTCTTTCATATTCCTAGTTCATGCCCCGCGGAAAGCGCAGATTCCAGCGTTTTCGCATATAGTTAAGCCAGTTTAAGTTTAAGCAAAGGAACCTTCCCAAATGGCCCGTAACAAGATTGCGCTGATTGGCGCTGGCATGATTGGCGGCACGCTCGCCCATTTGGCCGCTGCGAAAGAAATGGGCGACATCGTCCTGTTCGATATTGCCGAAGGCATGCCCAAGGGCAAGGCGCTCGATTTGTCGCAATCCGCACCGGTTGAGGGTTTTGACGTCAATCTTAAAGGCACCTCCGATTATGCCGACATCGCGGGAGCCGACGTTATCATCGTAACCGCAGGGATCCCGCGCAAACCCGGCATGAGCCGCGATGATTTGCTCGGCATCAATCTGGGCGTGATGAAGGCGGTTGGCGCTGGCATCAAGGCGCATGCACCGGGCGCTTTTGTGATCTGCATCACCAACCCGCTCGACGCTATGGTATGGGCGCTGCGCGAATTTTCCGGGCTGCCGCACAATATGGTCGTCGGCATGGCGGGCGTATTGGATAGCGCGCGTTTCCGGCATTTCCTCGCCGATGAATTCAAGGTCAGCGTCGAAGACGTCACTGCATTCGTGCTGGGCGGGCACGGCGACACGATGGTGCCGGTGATCGAATATTCGACCGTCGCGGGCATCCCCATTCCCGACCTGATCAAAATGGGCTGGTCCACGCAAGAGAAGATCGACGCAATTGTCGCGCGTACCCGCAGCGGCGGCGGCGAGATTGTTGGCCTGCTCGGCAATGGCAGCGCCTATTACGC
>JAYUPJ010000069.1:0-8303 GCA_043760195.1 Sphingomonadales bacterium | reverse complement strand
GGGTTTGCAAGACGGCGGGTTTGCAAGATGATGGAGTTGTGTTCAGCATGAGGGCGGGGTGCTCGGGCGGCGGCGCGTTCAGGCGGCGGCGCGGCGTTTGGCGGCGGGCGTTATGTTCCGCTCAAACCTGACCCCGCATTAGTGCTTGTAATGTAGGATTTGTTCTGGGACCACAGGGCAACGCTGCTATTTCAGGGCAGGCTCTTTGACATTGTTGGTGGACTAAATGTTGGCGGTTAAATTGACGAAGGCAATATCCTACAAAAAACCGCGGTGTAGGAAATAATCGAACGCCGCTCTTTCGCAAAAGTTCAAAATGGGCGTCAACCTTGTCAACCAGGTGTCAACTTGGCCGGTTTTTGGCGGTTTTGGCACCCGGCGATGTTGGATTAAATTTGCGCCGCACCGCGCTGTTGGTTTGCATATCCATGGCTATCGCAACGTCTTTGAATTGGGTGAGGCGGTGGGCGTGGATGGGGCGCGTGGATGCCGCGCAGCCTCATAAAATCCGTGCGATCTAGGCCATGACGTAACGCATTTGGCGAAGGCCATGCTTTGCGCTATTATACCAAAATTATGAGAAGGCAAAGCAGATGCCAGCGGTGAAGGCCGCAAACCCGCGTGAGTTATTTGCCCCCGATGACTGGGCGGCGATCACGCGTATTTCGCGCTGGCGCGGGATTTGGTTGGCGGTGCATGCTTGGCTGGTGGCTGCGCTGACGGCGGGAGGCACGGCGTGGTTGTGGCAGTATAGCTGGCTTGCCGGATTGGCGGCGACGCCATTTGCGCTTGCGATATTGGGCGGGCGGCAATTGGGGCTGGCGATCTTGATGCATGACGGCGCGCACGGGCTGTTGCACCCAACGCGCAAAACCAATAATTTCCTTGGCCAATGGATAACCGGCTGCGCCACGGGCAGCGATCTTTATGCCTACCGGGCCTATCATCTAACGCATCATAAATTCACCCAGCAAGCCGAAGATCCCGACCTTGGATTGTCAAAGCCATTTCCGACCTCGCGGGCCAGCCTGCGCCGCAAAGTGGTCCGCGATTTGACCGGGCAGACTTTCTTTAAACAGCGCAGCAATCAGTTTTCTGCCGCCTGGCAAGGCGTGCGGGCAATGCTGAGAGCGGTTCAGGGCGAAGCGGGCAAGCCCGATAACGGCGCCGGAAAGCCGCTCAATGTGCAGGGCCGAAGCGGCATAAATGCGCCGATCAAAAATATCGAGGGCGCGAAATTGACCGCCAAAACGGTGGGCCGGTTTCTGGTGGTTCAAGCCATTATCCTGACGCTAAGTTTGGCAACGCTCGGCTGGATTCCATTTCTGCTGTGGCTCGCCGCTTTGGCAACGACGTTCCAGTTGTTTTTGCGGGTCCGTAATATCGCCGAACATGCCTGCACCGCCACGGGCAGCGCCGATCCGTTCAGCCATGCCCGCACGACGCACGCCAATTTGCTGGAGCGTACGACTGTGGCGCCGTATTGGGTAAACTATCATGCCGAGCATCATCTGTTCATGGGTGTGCCATGCTATCACTTGCCCGCCGCGCATGCGTTATTGGGCAAGGGCGGCCACCATGCGCGCATGACTATTTCGCATGGCTATGGCGATGTTATGCGGCGGGTGGTTGGGGCGGGTTGACGTTCAAGGGACAAAATACTTAAAAAGTAAGCTTCGTCATTCCCGCGAAGGCGGGAATCCATCACCTGAACTAGCCGCGCAAAGCAAGCTAGCGAAGTAAATCGACCACAGGTGATGGATTCCCGCCTTCGCGGGAATGACGATATCTTTTTAAAGGTAGTGTTTGAATGTTAACGCAGCCTAAAACTTAGAGCGCAACGAACCTGCTGCCCGCCCGGTCCTTGGCGGTATGCCGGGGATCGAAAATCTGGCCGTTCATCGCGATATAGACGCCCGGCGGCAATGTCTGCACCGCCGCCAAGGCAAAGCCGACATTGAAATCGGCGTCGCTGGCACGCAAGGTTGCGGGCTGCATCGCTCCGGTTAGCACGATGGTTTTGTTTTCAATATCGGACAGAACTTGTCCGGTTTGCACCATAGTATCGGTGCCATGCGTCACCAATATTTGCGCGGCATCGCTCGCGGCAACGGCATCATGGATAATATCGCGGTCCGCACCGGTTATATCCAGGCTGTCCTTACGCATCAACTGCGTTACCCGGTGCGGCGCGTAGACATTGTTTTCCCGCAACATATCGGTCAGCGCGGTTGGTCCGATTTGATATTCGGAAAGAGCATCAAAATACACCTTGTCGATGGTACCGCCGGTGGTGAATATGTCGATCATAGCCGGATGCTTTCTCCAGATTCTGTCTAGAGCCAACCGAGCCGTTTGAACCGGATGAACAACCCGATGCAAATCACCGCCATCCCGCCAACGATGATGCCATAGCCATAGCGCCATTCCAATTCGGGCATGAATTTGAAGTTCATCCCGTAGATACCGGCAATAGCGGTCGGCACAGCCAAGATCGCAACCCATGCCGCCAATTGCCGCGTGATCACGCCCTGACGTTGTTGTTCCAGCAAACCGCTGGTTTCAATCACGCTGGTCAGGGTATCGCGCAGGCCCTCGACCCGGTAACTTACCCGGCGGACATGGTCGGCCAGATCGCGGAAATAAGGATCAATCTCCCGGTCGATTTGCGGCAGATCGATATTGACGAAGCGGTTGGCCAAATCCTCCATCGGCCCCAATATCCGCTGCAGCCGGAACAGATCGCGGCGCAGCATGAACAGTTTAAACGTTTCGGCGCGGTTCAAAAATGCATCCAGCGCGCGGTCTTCCATCGCCAGCACTTGTTCTTCAACGACAGCGATGACATCAAAATAGCCATCGACGATGAAATCGAGTACCGCGTGTAATACGAAATCCGCGCCTTGTTTCAACAACCACGGCGTCGCCTCCAACTGTGAGCGCACCGGCGTATGGCCGCGGTGTGATCCGTGGCGGATGCTGATGATGAACTGCCGCCCGACAAACAACGCCGTGTTGCCATAAGCAATCCGGTCGTCCACCAAATGCACGGTTCGCGCCACCACAAACAAATGATCGCCATAGCTTTCCATCTTGGGCAAATGCCGCGGATCGAGTGCATCTTCGACCGCCAGTTCATGCAGGCCAAATTGTTTCTGGATCATCGCCAGCGTCGCCGCATCGGGCTCATGCAATCCGATCCAGATGAAATCCTCTTTCTTCTCCAGCTTTGGCGACGCCGCCGCGATGTCTATTTCCGTCAGCAACCGCCCATCGCGGTAAATGCGGGCCGCAATGACGCTCATACGCCGCTATCCGGTTCAAGCGCCTCTGCGATCAACCGCCGCGAATTGGCGACGCCGTACAGCGCGATGAAGCTGCCCATGCGCGGACCGGCGCTGCTGCCCAGCAAGGTTTCATACAGCGCCTTGAACCAATCGCGCAGCTGTTCGAATCCGTATGCTTCGTCCTTGCCAATCTCGTAAACGATGGTTTGGATGTCTTCTGTTGCTGCATCCTCCGCAAGCTCGGCCAGCCGCGTGTCGAGCATTTGCAGCGCGGTAATCTCGCCGCCCACAGGCTTGCGCCGCTGCAATGTTGGCGCAATAAAATCGCGGGTATAGGCCATGGCATTGTCGATCAAACCATCGAGCTCGGGATAGGCGGCGGCGGTTGCACCGTCCACGTAATTGCCGAGATACGACCAGATCTGATCCTTCGTCGCGTCCGCGCCCATCACGCCAACAAGGTTCATCAACAATCCGAAACTCACCGGCAAAACGCTGTCAGGAACCGCGCCATTGGTGTGCACATGATGCACCGGATTGCCGAGTTTCTTGTCCCATTCTTGCGCCGGATAGGTTCCACGCATTTGTAGATATTCATCCACCGCCTTGGGGATCACGCCGATGTGCAATTGCTTGGCGGCCTTGGGTTCGCGGTAGGCATAGAATGCCAGACTTTCCTCGCTGCCATAGGCCAGCCAATCCTCCAGCGTCAGGCCGTTGCCCTTGGACTTGGAAATTTTCTCGCCCTTTTCGTCGAGGAACATTTCGTAAATCAGGCCTTCGGGTTTACGGCCGCCCAGCGCCTTGGCGATCTTGCCCGACTGCACACCGCTGTCGGTCAAGTCTTTGCCGTACATTTCATAGTCGACGCCCAAAGCGACCCAGCGCATCGCCCAGTCCACCTTCCACTGCAGCTTGGCTCCGCCGCCGAATACGCAATGGTTGATCCGCTCGCCCTCATCCTCAAAAGCAACCATTCCGGTTTCGGCATCGAGCACCTCAATCGGAACCTGCAACACCACGCCGGACTTTGGCGACACCGGCATGATCGGCGAATAGGTCGCGGCGCGTTCGGCGCGCAATGTCGGCAGCATGATGTCGAGGATATCCTGATTATGCCGCAGCACATTTTTCAGCGCATCATCAAACGCACCGCTTTTATATTGCTCGGTCGAAGACACGAATTCATATTCAAACCCGAACCTGTCCAAAAACTCGCGTAGCATTGCGTTGTTGTGTGCGGCAAAACTGTCAAACTTTCCAAACGGATCGGGAATAGCAGTCAGCGGCTTACCCAAATGCGCGGTCAACATTGCACCGTTGGGGATGTTGTCTGGCACTTTGCGCAGCCCGTCCATATCGTCGCTGAACGCGACCAGCCGGGTGGCAGCGCCGACCCCGTTTTCATTGGCTGTCATTGCCTCATATGCGCGCCGCACCATCGTGGTCCGCAAAACCTCGTTGAACGTGCCGATATGCGGCAGCCCCGACGGGCCATAGCCCGTTTCAAACAGCACCGGCGCGCCGTTTGCTTTGCCATCGGGATAGCGTTTGACCAGCCGCCGCGCCTCTTCAAATGGCCAAGCCTTGCTATTCAGGGCAGCGGTTTTCTGGTCGGTCACTTCGTTGTTTCCATTTCGTTCTAAATTTGTGTATCGAGGCGGGGATGCAAACTTCCCTAAACTTTCCTGCGCTGCATGCAAGCCATGCCGGTATCTGGCTGGCGACGCTGCGGTATGTATAAAATTGACTGGCATAGCTAAGCCTGGCGGTCATTTGTTGAGCTGCTAAGTTTTGTAACAATCAGAACTAGAATAGGAAAAAATACAAAATGCCGAAAATTAGCGGTCAAGAAATAATCTCCGAAGGGACTGAAAAATCACAGAACCGTTTGCTGATATTTGCATCGGCTGCTATTTTAGCTAAATCGTACAACATTCCTCTGGGTGAGATGAAATTTCTTGGAGTTGAATTACCCTCAGCAGTTTTTGATGTTGCCTTGTTGATGTTAGTTTTATGGTTCACCTATAGTTTTCTAGTTAAATGGCTGACTGACTTAGCTGCATTTCGGTTATGGTTTGTCGATAGTTCGATTTGGTCGAATTTTGGTACAAAAATGCTCCTCGATCGGTCATATCTTAGTGGTGGAATTGAGTTAATAAAATCACTTTACTTAATTGATAAAAAAATAGATTCTATTGATGGTATAGATGACGATACTTTAAAACTATACCAAGACTTCGAATTGAATGTAAAATTGTATTCTCATCGATTATCTAAAGTAGGCACGAAATTTCAAGTTTTATCTTTGTTTGGACATTTCTACTTGTGGATACAAAATTTTGCATTTCCAATTTTATTCGCTGTGATAGCAATTTATCTTCTGTGTAAATATGGCAGCTTTACGATTCCACCTCAGCTTTAAATCTCTCAAGTATTAACGACTGCAAACTGTTTTCCTTACGTTCCGACCCCCACTATACCTGATCCGATGACCTTAACTCCTCCCTTGTCTGAACTCGCGTTTCCTGCGCTGCATGCAAGCCATGCTGGTATCTGGCTTGCCATGCCCGATGGCGAAGTGCGCTCGATTGGCAAAGGCGAGGCTGTCGGGCGGGCGGCGGAGACGCCGATGATTATGCTCAACGCGCCATTGGTGGCGCAGCGGCTGGGCTATGCGGATTTGTCTGGGCTGGATGTGCTGGAATTGTTCGCATTCGTGTATCCGGCGCGGTTTGTGGTGCCTACGCCCAAAGGGTTGGCGGGGGTGTTGGGATTGAGCGAAAGCGGATATATTAAATCCTCTCCGGAACGGGGAGGTGGCGCTCGCGCAGCGAGTGACGGAGGGGCCGCTGTGGCATTGCGAAATCCTGACGTGCCCCTCCACCCCCCTTCGGGCGGTCCCCCTCCCCGTTCCGGAGAGGATTTGGATGACCCAAATATAGCCCCTTTCCTCCTAACCGCCGCGCAAACCTTGCTCGCAACGCTGACCGATCCCGCATGGCCCGAACGCGAGGGCGCGTGGGATACGGCGCAGGCATTGATGCGGCTGCGGTGGCCGTGGGCGGGCGCGGTGTTGCAAACGTTGAAAAAGCCGGAAAAGCCGGAACGATGGTTGTTCTCCAAGCTGCCCGAGTGGGAGGAAGCACCACCGAGACCGGCCCCGCGCACGGTTACTTTGGCCGCAGACGCAGTGCAGGCGCGGTTGGCTGCGCTTGTCGGCGAAGGGGCAGAAGTGCGCGATGGGCAGCGCGCCTTTGCCGGGGCGGCGGCGCATGTGTTCAGCCCGCGAGCGCGTAAGGGCGAACCGAACATGTTGCTGGCAGAGGCCGGGACCGGGATTGGCAAGACCTTGGGCTATCTTGCGCCCGCATCGCTTTGGTCGCAGGCGGCGGATGGCGTCGTTTGGATATCGACATTTACCAAGGCATTACAGCGGCAATTGGTGCGCGAGGCGCGGCGCGTCTATCCCGATCCTGCCGAGTTCAAGACCCGCGTTGTCGTTCGCAAGGGGCGGGAAAATTATCTGTGCCTGCTCAATCTGGAGGATGCGTTGCAGGGCGGGTTTACCGGACGCGCCGCGATCTTGGCGCATTTGGTGGCGCGATGGGCAGCATATTCGGGCGACGGCGATATGATCGGCGGCGACTTGCCGGGTTGGCTGCCGACATTGTTCCGGCGCAATGGTCCCGCCGCACTAACCGACCGGCGCGGCGAGTGCATCTATGCCGGATGCCCGCATTACAAGAAATGCTTCATCGAACGCGCATCACGCGCCAGCACGGCGGCCAATATCGTTATCGCCAACCACGCGCTGATGATGGTCAACGCCGCCAGAGGCCGCGATGAAGGCGGGCGGGCAACGCGGATCATATTTGATGAAGGGCATCATCTGTTTGATGCCGCCGATTCGATGTTTGCATCGGCGCTGACCGGGCAAGAGACTATCGAAATGCGCCGCTGGGTTATCGGGCCAGAGGGTAAAGCGCGCGGGCGGCGGCGCGGCCTTTCGGCACGGCTCGCTGATGTCGCAAGCTATGATGCCGACGGCGGGACGGCGATTGAAATGGCTAGGATTGCAGCAGAGGCAATGCCAAGCGATGGCTGGCTGGCGCGGCTGGCCGAAGGAACGCCGTCGGGTCCGATGGAAAAGCTGCTCGCTGCCATTCGCGCGATGGTGTTTGCGCGGGACGAAAGCGGCGAGGCCGATGCAGGTTACGGGCTGGAAACCGAGTTGACGACGCCTGACGCGGCTATGGTGGATGCGGTGGCAGAGGCGCAGATTGCGCTGGATGCGCTGGCCCGGCCATTGACGGTGCTGGGACAGCGGATGGAAGCGTTGATTAGCGATCCGCCCGATTGGCTGGACGGCGCGGCGCGGGCGCGGGTGGAAGGCGCGATGGCCAGCCTGTCGTGGCGCATTGACACCGTGCGCAGCTGGATTTCGATGCTGGCGCGCGCAAACGGCGCGGTCGATCCGGACTTTGTTGACTGGCTGGCGATTGAACGGTTTGAGGGCCGCGAGTTTGATATCGGTATGCACCGCCGCTGGCTTGACCCGATGAAACCGGTGGCCGATATCGTGCTCAAACCCGCGCACGGAGTTCTGGCGACGTCGGCGACATTGCGCAGCGGCGGCGATTGGGACAATGCAGAGGCGCGAACCGGCGCGAACCATTTGGACAAACGCGCCGAACATTTCAGCGCAGCCAGCCCCTTCGATTACGCCAACCAAGCCGAGGTGCTGATTGTAACCGATGTCAAACGCGGCGACATGGCGGCGCTGGCGGGGGCGTATTCGTCGTTGATCAGCGCATCGGGCGGCGGCGCATTGGGGCTGTTCACCGCGATCCGCCGCCTGCGTTCCACCTATGCCCGCATCGCCGACCGGCTGGCGCGCGACGGATTGCCGCTTTACGCGCAGCATGTTGACCCTATCGATACTGGCACGCTGGTCGATATTTTCCGCGATGACAGCCACTCCAGCCTGCTGGGTACCGATGCTTTGCGCGACGG
>JAYUPJ010000068.1:0-8329 GCA_043760195.1 Sphingomonadales bacterium | reverse complement strand
TGATCCTGCTGACGACATCGGTGGTATTGTTCATGTACCTGTGCTGCGCCGCCGCCGCCGCCCGGTTGATGTACACCGGCCAGATCAAGGCCACGCCGATGTTTATTGGCGTCGTGATCCTTGCGTTGATCTATTCGGTTTGGACGGTCTACGGCGCAGGCACCGAAGCATTGATATGGGGCTTATTACTGCTGATTGCGGGCATCCCGATTTATGTCGTGGTGCGATGGATGAAGCCATGATCGGGGGTTTTAGAACGTGCTGGCATACGGTATAATTTTGTGAAAAAAGATATCGTCATTCCCGCGTAGGCGGGAATGACGAACTTTTTGTTTTTTATGTATTTTGTATTCCAAATGTAAACGCCAACTCCGCCCCCTAAACTGAAATCGTTATTTCGTTCAATTCAAGCGCATGTTCGGGTTGCAGATGGCGTTCGAGCGACGCGGCGATGGCAGCGGTTATGTCGCACTGCATCGTCAGCAGGTCTGACAATTCATGGTCAAAGCTTTTCGACCAGATATGAATACCGTCCTCCGCGTCGATCAGCTGGGCCGTCACCCGCACCCGGTCCCCGGCAATACGCACGCTGCCCTCAATCAAGGTCGCGACCCCCAGCTCGCTTGAGATCTGCCGCGCATCAATATGGCGGCCGGTAAAAGCAAAACTGGAGGTGCGCGACGAAACTTTCAGGCCAGCGGTGCGAGACAGCGTGTTGATCAGTTCCTCCGCCATGCCTTCGCCCAAATAGTCCAATTGCGGGTCGCCGGTCATGTTGACGAACGCCAGCACAGCAACGGAATCGCGCACTTTGTTGCAAGGTGCTTGGAGATTATCGGTGCTGCCCAAATCCAGCCGGTAGCCTAAACCGCGAACGGTACAAAGCAGATCGCCGTCATCGCCAAGCACTTTGCGCAAGGCCGAAACATGTACCTGGATGGCGTTTTCTTCCACGATCATGCCCGGCCAAACCACATCCATCAGCTCGCTCTTGGTAACCAGCGCACCTTTTTCGGCGGCCAATGCCGACAATATATCTAGGGCTTTGCGGCCAATCGGAACCGGGCAGCCATTCAGTTGTAATTGGCGGTAAGGCTTCAATGAAAAACGTCCAACAAGGACATCAACTTCAGGTTCTTCCATAGGTCTGATCCACAAATAGTTACAAAGGGATAAAACTACACTCGTGCGACCAAGGGACGTTTTGATAACAGAAAAGCCGAAAATGGTCGACAGTTTTCGCCCTATTCAGGAAAACTTCAGCTTAACTTAATGGCAACGCCAAGGAAAATTTTCCGGTGGCAGGCTATTAGAAGGAGCATAAGGAAGATCAACAGCGGTCGCCCTCTGTAACCCCCGATAATGGAAGGTAAGATCATGAATTTAATGTCAAACTTTGGTTTCAAAATAGCCGCTATGTCCTTTGTGGCGGCGGCGACAATTGCCGCTCCGCTGGCTGCGCAAGATACTTTGGTTAAAGGGAGATTCATCCCCAAAGATCAAGTTGAAGAACGGGTTGGATTTGGCGATCTTGATTTGCGCGAAATCAGCAATCAGAAAATGCTGGTTTCCCGCGTTCGGCAAGCCGCCCGCAATGTCTGCGACGAGGCTTATAGGGACGAACTGTGGGAAGAGAAATTCAACAGCCGTTGCCCGCAACGCGCCTTCAAGAATGCGAAGCCACAGATCAACAAGGCCATTGCAAACGCCCAAAGCGGCAGAAGTGTCGCGATGAATCTTGTCATATCTGCCGGCCGGTAAACAACAGTGCCCGGTAAGAAATGCCGGGTTTCAAACCAACCGTGCACGAAATGAACGATAGCTTCATCCAACCAGTATTAGGGAACTATCGTAAACTTTCCTCATTCCTGCAACCGCAGGGATGAGGATTTGTTTTTGGGCTATGACATATCGATTATCTGCCCCCTTACATTGCGGCCAACAAACTCCTAAACAGATATCTCACCCCAATAACGTGAGAGCTTCCATGACCGCCGCATATCCCACCGACCTGAAATTCTACATCAACGGTACTTGGCGTTCCGGCGGCGGGCGTGATGTGCACAAGGTGGTCAATCCCGCGACCGGCGAGACGCTGGCGCAATTGCCGCTGGCCAATGCCGCCGATTTGGATGAGGCGCTGGAGGCCGCAGCGCGCGGGTTTAAGACGTGGCGCGCCACTGATGTGGGCGAACGCGCCGCTATCCTGCACAAGGTCGCAGACAATATCCGCGCCCGCGCCGAAGCGATAGCGCCGTTGCTCACCATGGAACAAGGCAAGCCATTGTCCGAAGCCAAGGGCGAAATCCTGTCGTGCGCCGGTGTGTTTGATTATTTCGCCGAAGAGGCAAAGCGCAGCTATGGCCGCGTGCTGGTGCGCCCCACTGGACAGCGGACTTTGGTACTGAAACAGCCCATCGGACCTGTTGCTGCGTTCAGCCCGTGGAATTTTCCCGTTAGCCTGATGAGCAAGAAACTCGCCGCCGCATTGGCCGCCGGATGCTCGATCATCTCCAAACCGCCCGAGGAAACCCCGGCCTGCACCATTGCCCTGATGCAATGCGTGGTTGATGCCGGTGTGCCAGCCGATGCCGCGCAAATGGTATACGGCGTCCCCGATATGGTCAGCCGCCACCTGATCGCATCGCCGGTCATCCGCAAAATCAGCTTCACCGGTTCGGTCCCTGTCGGCAAGCATCTGCTAAAGCTTTGCGCCGACGGCGTTAAGCGCACAACGATGGAGCTGGGCGGTCATGCGCCAGTGCTGATCTTTGACGATTGCGATCTGGAAAACGCGATGAATTTGGCCGCGTTCACCAAGTTCCGCAACGCCGGACAAATCTGCATCTCGCCGACACGTTTCTTTGTGCAAGAGGGCGTCTATGAACGCTTCGCCGCTGGCTTTGCCGAACGCACGGCAAAGATCAAAACCGGCAATGGGTTGGATGCGGGTAGCGGCATGGGGCCGCTCGCCAACGACCGCCGTACTCCGGCAATCGAGGCACTGGTCGACGATGCAAAGGCCAAAGGCGCCAAGGTGCTTACTGGCGGAACGCGGGGCGGGGGTTCCGGCAATTTCTACGCGCCCACCGTGCTGTCCGATGTACCGATGAACGCCGATGTCATGGACCATGAACCCTTTGGCCCCGTCGCCCTGATCCGCCCGTTCAAGACCATGGACGAGGCGATTGAACAAGCCAACCGCTTGCCATTTGGCCTTGCCGGATACGCCTTTACCGAAAACGCACGCCAGGCCAATCTGGTCAGCGACGCGATGGAGGTCGGCATGGTCGGCCTAAACAGCTTCGTCATTTCCGCCCCCGACGCGCCCTTTGGCGGGGTAAAGGAAAGCGGCTATGGCAGCGAAGGCGGGCCAGAGGGGCTCGACGGATATCTGGTCACCAAAGCGGTGCATCAATATTGATGGGGCGGCGTATTAATGGGGTTGGCTAGACGAAGCCACAAGTAACCCAGCGTCGTCATTCCTGACCCTAGATTGTTTGATTTTACGCGATTTCTTAATCATCAGATGATCCCATCTGATTGGAAATCGCTTTGGCTCTAATCGAGGCGCAAAATTAGATTTGCGATTGAAATTGCCAGAACTGCATTGGCGCATTAGATTTCGGCGATCGAAAAATTGACTAAAGGAATAAAATGATGCGCCGGTTCTATTGCTTGTCACTTGCGGCTATTGCGGCAGCGTTGCCGAACGTGGCGATTGCCGGTGAGGATGTTGCCGATGGATCAACCGAACAGTGGCATGTCGAAGCGAAGGGGGGAGCACAGATTATTTCTGAGCCAATTATTTCTTATCCAAAAACCGATACGGTCGCGGTGGTTGATGAACAATTCGGCATCAAGGTTGCCGACCCTTATCGCTGGTTAGAGGATGACGTGCGCGTTGCCCCGGCAGTGGCGCAATGGGTTGGGCAGCAGAATGCGGTGACGGGCGCGTATCTGAAAACCCTGCCCGGTAAGGATGTGCTGGCGGCGCGGATGAAGAAGCTGTTTGATTATGAGCGGTTCGGTTTGCCGGAAAAGGCCGGGAAGCGGTATTTCTTCACCAAGAATGACGGGCTGCAAAATCAATCGGTGCTTTATGCGCGCAACGGATTGGGCGGCAAAGACCGCGTGTTGATCGATCCGAACACTTGGGCAAAAGACGGCGCGACCGCGCTCGATGCGTGGGTTCCATCGAAGGACGGCAAGCTGCTGGCCTATTCGGTGCAGGACGGCGGGTCCGATTGGCGCACGATCCGCGTGCTGGATGTGAAAAGCGGCAAGGTTTTGCTCGACGAGATTAAGTGGGCGAAGTTTACGAACATCAGCTGGGTAGGTGACGGCTTCCTCTATTCGCGCTTTGCCGAACCGAAAGAGGGCGCGGCGTTCCAATCGCTGAATTACAACCAGACGGTGTATTTCCACAAAATCGGTACGCCGCAAAGCGCGGATGAAGTGGTGTATGCAACGCCGGACCGCAAGGAACTGGGCCATAGCGCGCAAGTGACGCATGACGGACGCTGGGTGGTGATTACATCGTCTGCGGGGACCGATGAGAAATATGAGATCAATCTGGTTGAGCTCGGCAAGAAGCCAACGTGGAACGTGCGGCCACTGGTTAAGGGCCTGAACTTTGACTGGCAGCTAATCGATGGAATCGGCGACGCTTTCTTTTTCGTTACCAATAAGGATGCGCCGAAATTGAAGGTAGTTCGCGTGGACGGAGGCGAAAATTGTCTGGCAATTTCACCGCCGATATGTTCGCCGTCGGATGATTGGACGTTCACCGACGTCATCCCCGATCGCGCCGAAACCTTGTCCCGCGCGCAGATTGTCGGCGACCGGTTGATCCTGTCCTATATGAAAGATGCCACATCGATGGCATTGATGACCGATCTGACGGGTAAGCCGGTGCAGGAAATCAGCCTAAACAGTATCGGCACGGCGTCTGGATTTACTGGATCGCCGGGTAACAGCGAGACGTTTTTTAACTTTTCCAGCTTTAACCAGCCCGGTGCGGTGTACCGGTTCGATTCAAAGACTGGCAAGAGTACGCCATTTGCGCAGCCTAAGCTCAGCTTTGATCCGGCCGACTATGCCATCGAACAAGTGTTCTATCCATCGAAAGACGGCACCAAAATCCCGATGTTCATCGTCCACAAGAAGGGATTGGACATGAGTAAAGGCGCGCCGACTTTGCTCTATGGCTATGGCGGCTTCAACATTTCTTCGACCCCCAGCTATTCGGCAACGCGGATGGCGTGGATACAATCGGGCGCAGTCTTTGCGCTCGCAAACCTGCGCGGCGGCGGTGAATATGGCAAGCCGTGGCATGACGCCGGACGCCTGATGAACAAGCAAAATGTGTTCGATGATTTTGCGGCAGCGGGCGAATATCTGATCGCCAAGGGTATTACCACCAAAGACAAACTGGCCATCGAAGGCCGCTCCAACGGCGGCTTGCTGGTGGGTGCGTCGCTGAACCAACGCCCCGATCTGTTCGCTGCGGGTCACGCGGCGGTCGGCGTAATGGACATGACACGGTTCGACCGGTTTACCGCCGGACGCTATTGGGTCGATGATTATGGCTATCCATCCAAAGAAGCCGATTTGAAAATGCAGCTGACATATTCGCCGTATCACAACATCAAATCGGGCGCCGATTATCCCGCAGTGATCGTCTCCACCGCCGACACCGATGACCGCGTGGTGCCCGGACATAGCTTTAAATATATCAGCGCGCTGCAAGCGGCGGACACCGGAACCAAACCCAAAATCATCCGTATCGAAAGCCGCGCAGGGCACGGATCGGGCAAGCCGACGGATAAAATTATCGAGGAATATTCCGATATCTACGCATTCTTGGCAAAGTGGACCGGGTTGGAGCTAAAGTAAGATAAGCAGGAGACGCATGATGATGACCGCTAATTGGCAACCGCGCCCGGCAAGCTGGTGGGACCGCATCATGGTTCCTAAACTGATCGGATGCGCGTGTGCGCAGCCGCAGATTATGAAAGCGCGCAGCCGGATCGTGCCGCAATCATCGGGCGACGTGCTGGAACTGGGTTGCGGCGGCGGCATCAATATGCAGTTTTATGATCCGGCGAAGATCACCAGCTTTTCCGGGTTGGACCCTTCACCCGGTTTGCTGGAACGGTCATTGCAGGCTGCACAAGAAAAGGGGATGCAGGCCGATATTCGCGGCGGTATCGGCGAAGACATACCGTTTGCCGACGCCAGTTTTGATACGTTGTTGGTGACGTTCACTTTGTGCTCGGTTGATAATCAGGCACAGGTCTTGTCCGAAATGCGCCGTGTGTTGCGGCCCGGCGGCAAGATATTGTTCTTGGAACACGGCAGTGCTCCCGACGCAGATGTGCAAAAATGGCAGCGCCGGATTGAGCCGATTTGGAGCCGGATCGGCGGCAATTGCCATCTAACCCGGGCGGTGACCGGCGCGTATCAGGCCGCTGGGTTTGCAATCGCGCATGCCGATAAAAACTATATGCCCAAAACCCCGCGCCCGTTCGGCTGGATCGAATGGGGGGAGGCGCGGCCTAGTTAGCGTCGAGACTAAATCGCCTCCACCACCAACACGCCGCCCTGATTTCCGGTGATCCGCACCCGTCCGCCAGCCAAGGTATCCGGACCTTTCACTGCCCATTGGCTGTCGCCGATGGTGACGCGGCCTTGGCCATTTTCGATGGCTTCGACGACGGTCACGACCTCTCCAATCAAACGCCCGGCGCGGTCACTCAACATCGGATCGTCGGATTGTATCGGATATTGCAAGAGCCACCGCCGCGCCGCATAGACAATGCCGATCGCCAATACCGCAAAAAGCGTCATTTGCGCTGGAAAGCTGAGCGAGAACAGCAAGGTCACAAAGCCGGTGAAGAGAGCGGCAAGCGCAAGCCAGATGAGAAAAAATCCCGGCACGATCATTTCAATGCCGGCCAGCACGACGCCCAGGCTTAACCAGAACCACGGCGACGGCGGGGTGATGGATTGTAAGAAAGTTTCGATCATTTCTTCACATCATTTCCGCCCATTACATTTCCGTTCAGGGCATTTCCGCTTAGGGCTTCCCGGGTCAATTCGCCTATCCCGCCCAATGTTCCCATCAACTGGGTTGCCTCAACCGGGAACAGGATGGTTTTGGCATTGGGTGATGTTGCAAACTGGCCAATGGCTTCGACATATTTCTGCGCGATGAAGTAATTGATCGCCTGCGTCCCGCTTGAGGCAATCGCCGCCGACACCATTTGCGTGGCCTTTGCTTCGGCTTCGGCCTCGCGTTCACGCGCTTCGGAGTCTCTGAATGCCGCTTCTTTGCGTCCCTCGGCTTGCAAGATCTGGCCCTGCTTTTCGCCTTCTGCGCGTAAGATTTCGGCGGCGCGCATACCTTCGGCTTCAAGTATCTGGGCGCGTTTTTCGCGTTCGGCTTTCATCTGCCGCGCCATCGCATTCGATATATCTGCGGGCGGACGAATGTCTTTTACTTCAACCCGGGTCAATTTAACGCCCCATGGACCGGTGGCGTGATCGACAACCGACAGCAGCCGTGCGTTGATCTCATCCCGCTTAGACAGCGTCTCGTCCAGATCCATCGAGCCCATTACGGTGCGCAAATTTGTCGTCGTTATCTGCATGATCGCGACATAAAGATCGGACACTTCATACGCCGCTTTGGCCGCGTCGAGCACTTGAAAGAACACCACCGCATCGACGCCAACCATGGCGTTATCTTTGGTGATAATCTCTTGCCCGGGAATATCGAGCACTTGTTCCATCACATTAACCTTGCGGCCAATGCGGTCAACGATCGGCATGATAAAGTTAAAGCCAGGCTGGGCCGTGTGGGTGTAGCGGCCAAAACGTTCGACGGTGTATGCAAATCCCTGACGAACGACGGTGATCCCCATGAACAGGAACAAGACCACGACAACAACCAACGCAATTGCAAAATAACTCATTAGATTTTCCCCTATTTCCAAATGATATTAGCAGATTTTCAAACTGCGCCAAATTGATATGGCAAAAAATCATTCATCAAATGTCGATTTTTTATGAACGGCGGCTGACAAGTCAATTCAGCAATTGATCAGAACGAATCATCTATTCCGGCAATGTCAGCAGGAAATGTGCCGCTGACACACAGGAGAATGAAGATGATTAAATTGACCAAAAATGTTTTCGGCGCAGGAGCTGCTGCCGCAGCTTTGGTTGGTATGTCGGTACCTGTACACGCGAACGATTATAACCGCGACCGCGATGGTATCACCGCAGGCGAAGTCATTGCAGGTGCAGTGATATTGGGCGGCAT
>JAYUPJ010000067.1:0-8341 GCA_043760195.1 Sphingomonadales bacterium | reverse complement strand
AATTTGCAATGCAGCCCGGCGAATGGGAAGTGAAAATCAACTTTTCAAGTATCGAAGGCAAAGGAATTCCCGAACAAGCAAAGGCCGCGATAAAAGAGCAAATCGCCAAGGGCGCGACCAGCAAAAGCTGCCTGACCAAAGAGCAAACAGACAAACCGGGCGCAGATCTTTTCGGATCGCCAGAAGGCAGCAATTGCACCTTTGCCAAGTTTGACCGGTCGGGCAACAAAATGTCGATCGAAATGACGTGCAAACCAACAGGCCCAATGGTGCTGAAAAGCAAAATGGAAGGTAGCTTTGGCGCGCAAGAATATAGCATGACAATGGAACAGGGCATGGAAGGCCTGCCCACTGGACCGATCACCATGAAGGGCACGATTGACGGCCGCCGGTTGGGTGATTGTCCGGCATGAATGCTTGTCGCCTAACTGGATTTTGGTTGCACATGATGGCGGCGGCGAGCATGCTGGCATTGGCCGCGTGCAACAATGACAGCGGCAACAATGCTGCCCGCAGCGATCAACCGGGGCAATTGCCAAGAGACATTAGCTTGCCGTTGAAACCGGGAAAATGGGAAAAGAATGTTTCGTTTACCCAGATCAATGTCCCAAGCTTGGGTGCAAAGAAAAAGCAGGACATAATGACCAAAATGTCCAAGGCGGCATCGAAAACATTTTGCCTTTCGCCGGAACTCGCTGCGCGGCCGGCAGCCGACTTTTTCGGGGCAGGGATCAAGGGCGCCTGCAAATATCGCGGCTTTAGCTACCGTGAGAATAAGGCGGTTATCGACCTGAGCTGCGCGATGGAAGGGATGGCGATGGCCGACATGCAGCTTTCCGGAAATATCGCGGCGGAACAATTGGATCTGGACGTGACATCCGATTTACGGCTGCCCATGATCGGCAAGGTATCGCTTAAGGGCAGGTCGCAAAGCCGCTTTTTGGGGGCATGTGAAAAATGAACGCGGCTGTTGCCGTTTAGCACCGTCAAGGTTCCGTTTAGATCATTGGTTTGATAGCTGCCCGTGATACCGTGCCTGCAACAATATCAAAGGAGCGAGCGATGATCGGGTATGTAACTTTAGGAGCGAATAATCTGGATGCGGCCCGCGATCTTGAAGGCAATAAACTGTGCGCCTTGCGGATGGGGCCAGCTTGAAATTGGACGCGGAAATTACCGGCGAGGCACCTTGCTGTTGGCTTTGCGGCAGGCCGCTTGGGGAGGTGACTGAACTGCATCTGCCGGTTCCTAAAAATCGCGGCGGCAAGGCGAAGGTGGCGGTGCATCCGATGTGCCACCGCACGATCCACGATAATTTCAGCAATGCCGAGATGGAACGGCGGTACAACACGCCGGACGCGCTTAAAGAACATGAAACAATCGGGCGGTTCTTGGATTGGATTGCCAATAAGCCGCCCGATTTTGATGCTCCGACTAAACGCGGGCGGTAAACCGGCAATAATCGGTAAACATTTGCGGGTTATCCGCGATCAAAAAATTCGACCGCGCCGGTATCTAGATCGTAATAGGCGCCGACAACGCGCACCTTCCCGGCCTTGATTGGCTCGGCCAAAATCGGATCGGACGATTCACGTAGGCCGCGTACCACGTGGCGTACATTCATATGGATTGCATGATCGACAAGGTCCGTTTTGTCGCCCATCGACGAGAGGGCGTCAATTACGGCGGGCAAAATAGGTTGGACCATCCGGGTTAATGATGGCGGCAATTGATTGTTTCCCGTTACCAATTTTGCCGCAGCATCAACCGCGCCACAGCGTTCATGGCCCAAAACCACTATCAAGGGAACGCCAAGAGCGGCTACGGCATATGCCAATGATCCATATCCTGCATCATCGACATAATTGCCCGCAGTCCGAACGATGAATAACTCACCTAGTCCTCCGCCAAATAAATGTTCAGGGCCAACGCGGGAATCTGCACATCCCACTAATGCGGCAAACGGTGCCTGACTTTTTGCGATTTCCAGTCGCCGTTTGGTGGACAAATCAGACGACGGAATTTTATCATCTACGAAACGTTTGTTTCCATCAATCAGCTTTGTAAGTGCTTGATCGGGAGTCAGAGCGCCGGTTATTGTTCCAGAGGGGGCAGCGCTGGCCATTGCCGGCTTTGTTGCGGCAATGAATGCAGCGCTCGCGGTTAGCGCGCTTAGCCCCAATACGGTCCGGCGAGTTGCGGGTGGTAATATTTGTGTCATTTATAAAGTCTCCTGTTGCGGCGGTGTTGAAGTGATAGTCTGCGAATCAGGCGCTATTTTGGTTTTCCAAAGCGAGTATAATACGCCGCCCAGTATCAACGCAAATGTTACCGCCAATGAAGCGAATGGCGGGAATTTCGCGCCGTCCATCAGGAAATCGGCAACGAATATCTTTGACCCGATAAATACCAACACTAGCGCCAGCGCATATTTCAGATAATGGAAACGGTGCACCATTGCGGCAAGCGCAAAGTACAAGGCGCGCAGCCCCAAAATCGCCATGATGTTCGATGTGTAGACAATGAAGGTATCGGTGGTGATGGCGAAGATGGCCGGTACGCTGTCCACTGCAAAAACCAAATCGGCCAGATTGATCACGACCAACGCCAGAAATAAAGGCGTTGCCGCGCGCACCAGCTTGCCGGTTTTCTCGTCTACTTCCCTCACAAAGAACTTTTCATTGTGCAGGTCTTTGGTGATCCGCATGTGCCGCGATAAGAACTTGACCACAGGGTTGCCGGCAACGTCCATTTCCTTGTCACTGGTAAACAGCATCTTGACCCCGGTGGCGATCAGGAAAGCGGCGAACAAATAAAGCGACCAGTAAAACTGCTCAACCAAAGCTGCGCCCGCTGCGATCATGATGCCGCGCAAGAATATGACGGCTATGATGCCCCATAATAAAGCGCGATATTGATATTTGGGGGGTATCGCAAAATATGTGAAGATCAGTGATATGACAAACACGTTGTCGATCGACAGCGCCTTTTCGATGAAAAATCCGGTGTAATATTTCATCCCCAAATCCGCGCCTTTGGTCATCCAGATCCACACGCCAAATGCCAGCGCGACGCCGATGTAAAACAACGATAGTTTCAGGCTTTCACGAATGCCCATTACCTTGTCTTCCTTGTGCAGAAAACCAAGGTCAAAAGCTGTTAGCGTCGCCACTAGGCCGATAAAAGCCATCCAAAACCAGACCGGCGTTCCCAGCCAGTCGATCATAAAAAATTCCATCAACAATTCCCTTGGCATACGATTTTGCCCCGCGCCGAAGAATAGCGGCGCAGGGCATAATTTACGTTGGTGTGGTGATTTTAGCCGTGCGCCGCCACCTTGCGGACACCAGCCAGGTTCAACAGTTGATCCTTAACTTTCAGCTTTAGCTTTTTCAGTTTTTGGATGCGCAACATGTCGGGCCAGCGGCGACTAATTTCGGCGCGCAGCTGGGTGTCGATACGTTGATGATATAGCATCAAACGGAATGATTTGGGTGACATAATATACTCCTCTTGAATGTGAATTCAATCGGATGAACCAGTGCATGACGGGGCATTTTTGGGAGGGGGTAAGAGACCCAACGACCATGCACCGGTTTCACCCGATGCGGCCGACATCACGCTATCTGATCGCCAAAAGGCCAACCAGACGAGCGCCAGAGGGGCCCGGTCCGCATGAGTGTTTTGCCTCAAAACGGGCGAACTAGCAATCTTGGTTTGATGCAGTTGGTCGAAATTTGATCGCGGTTAGTCGCGCAATAACTCGTTGATTGCGGTTTTGGCGCGGGTTTGGGCATCAACGCGTTTGACGATTACCGCGCATGACAGGCTTGGGCCGGGGCTGCCATCGGGCAGGGCTTTGCCGGGCAAGCTGCCGGGGACCACAACCGAATAAGCAGGCACGCGGCCAACGAAAATTTCGCCGGTGGTGCGGTCGATGATCTTGCTGGTCGACGATATGAATACGCCCATGGCCAATACTGCGCCTTCCTCGACGATTACGCCTTCAACCACTTCGCTGCGTGCGCCGATGAAACAATTGTCTTCGATGATGACGGGGCCAGCCTGTAACGGTTCGAGCACACCGCCAATGCCGACGCCACCCGACAAATGCACATTTTTGCCGATCTGCGCGCAAGAACCAACGGTGGCCCAGGCGTCGACCATGCTGCCTTCATCCACGCGCGCGCCAATGTTGACGAAGCTGGGCATTAGCACCACATTTTTGGCGATATAGCTGCCGTGCCGCGCCACCGCGCCGGGCACAACGCGGAATCCGGCGCTGCGAAAACGATCCGCGCCCCATCCGGCGAATTTGGAAGGCACTTTGTCATAGGCTGGTGCACCCGCCGACCCGCCGTCAACAACGATATTATCGTTCAGGCGAAAGGATAGCAGCACCGCTTTTTTCAGCCATTGATTGACCTGCCACGAACCGCTGGATTTGTCGGCAACGCGGAAAAAACCTTGATCCAGCCCGTTTAAGGCAACCTGCACCGCCTCGCGCACTTCGCCCTGCGTCGCGCTGCTGATATTATCGCGGGCATCCCATGCGGCGTCGATGATGGCGGCGAGTTGTTCGGTCATACAGGTTCCTGTTCTTTCATGGTGTCGAACCAGCGCGTTAGGCAGCCAGTAGAATGGTCAATATGGTCAAGATCAATTTTGGCGGCGGATGAATGCGCTTGTTCCGAACCATTGTTGATCCACAAGGTCGCCATGCCAAGAGCTTTCGCCGGGCGCAAGTTCCGCGCCATATCATCGGCAAAAAAAGCGGTGCGTGGGTTGATGTCGTGATTTTTGCAGAGCGCAGCATAGCTTTCATCCGCTGGCTTCGGGATCAAATCGCTGGCGACAATGTCAAATATCGCCTCGAAACTGTCGCCCAGCCCCAACGCATCCAACACGCGCTGTGCATAGGGCGCATCGCCGTTGGTATAGACCAGCTTACGTCCGGGCAGTGCATCGATATGCGATTGTAGCGCGGCGTTCGGTGTAATCCGGTCGAGCGGGACATCGTGGACAAAATCCAGAAAATCATGCGGGTCGATTTGGTGGCGCGCGGTTAACCCGGCCAACGTCGTGCCATATTCGTGGAAATACAGTTTTTGAACGCGCTTTGCCTCAACCGCATCGCAATCGAGCAAGCGTTCAAGATACAGACCCATGCGCGCTTCGATCAGTTCAAACAGGTCGCATTCCGCAGGATAAAGCGTGTTGTCGAGATCGAACAGCCAAGTGTCGACATGGGCAAGGCCGGGATTATTCAAACCGTAAAGCTTTCGCCGCAACCGCACGCGCCCTTGGCATTGGGATTGTTGAACACGAAACCGGCGGCAAATTCATCCTCGACCCAGTCCATCGTCGATCCGACCAGATACAGCACCGATCCGCCGTCGATATAAAAACTGCCGCCTGGTGTTTCGATATGTTCATCAAACTTGTCGGCCTGTGTGATGTAATCCACCGAATAGGCCAGCCCGGAACACCCCCGGCGCGGCGTGGATAATTTGACTCCGATGGCGTCAGCAGGTGCCTTTGCCATTAGCTCGGCAATCCGTGCTTGCGATGACGGCGTCAGGATGACGGCGGCGGGTAAAGGACGGCGTGTTTTGCTTTGTGTTTCCATATTCATTTCCATTACTTTCTCCCCTACCCTTTAGGGGAGGGGTCGGGGGTGGGGCTTGTCAGTCTGGCGCACGGTATGGGGACAGGTCCCACTCCAACCCCTCCCCTTAAAGGGTAAGGGCTTTTCATCATAGCATCCCCAGCTCCAACCGCGCTTCATCGGTCATATTCGCGGGGCTCCACGGCGGATCCCAAACCAGCACGACCTCGGCGTCCAATATTCCCGGAACGCTGGCGACGCGCATCTCGACCTCGCCGGGCATTGATTCGGCCACCGGACAATTCGGCGTCGTCAGCGTCATCGAAACCAGCGCCTGACCTTCGTTGATCTCGACATTATAAATCAGGCCAAGGTCATAGATATTCACCGGAATTTCCGGATCATAAATCTCCTTGAGCGCGGTAATCACGGCCTCATACAAATCGCCGCCGACCTCCCCGCCCGCGACCGCCGCCGGTTTTTGCGCCAGAAATCCTTCGAGATAATCGCGCTTGCGGCCCATTTTTTCGCTGGTTGTTTCGGCGGCGGTTTCAACGCGCGCTTTTGGCGGCGCTTCGACGCTATCTACTTCTTCAATTTTGATATGTTCGTTCATGAAAAAATCCTTGATACCCGTTCCAACCCGCGAACCAGCGCGGTAACATCGCTTTCGTCGTTGTAAATGCCAAAACTCGCGCGCGCTGTGGCGGGCACGCCCAGATACTCCATCAACGGCTGGCAGCAATGATGGCCGGCGCGGATCGCGACATTCTCTCCATCCAATATAGTGCCGATATCGTGCGGATGCACCCCCTTCATAGTGAAAGAAACGATGCCAGCCGAATTTTCGGGGCCATAAAGCGTGATCGAATTGACCGCGTGCAATGCTTCGCGGGTGTGCCGGACCAGCGCCGCTTCATGCGCGAAAATCGCTTCCATACCGATGGCGTCGGTATAATCAATCGCGGCATGCAGCGCGATAACTTCGGTTATCATCGGCGTTCCGGCCTCAAACCGCCCGGGCGCAGGGGCATAAGTCGTTCCGGCAAACGACACGCGGTCAATCATCGCGCCGCCGCCTTGATACGGGGGCATCGCGTCGAGCAATTCCTTTCGCGCCCACAGCACGCCGACGCCCGTTGGGCCATATAACTTGTGCCCCGAAAACACGAAGAAATCGCAGTCCAACTCCGCCATATTCAGCCGCATGTGTGGTGCGGATTGGCAGCCATCCAGCAGCAGTTTTGCGCCAACTTTATGCGCGGCTTTGGCCGCACGCTTTGCGCCCAATACCGAACCCAGCACATTTGACACATGCGCCAATGCCACCATCTTATGCCGCGGCGTCAGGTTCGCTTCCAGCCAGTCGAGGTCGATCCGGCCATCGGCGGTGAGCGGGCACACATCGATATATGCGCCAACGCGCGCCGCCAGCATCTGCCACGGCACGATATTGCTGTGATGCTCCAACTGGCTCAGCATGATGCGGTCGCCAGCCTTCACATTGCCATCGCCCCAGCTGCTCGCCACCAGATTGATTGCCTCGGTCGCGCCTTTGGTGAAGACAATCTCGTTTTCGGATGGCGCGCCGATGAAGGTCGCGACCCGCAGTCTTGCCGCCTCAAACGCCAAAGTCATATCGGCCGAGCGTTTGTAAACGCCGCGGTGGACGGTGGCGTAATCGCGGCCCATGGCGTTGCTCATCGCATCAATGACGGCTTGCGGTTTCTGCGCCGTGGCCCCGGTGTCGAGATAGTGCCAGCCGTTTGCGATACCGGGAAAGTCGGCCTTTAGGTTCCCCTCCCGCAAGCGGGAGGGGTTAGGGGTGGGGCGAGCCAAAGGCGAGCTTGCGACATTCGCAGGCCCACCCCCAGCCCCTCCCGCAGGCGGGAGGGGAGAAGAAAGCACTTTCCCGCTCACACCAATTCCCCCAATTTCTTCAGCGCCGCTTCGGTGAGCATCGCCTCATCCGCCGCGCCTTCAAACACGCTGGCGATAAACGCCTGCAGCATCAGTTTTTTCGCGTCCGCAGGCGCAATGCCGCGCGCAGCCAGATAGAATAATGCCGCCGGGTCGAGCTCGCCAATGGCACAGCCATGCGCGCATTTCACGTCGTCGGCGTAGATTTCCAGCTCGGGCTTGGCGTTCGCGGTCGCGCTGCGGTCGAGCAACATCGCCTTTACCGATTGCACGCTGTCGGTCAGCTGCGCATCGCGGGCGACGGCAACTTTGCCGAGATAGGTTCCGGTCGCTGTACCCGCCAATATCGAGCGCACAGTCTGCGACGATGTCGCACCCGGCTCGGCATGGGTCACGGTGGTGATAATTTCGAGTGTTTGCTCTCCCCCGCCAATCTGCACACCGCCAAGTTTGAAATCCGCGCCTTCATGCAGCGTGACGTTGAGTTCAACCCGCCCATAGTCGCCGCCGATGTTGAGGACGTTGATTGCGGCGGTCGCGCTTTTGCCGATGGCGAGGTCGATCTGGTGGATGGCCCCGCTGTCTTGAACGATAGTCCGCACGAAGTTCCCACCCGCAGGAACAACCACGCACTCAGCCGCAGGCAAAGGCCAAACCCGCGCCAGCGCATCTAAATCCGAATAACGAAACGACTCATCCTTGCGGGTTGGAAGCGCATTCATAATCCCTCTCCCCTTGAGGGCGCGGAGGGATTAGTCTCCCAGACCAATCCGAGTGGCTCCGCGGGTTGCGAAAACTTGGCAACTTGTTGCT
>JAYUPJ010000066.1:0-8359 GCA_043760195.1 Sphingomonadales bacterium | reverse complement strand
CGTGTTTTCAAACGCGCGTCAGCGTTCAAATATCACGTTGCAGGCTACCGACAGCGCATCGCATAGCTTTGCCGATCAAGCGGCAAAAACATGGCTGTATGGACAGATTGAGGCGATTCTGCGCGATCAATAGAACGGGAAAGATTGGTAGCGAAGGAGGGACTTGAACCCCCGACCTATGGATTATGATTCCACCGCTCTAACCAGCTGAGCTACTTCGCCATACCAATCAACATTGCGGTCATGGGACCGCAAGGCAAGCGGCCCTATAAGCGGCAGCTACGATACGGTCAAGGGCCGACGGTCACCTGATTGCCGCCGTACGTTATGCAACCTGTGCTTCGGCGGGCTCAGCACGAACGGTTTGGCTTCAGTCAAATGTCTCGCACCGCACAAGGCGAAAAAGATAGACGTGGAGCATTTATGCTCTCACGTCCTTTGCGACCCACTGGGGGCAGTGAAGTCCCCCCTCGGTAAGTTCGGACTTCGGTAACATTGGGGCATTCGGGCCATGCCGCCGAAAAGTTACATCGAACGAATTCTAATAACGTTTGCGGCAATAGATTATTCCCATGCCGTCCGGCGTCTGCCCGAAAAAATATGTGGTCCGCCGGGGCCGCCCGTCTTTCGGGGGGGAGGGGTAAGGGACAACCCCAACGAACTTCGCTGTGATCTCAAAAAAGCAACGATGTGTAAAGTGATTAAAGCTTATCTCGCTGATCGAATTTCTCAATCAATAGCTTTCCTCATTCGCCAATTTCATCCAGCACTTCGCGGGTATGTTCACCCAGCTTTGGCGGATCGCGCCATATCGAAGACGGACTCCGCGCAAATCGCAGCCCCGGCCGCATCGCGCGATATTTACCCTCGCCTTCAATTTCGCGTTCTTCAAACAAAGTCTGTTTCAACTGCTCGTCTTCAAACACGTCCTCAAGCCGGTTGGCCCGCATGACCGGAATTGAATTTTCCGCAGCCAAATCCATCCATTCATCGGTGCTGTGCATCGCCGCCGCCTCTTTCAACATGACATTATATTCCGACACGCGCTGCTGCGTCGTGGTCAGGCTGGTAAAACGCTCACTTTGATACGCGCCGGGAAGCCCGCCAAGTTCCAAGAACCGTTCCGCCTGTGCACGGCTGGCAGGCAGCAGCATGATAAAGCCGTCGGTTGTCGGCATCGGTTTGCGGTCCGGCGAAACCGACATGGTGTAACCCAGCGTGCCCGTCGGCGGAATGTAGGTTTCCCCGTAAAGATGGTCGGCGAGCAAATGTCCGGTAAAGGTTTCCAGCATCGGCACGGCGACATATTGTCCCTCGCCGGTTTGCTCCTTGTGCCGCAGCGCCGCCAGCGCGGCAATAACCGCGAACAACCCGCAGGTCTTGTCGGCAAACAATCCGGGCAAGGTGCGAAATTCGCGCTCAGGGCTAACCAGTTGTTCCAATCCGCACGCGCCGCTGGCCGCCTGGATCAAATCGTCAAAGGCTTGGCGCCCTGCATAGGGACCGGCGGCATCAAATCCCATCGCCTCGACATAAACAATATCGGGCTTGATCGCGGCAACATCGGCATAGGAAAATCCGAGTGCGGCGATTGATTTTGGCCGCATATTGTGAATGAAGATGTCGCCAGTGCGGACCAGTTTGCGCAGCGCCCGTTTCCCGGCGTCGGTTTTCAAATCGATCACAGCTGAACGTTTGTTGCGGTTAAAGTTCAAAAACGTCGAGCCCATATTCTTGGAGACATGCGATCCGCCAATCATCCGTTGCCGGTCGCCGTCGGGTTCCTCGATCTTGATCACGTCTGCGCCCAAATCGCCGAGCATCTGGGTCGCATAAGGACCGAGCAAAAACTGCGTCAGGTCGATAACCCGAATGCCGGCAAGCGCTCCTTTTGGTAGGCCGTCTGCTGGGCCATTTTCATTTGTCGCTTGCACACATTTTCTCCCTCGTTCGGACTCTCTGCTTGATCCCTAGCTTGATCCGGTATCAAAGGGAATTGGCAGAATTCACGGGAGATAAAAATGAAGACCGCAGCCATGGCATTAATGATCCTGTGCAGCAGCAGCGCCAGCGCGATGGCCGCCACAGATGATCTGGCCAGCAAGCCTGCATCCGCCGCCACTGTCGCTGCGCAAAACCGGACATTGTCGTCATTGCCGCCCGAGGATGGACGCGATGCGGATTTTGCCGCCCGCGGATTTATCGCCACATTGCAAGATCCGGTTATCCGCGATGCAAAGGGCAAGGTCGTTTGGGATTTGAATGCCTATAACTTTGCCGGCGGCGCATCGCCCAATACCGTCAACCCCAGCCTGTGGCGGCATATCGGGCTGCTCCGCAAACACGGCCTGTACAAAGTCACCGACAATGTTTGGCAAGTGCGCGGTTTCGATGTGTCGAACATGACCGTGATAAAGGGCAATAGCGGATGGATAGTGATCGATCCGCTGACATCGCGCGAAATGGGCGCGGCGGCATTAGCGCTGGTTAACCGGGAACTGGGGCAAAGGCCGGTCAGCGCAGTGATATTCAGCCACAGCCACGGCGATCATTTCGGCGGCGTGCGCGGCATTATCAATGCTGCCGACGCCAAATCCGGCAAGGTCGCAGTGATCGCGCCGGAACATTTCTTGCTGGAAACATCGTCTGAAAATGTCATCGCTGGCGCTGCTATGAGCCGCCGGGCGAATTACCAGTTTGGCACCAATCTGACGCCTGGGCAGCAAGGACAAATGGGCAGCGGCATCGGCGCGGCGATTTCCGCCGGTGAAATCACTTTGATCACCCCCAATGATGACATCCGGAAAACCGGCGAAACGCGGGTTGTTGACGGGGTGACACTGGAGTTTCAAATGGCCCCGAACAGCGAGGCACCGGCGGAAATGAATGTCTATATTCCGTCGGCTCGGACATTCCTGGCCGCCGAGATTGCAACTTGTACGCTGCACAATATCTTGACCCCGCGCGGCGCCAAAGTGCGCGATACGCTGGCGTGGGCGGGATATTTGCATGAGGCGGTAAACCTGTATGCCGGGCGCAGCGACACCGCCATTTCAAGCCATTGCTGGCCGCGATTTGGCGCAGACGAGGTCAAAGGATGGCTATCGGGGCAGCGCGACAATTACCGTTATTTGCATGACCAAACGGTGCGGCTGATGAACAAAGGCATGACCCAAACGGAGATTGCCGAAGCGATAACGCCCCCGCCGGCAATCGCCAATCAATGGTATAATCGCGGTTATTACGGAACTTATAGCCACAACAGCAAAGCGGTTTATCAATATTATCTCGGTTGGTATGACGCCGTTCCCGCCAATCTAAACCCCCACCCGCCATCGGCGCGCGGCGCAAAATTTGTCGCCGCGATGGGCGGCGCAAAGAAGGTCATCTCGGCAGCGAAAAAAGCAATGGCAGCGGGCGATTATCGCTGGTCATCCGACTTGCTTAATCAACTGGTGTTTGCCGACCCCAAAAATATCGCCGCCAAATCGATGCTCGCCAACAGTTACGAACAGCAAGGATATCAGGCCGAATCGGCGATTTGGCGCAACATGTTCCTATCCGCCGCCCGTGATCTGCGTGAGGGTACAAAGGGCAGTCAATCGACGCAAAGCCTTGATCTGATCGCCGCCATTCCGTCCGGCATGTTGCTGAACTCGGTGGCGACACGTTTGGACCCGCAGATATTGGGGGCCCAAAAGCTGGATTTGAACTTTGTGTTTTCAGACCGCAAAGAAACCGCAAAAATCAGCATCGGCAATGCCGTTATGTTTGCCGATATGAATGCCGCCCACGACGCGCCGATGGCAACGGTCACCGGACCAAGGCAGTTGTTCCTGGCGATGCTGTTCCTGAAAATGCCGCTGGCGCAATTGGAGGCTGCCGGACTGAAAATAGCAGGCGACCGTTCCGCGCTAGAAACCATGTTGGCCGCGACCGAACCGCAAGCCGGAGCATTCAATATCGCAGAGCCCTGATAGCAAAGGTCCGTGATACCCGGTGTCTTAAGTCGCGTTGATATTCAAGTAATAAGATACAGAAAAACACACACTTCGTCATTGCGAGAAGCGAAGCGACGAAGCAATCCAGAGCAGGTGTAAACTGCTCTGGATTGCTTCGCTCCGCTCGCAATGACGATTCAACTTGATCGAATTTTAGTCTAACATCCCAGTACCCTTAAGGCTTCTGTTCCGCCTGTATCTTTTTGATTTCTGCCATCGTTTTCATCTCGATAAGATCGACCAAGAAGACGAGGTTGGAATTGGCCGGAATCGGTCCAGAGGCGCGCGCGCCGTAACCCAAGGCAGATGGAATACATAAACGATATTTCGCGCCCTTGTTCATCAGTTTCAGGCCTTCGCTAAACCCGGGCACGACGGCTTTCACCGGAAACGCGGTCTGGTCATTCTGGTCGAAACTTTTGCCGTCCGCAGCAAGATACCCTGCGTATCCGATCAGCACGACATGGTCATCGGTTGGCGATGCGCCTGTGCCCGGTTTTAACATTTGATAGCCAAGCCCGGACGCGGTTTTGTCGGTACAGGTGCGCTGATCCGAAGGCAGGGTTTCGGGGGGCGCGGCGGCAACCGACAGCAGATCCACTTCAAATATCAAATCGCTGTTCGCCGGGATTGATCCCGATTCTTGCGCGCCATAACCCAGCGCCGCCGGTATGCACAAACGGATGCTGCCGCCCGGCTTGACCAATTGCAGACCTTCGCCAAAGCCTGCAATCACGCCGTCGACGCCAAAGCTTGTGTCCTTATTTTCGTCAAACACTGTGCCATTGGACGCCAGCGTGCCTTTGTAATTGATCGTCACTTTGTCGCGCGCACCGGGGGCGTCCCCTGCCCCCGCCTTTAGCATCCGGTATCCAAGGCCGGACGCAGTGGTCTGGTCACATCCCGCCGCCGCCGGAGCAGCGGCCTGTTTTGCAGTAGCGTTTTTGCCAGCATCTTTAGGCGTGACAGGGGTGCATGCGGCCAAAATAAGGGCGGATGCGGTGAGCGTTGCGAACGTTGTTTTCATGGGGAAAAGCGCTTAGACGATTTTGCGCAAATGTCCATTGCCGATGACACCTGCGGGATGATTGCCAATGCCGCGCGATAAAAACGGCGTGATAAAGCGGCGTTATTGGGTCGGGGCTTCTTCGCCGTAAAGCCGGTCGAACTCGATATATCCCGCCCGTCCGGCATTGTCGAAACGGCAATAGCCTTTTTGGCAATCGTCGATCCGTCCGGTCACGCCGGGTTCAACGCGCCACGCGATGCGCGCTGTTGGTTCGGGTGCCTCACGCAACGCGCCAACGCCGCTGCCGATGACAACCGCCGTGCGATTCGGGCTAAGCAAGCGCACATGGACCCAGCCTTGATCGCCGTCAGGATCTTCAACCTTGCGCCAAACGCTGTGTACGGTGACAACTTTCAGCGGCAGAAACTTGCGCTTATACACCCATTTAACCGGAAAATCAGTGCTTGGCCCGGTCCGCATCCGTGCCTCTTCGGCATTGAGCGACGCCCAATAAGGTGTCTTCTTTTCGGATTGCGCCAGCGCGGCACCTGCGGCAATGCTGGCCGTGACGAACACTACCAAAAATCCCACCGATTTTACATTAATTTTCATGAATCTAATTGCCATATTGCCCGCCCCGAGCGCCTCTATAGTGTAAGCAGGGCCGACAGTTCAAGCCTGATGACTTGACGAGCGGCCAAGAAGCACCATAACCGGGATCGATATGACCAATCACTCTCGTATCGAACGCCCGCGCGTCATTGTTTCGCGAAAATTACTGCCTGCTGTCGAGGCACGAATGGGCCAGTTGTTTGACGCCCATTTCAATGCGGCCGATGTCGCCATGACCCGCGACCAATTGGCCGCCGCCATGGCCGATTGCGACGTGTTCGTCCCCACTGTAACCGATAATATCGACGCAGCGTTGATCGCATCAGCGCCGCCGCGATTAAGGTTCATCGCCAATTACGGCGCGGGCGTTAATCATATCGACCTTGCCGCAGCCAAGGCAAAAGACATCATCGTCACCAATACGCCGGGGGTGTTCACCGACGACACCGCCGACCTGACGATGGCGTTGATCCTGTCCGTCCCGCGCCGATTGGGCGAAGGCGAAAAACTGATGCGCAGCGGCAATTGGGGCGGCTGGCGGCCAAGCGGCATGCTGGGCCACCGCATCGGCGAAAAGACTTTGGGCATCATCGGTTTCGGCCGGATTGGTGAAGCAGTGGCGGCGCGGGCACGCGCCTTTGGCATGGAAGTCGTCTACACAAAGCGCAAACGCCTGCCGCATAGTGTCGAGGAACAATTGGGCATTACGTTCGAACAGGACCTGGACAGGTTGATCGCGCGCAGCGACATCATCTCGCTACATTGCCCGTTAACTGCCGAAACCGCAGGTCTTATCAACGCAGACCGTATCGCAATGATGAAGCCGAGTGCATATCTGATCAACAGCTCGCGCGGGGAATTGGTCGACGAGGCGGCGCTGATCGAGGCGCTGGAGCAAGGCAAGATCGCGGGTGCGGGGCTGGATGTATATGCCCACGAACCCGCAGTAGACCCGCGTTTGCTGACGCTGGACAATGTCGTTTTGCTGCCCCATCTGGGCAGCGCGACTTTTGAGGGCCGCGAGGCATCGGGGGAGCGGGTAATTGCCAACATCCGGATCTGGGCCGACGGCCACCGCCCGCCCGATCAAGTTCTCGAAGGCTGGGATTAAATTTGCGGCATTAGGCGGCGTTTACATTCAAGTGAGAAGTTACGGATAATCAAACACTTCGTCATTCCCGCGAAGGCGGGAATCCATCACCTGACCTAGCCGCGCAAAGCAAGTTAGTGATATAAATCAACCACAGGTGATGGATTCCCGCCTTCGCGGGAATGACGAAGCTTGTGTTTTGAAATGTTTTAAATTCTGAATGGCAACCCAGCATGGGTTCAGGACGCTGGATTTGCGGCCATCGAATTTGCGGCAACCGGGCAAGTTTCCATCAAAAAACGCCGCCAAAATGCAATTTGTTGATTGAGCCTTAAGAATTGCTGGCTTAGAGAAGCGGCAATTCATAGTTGACGAGGGCGGGGAATAATTATGCATCTATTGGGCAAATTGGCGATATTGGGCGCAGCATTTGCAGCCGCACCGGCATTCGCGCAGGATGCAGCGGCCACCGTGGCCGATCCGGCAACCGATAGCGGCGATACCGCGTGGATATTGACCAGCTCCGCGCTGGTGCTGATGATGACCATTCCGGGGCTTGCCTTGTTTTACGGCGGCCTTGTTCGTTCCAAGAACTTTCTGTCGGTGCTTGTGCAAATCGGCGCGATTGCTGCGGTCGTCTCCGTGATCTGGATCGTCATTGGATACAGCGTCGCATTCTCCACCGGCGGCGGGGCCCTGATTGGTACGGCGCAGAATTTCATGTTCACCAACATGGATGCGGTTCGCGACGACCAGAGCATCGGTGAGCTGGTATTTGGCCTGTTCCAGATGACTTTTGCCATCATCACACCGGCGCTGATCGTTGGCGCATGGGTTGAACGGGCGCGGTTTGGCTGGGTGATTGCCTTTTGTGCTTTGTGGTCGTTGCTGGTCTATGTGCCGGTGACACGCTGGGTTTGGGGCGGAGGATTTCTTGCCGAAATGGGCGTTATTGATTTTGCCGGCGGCATTGTTGTCCATACCACCGCCGGGGTTTCGGCGCTGGTCGTGGCGTTGATGCTGGGCAAGCGCGACGGATTTCCGAAGACATTGATGCTGCCGCACAGCCCTGCGCTGACAGTGGCCGGTGCCGGATTGCTGTGGGTTGGCTGGTTTGGTTTCAATGGCGGATCGGCCCTGACCGCAAGTGACATTGGCGCGGCCAGTGCCATTATCAACACCCACATGGCCGCATCGGTGGCCGCGTTGGTTTGGCTGCTGATCGAGAAAATCAAGGTCGGCAAGCCCACTGCGGTCGGCTTTGCCACAGGGGCTGTATCCGGGTTGGCGACGATCACACCCGCCGCTGGCGTCGTTGGCCCCGGCGGCGCGACGTTGATCGGTATCTTCGCGGCGGTCGTCTGTTTCTACGCCGTCGGTTTGGTCAAAGGAAAGCTGAAGATTGACGATTCGCTTGACGTTTTCGCGGTGCACGGCGTCGGCGGCATTATCGGATCGCTATTGCTTGCGGTGTTCGCCAGCGAAGTGTTCGGCGGCACTGGATATGCAGAAGGCGCAGGCATCGCATCGCAGCTTTGGATTCAATTGGTCGGTGTCGGAACCGTCGCAGCGTTCTCCGCCGTGATGACCGTCATCATCGGATATATGGTGTCGATGGTATTGCCAATGCGCGCCGCCAAAGACGCG
>JAYUPJ010000065.1:0-3603 GCA_043760195.1 Sphingomonadales bacterium | reverse complement strand
TATGACGGCTTTGTCGCTATCGGCGTGGTTATTCGCGGCGAAACCTATCATTTTGAAATCGTTGCAGGCGAAAGCGCGCGGGCGATTATGGCGCTGACGATGGACGGCATCGCCATTGGCAACGGCATATTGACGGTCGAAAATGAAATTCAGGCGCTGGTCCGTGCGGATCCGGAGCAAAAGGACAAGGGCGGCGAGGCGGCAGTTGCGGCGATGCGATTGCTGGAGTTATCGGAAAAATTCGGTTAAGACCGGATCATGGCCGGAAAATACTTTGATGAATGGCAAGTGGGCGACCGGATCGCCCATGAAATCCGGCGCACCGTAACCGAAACGGATAATCTGCTGTTCACGGTGATGACGCACAATCCGCAACCCTTGCATCTGGACGCAGAGGCAGCGAAGGCCAGCGAGTTCGGGCAGATATTGGTCAATGGAACCTTTACATTCAGCCTGATGGTCGGGCTGTCGGTGGGTGACACGACGATGGGCACGCTGGTGGCCAATTTGGGCTATGATAGACTGGTGATGCCCAAGCCGGTTTTCATCGGCGACACCCTGCGCGCCGAAACCGAGGTGATCGCGTTGAAGGCGAGCAAGTCGCGGCCCGGGGCAGGGATCGTGACTTTTTTGCACCGCTGTTTGAACCAGCGCGACGAAGTGGTATGCAGCTGTGAACGCGCGGCTTTGCTGAAGAAGATATGATTTTTAAACCGTAGCCCTGAGCCTGTCGAGCCGAGGGCGACCGAAGGTCAACGGCGTTCCAACTTAAACCATGCTTCGACAAGCTCAGCACTACGGTTTCTAAGAAAGGATATTAGGTCCATGAAACTACGCTCGCTCTTGTTTGTACCCGGTGACCGCCCCGAACGCTTTGCCAAGGCAGCGGCCAGCGGCGCGGACGCGATCATCATCGACCTTGAAGACAGCGTGTCGCCGGAAAACAAAGCAAATGCGCGCGATGCGGCGGCGGAATGGCTGTCGGGTGAACGCGGGAGCGTGCCCTGTTTTATCCGCGTCAATCCCGAGGCGAGCCACATGACGCAGGATGATCTGAACGCGATCCTGCCATACCTTCCCGATGCGATAGTCCTGCCCAAAGCAGAAGGCGCAAAGTCGGTGCATTGGCTGTGTGCGCTGGCGGCGGCGACAGCAGATGCGCCAGCCGGGGACGCGCCGCCGATATTGCCGATAGCCACCGAAACGCCGGGCGGGATATTCGATCTAGGCAGCCTGCGTGATGTCTCCAGCCACTTGATCGGGGTGACATGGGGCGCAGAGGATCTACCCGCCGCGATTGGCGCGATGACTTCGCGCGAAGATGATGGCCGCTACACACCGCCCTACGAACTGGCGCGCAGCCTGACACTGTTCGCGGCGCATGCGGCCGGGGTCGCTGCGATCGATACCGTGTACCCGTCGTTCGGCGATGAGGCGGGGCTAACCGCCTATGTCGCGCGTGCGGCGCGCGATGGCTTCACCGGAATGATGGCGATCCACCCGGCGCAAGTGGCGATTATCAACGCCGGATTCACGCCTACGCCAGCGCAGATCGCCGAAGCGCAAGCAGTGGCCGATGCCTTCGCGGCCAATCCCGGCGCAGGGGTGCTGCAAGTGGCGGGCCGGATGGTCGACGCCCCGCATTTGAAAGCCGCAATGGCAGTGTTGGCGCGGGGTTAGGCAATCCGAACTTGCGGTGCTTTTGCAATGTGATAAACTCGCCAACAGGAGAATATTATGGAACTCGCTGGATATCCGCCCATATCAATTGATACAGACGTTTGCGGCGGACGCCCGGTTGTGACGGGCACGCGTTTGCGGGTTAGCGATGTTCTTGAGATGCTCGCCGGCGGCGCAGATGTAGGAGAAATAGTGCGTGACTTCCCCTACATTACCTTGGCTGATGTTAGGGCGTGTTTAGCATACGCAGCTAGCCTCTGCGGACCCAGCGAACTCTGCGCGAACAAAAGATTATTTCACGCGGAGGCGCGGAGTTCCGCAGAGGCGCAGAGGTAGGTTGCGGCGGGACGCACTGTCCTAGAAATCTTTGCGGCCTTTGCGTGAAACCAAAAGGCGGCTTTGCAGGTCGCATCTAATTAGGGGGTAAGTAAACCGGCACCGTAATTCCAAAACGCGACTAGCATCGGGCTATTTTGTTGGCGTGATTGCCGCGTCGAACCGATGAAATTGTTCGCCAACTTTTACGAGTATCTCGACAGGTATGGGTTTCCTGGATTTGCGTAAGTTTTTCGGAATCTCGTATATCACTTGGCCACCAAAGACCGTTCCGGGCCTTATTGTCGTTGTTTGCAAATTAACGGTCAAACTTCGCATAGCGGCAGCATTATTCTGCTTCATACGATCAAACATTTCAGCGTTGTCTGCGTTTGCTTGGCTCTGAGCAAGATAAGCGGTCGAAGCATTATAGCTGGTATAAGTTCCGGAAACGAAACCACCTCTTGAACCAAGCGCAGAGAAGGAACCTTGTGAATATCCCGCGTTGCTAGCTGCAGTACTGTTAAAACCAGCGGCCAGTCCAGCCGCAATACCGCGCCATCTTTGGCGGCCTTGCTCCTCTTTTACGAGCTTCGAATAAGGTATTACAGGTATTAAAACACCATCTCTTGTTCGGATAGCTATGTTGTCACTACCTACGTTAACCGGCTTTGAGTCATTATTGAAAGCAATAACAACCAATGTTCCGCGCTTTTTGACAGGTTCGTTGCTGTCAACCACTCGAACGGTAGAAGTCTCGTGATAATTATCGATGTATTCGACGCCTTGCTGCATCTGAGAGAGTTGTATCGGAGTTGCGATTACATCAAGTGCAACTTGCGCTTGAGCCGATGCCGAACAACAAGCGAATGTAAATACTGCAAGTGTCTTATTGAGCCACATCTTATATCACCTTTGGTATGTGAACAGTTGTGTTACGCATACAAACTTAAAAAATTGTAAATTAATTCAGTTATATCTGGGTAATCCGGAAGACAGGTGAGTAAACTCCAAATTAGGTGCGAGTTTCACTGCTGCTATTTGGTTTCACGCAAAGGCCGCGAAGATTTTTAAGAGGGTATGTCCCGCCGCAACCATCCTCTGCGCCTCTGCGGTACCCTGCGTACTCTGCGTAAAATAAAATGGTTTCGCGCAGAGTACGCAGGGCATTCTGGGGGGGCACTATATTGATTACGCACGATGCTAATATCATAAGCGACTAGCTGACGCATTAAATCGTTACTCTGGATTGCTTCGCTCCGCTCGCAATGACGAAGGTAATTAAGTGGAAAGTATTAAGCCGCCAACTTCCTCAGCACATATTGCAAGATCCCGCCGTTGTTGAAATATTCAACCTCGTTCGCGGTATCGATGCGGCATAGGGTTTGGAAGGTGAAGGTTGATCCGTCGGCGCGGGTTACCATTACTTCGACGGTTTGGCGCGGTTCTAGTGTGGCGACGCCCAATATCGTGAAGCTGTCTTCGCCCGTTAGGCCCAAAGTCTCGCGGGTGTCGGTTCCGGTGAACTGCAACGGCAATACGCCCATGCCGACCAAGTTGGAACGGTGGATGCGTTCGAAGCTTTCGACGATAACCGCACGCACGCCC
>JAYUPJ010000064.1:0-8393 GCA_043760195.1 Sphingomonadales bacterium | reverse complement strand
ATGACCTTGAGTCCGTCAGCACTGAAGAGATCGAGGCGCTTCTCCGCGCGCGGGCGATGATCGCGGAAGACGCAACCAACGCTCAACGGCTTCGTCATGCACGGGCCTTAGTGATGCTGAATGAGGAAATGAGCAGGCGTTTCAAGGCTCATGAGAAGAGCGAAGAGCGCGACGCACCGGGCCGAACCCGATAGTGCAATGACGCGACGTGCCGCAGGCTTTGGCCTCTTGCGTCGAATAAATTACTGGAAAATCGGAGAATCTTTTCGCCACCAATCGGCAGCTACTCCCCAAATACTTCTACACGAATCCTACACAGGCAAAAAACCGGGTATTTAATCCAGTAATATCAATGAATTAAACAAATCCAAAGATTTGGAGCGGGCGAAGGGATTCGAACCCTCGACCCCGACCTTGGCAAGGTCGTGCTCTACCACTGAGCTACGCCCGCTCGGGCGGTCAGGACAAAACTGTTTCCTGACAGGTGAGGCGCGCGGTTAGCATGGGATTTCTGGGGCGGCAAGCCCCAATTGAACGGAATGGCGATAGTTGGGCCAATCAAGTGCGATTCTTTGCTGCAATTGTGCAAAACACTTGGCAAAATGCGCTGCCGTCCCCACATAAGGGAATATCCGAATCCCCGTTTAAATCAAATACTAGGAGAATTTCGTTGGCCAATATCGGTCTCACCACTGAGGAACAGAAGACGGTAGAGGCGTTTCGGCGCGATATCGTCGAGCCTTCGATGGACAAGCTGGTCATTCTGGATTTCTGGGCCGAATGGTGCGGGCCATGCAAAGAACTGACGCCGGTATTGGAAAAAGTGGCCGCCGCTTATGCCGATAAAGGCGTGATTTTGGCGAAAATCAATGTCGACGAAAACACTTTCATCGCCGCGCAATTTCAGGTGCGGTCGATCCCCACGGTATATGCGATTTTTCAGGGGAAACCGGTCGCCGACCTGACATCGGCCCGAACCGAACCGCAACTTATTGATATGATTGATGACTTGCTCGAAAAACTAGCGGTAAGGCCAAATGCGCTGGACCCTGCGGCGGACGTGCTGCCACTGATTGCTGCCGGTGAAGAATTGTTGCTATCTGATGGCGCAGAACAGGCTTATGCCTTGTTTGCCGATGCCGCCGCGATTGATCCGGAAAACCCGGATGCGATTTCAGGATTGATCCGCGCGCTGGTCGCCATGGACCGGTTAACCGAGGCTGCGGCCATCTATGACAGTCTGGATGACAAGCTGAAAAGCGAACCGGCAGTGGACCGCGCCCGCGCCGCCGTGACCATTGCTGCAGACGCGGTTGATCCGGCTGAAATGCAGGCTTTACACGATATCGTCGCCGCCAATCCCGGTGATTTGCAGGCCCGGTTTAACCTAGCCAACGCACAAATGGCCAGCGGCGACCGCGACAAAGCGGCGGATGGATTGCTGGCCATTATCGCCGATGACCGCGAATGGGGCGATGGCGGCGCGCGCGCCCGGCTGATTGAAATTTTTGGACTGATCGGACTTGAGGACCCTTGGGTGGCAGCGACGCGGCGCAAACTTTCGGCGGTGTTGTTCGGATAATGACAATCAAACGCATCTCGATATTTCCGATTGCGGGGGCGATATTGTTCCCCGGCATGCAATTGCCGCTGCACATTTTTGAACCGCGATACCGCGCATTGGTGAGCGATGCGTTGGCGCGTGACCGGATGATCGGCATAATCCAGCCAAAAACTGCTGACAAATCCGGCAAACAGCCGCTGTTCGACATCGGTTGTCTTGGCCGGATTGGTGAAGTTGAAGCATTGGACGATGGCCGGTACAATATCGTGCTGGAGGGCATACAAAGGTTTCGCGTCGTCAACGAACGCGTAACCAGCACCGAATTTCGCCAGGTCGACGCCGAATTGTGGGACGAGGATGAAATGGGCGTGGCGTTGGCGATTGCCGAGCGGGCATCATTGGAAATCGAATCGCGCCGTTTTGCCGATGCCCAGGGATACTCGATTGACTGGACCGCGGTCAGCCAGCTTGACGATTATTCGCTGGTCAACGCAATTGCCCAGATTGCTCCGTTTGATACCGCCGCGAAACAAGCGCTGTTGGAGGCGCGCGGGCTTTCGGTAAGGACAGAGCTTATCATTCAGATGATGCTGTTTTTTGGCCGCCACGATGGGTCCGACAACCGGGTGACTTTACAGTAAGAAGGGCAGTAAGCGCGGCAGTAAGTGCGTTCAAAGAAAGCTGGCGCGCAATCCATCGACGACAAACTGCGCCGCCAACGCCGCCAGCAATACCCCCAATATCCGGGTAATCACGGCCTCGATTTTCGCGCCAAGCAGCTTCATCAGCGGCCCCGCCGCAAGCAAAGCGAGCAACGTCAGCACAAGAACGCTGGCCAACGCGCCGAATATCATCAGCGATGCGTCGATCCCCTCATTCTTGCTCATCAACAGCATCACTGTGGCAATGGAACCGGGCCCGGCGATCATGGGCATCGCCATTGGGAACACCGAAACATCCTCTACTTCGGGGGTTTCGATAATCTCTTGCGCCCGCGCCTCGCGCCGTTCGGTGCGTTTCTCGAACACCATTTCGAGCGCGATCAGGAACAGCATGATGCCGCCCGCGATGCGAAAGCTGTCTAGGCTGATCCCCAACGCGGCCAACAATTGTTCGCCAAACAGCCCGAATACCAGCAGGATGATCGCCGCGATCAACACCGCCCGGATCGCCATGGAACGCCGCTGCGGCGTGCTCGCATCCGCCGTCAGGCTGGCGTAAATCGGCGCGCAGCCGGGCGGATCGATGACTACGAAGAAAGTGATGAAGGCAGAGAGAAACAGTTCGTACATTTAGGGGCGGGCCTCAAGTCGTGCTGACATTCAAAAATTAGCTTCTTGAAAAAAGGATATCGTCATTCCCGCGTAGGCGGGAATCCATCACCCGCGCTATCGAAATCAAGCCAACTTGCGTAAAATTCGAGTGCGGGTGATGGATTCCCGCCTTCGCGGGAATGACGCAATTTATGTTCTTATGTATTTTGTTTTTTGAATGTCAACACAACCAACGGCCTACCGTTTTGGCGCCGGTACGCTGTAGGAAACGACATCAACCATGTTTTCGCCGTTCCACAACGATACCTTGATATCTCTCGATTTGTCCGGGCGGTATTGAAAGGTCCAGCTGAGCGATTGGTCGAAGGCAAAACTCTGCCGCATAACCACGCCCTCGCCGGGCGCAAAAAGCGCAGCTGGCGCGCGTCCCTTGCAACTCGCGGTCTGGCTGCTGATAAATTCGGGCGGACTTAATGGTTGATCGAGCGGCACTGCGTCATCAAGCGCGAACAGCCACTTGCCCTCACCGCGCTTGTCTTCATTGCGTTGCCATACGGTCGTGAAATGGCCGTGCTTGCCATCGCGGCTTTGCCAAGCGCCGCCGGTCACGCCGGTTTTGCCATCGCATGACATGAAAACCTTGTGCACCTGCCATTTGACCGCTGCGGCAGGATCCGCCTGCGATTTCAGCCATTCAGGCGCTTTGACCAGTTCCGGCACAAACATAACCGCACCGGGACCGGCAAATTCGCGAAAGGCAGTCCATTGACCTTTTTCTTGTGCGGTCCGGGCAAAGGCAATCTCCTGCGCCACCAGCGCGCTTGGATTTGCGCTTAACTTAATCGGCAGCGGTTGGCGTCCTGCTCCGGCACATGCCGACAAGCAAAGCAACGACATCAGGCAAAAGAGCGCGGTCTGTTTCATCATAACCCCGCCGGATCGGTAAGGCCTGCACGGCGGTGCGCGGCCACCAATGTATTGCGTAGCAGGCACGCTATTGTCATCGGGCCAACGCCGCCGGGAACGGGGGTTATGGCGCGGACATGGTCAGCCTCGGCATAAGCGACATCGCCGACCAGCCGCCCTTTGGTTTCGTTGGCGGCGGGTGCAATCCGGTTGATGCCAACATCGATGACCACCGCGCCGGGTTTTAACCAGTCGCCCTTTACCATTTCAGCGCGGCCCACGGCGGCAACGACAATATCGGCGCGGCGAACGGCATCGGCCAAATCACGCGTTCGGCTGTGCGCGATGGTGACGGTGCAATTGGCATCCAGCAGCAATTGCGCCATCGGCTTACCCACCAATATCGACCGGCCAATGACGATCGCGTTCATTCCGGTCAAATCGCCGAGCTGATCCTTAAGCAACAATAAGCTGCCCAGCGGCGTGCACGGCACAAGCCCCGGTATCCCTAAAGCAAGCCTGCCTGCGCTTTGCGGGGTCAGGCCGTCGACATCCTTGTCCGGATGGATAGTTGCCACCGCCGCTTGTTCGTCCAAATGGCCGGGCAGCGGCAATTGCAGCAATATGCCGTCGACATTTTCGTCGGCATTTAATTGCCGCAACATAGCCTCCACTTCGCCTTGCGAAACCGATGCGGGTAGGCGGTGTTCATAACTGTTCATGCCCGCCGCGATGGTCGCCTTGCCCTTGGATGCGACATAGACTGCGCTGGCGGGATCATCACCGACCAGCACAACGGCCAATCCCGGCGAACGGCCCGCCGCAGCAACAAAGGCCGGCACCGCCAAGCCGATCCGGTCACGTAGCGCCGCAGCAAAGGCTTTGCCGTCAATAACACTCGCTGCCCTCACGCCGTGGCACTCGCAATCGACTGCAGGACAATCATCAATACCTGTATCCCGAAAATCAGAATAATCGGTGAAAAATCGATCATGCCGGTATCGGGCAAAATCCGGCGGATCGGGCGCAGCACAGGATCAAGCAACGCATTGAGCGCGGTGAGCAAGGCCGAGACATATTGATTGTGCGGGCTGACCACATTGAAGATGATCAGCAAATTAAGGATAAAGCTGACGATAATGATCGTAACCAACAGGTTTGCGGCCAATGCGAGAATTTGAAGGAGGGCGACTATCATCAATATGCTCCGAAATACAAAGATGCCGCCCGATTAGCCGAGCCGCACCGCTGTATCAACCGTATAAAACAGTGCCGGTGAAATCAGCATATTATTTGATACTATTATGCGTGCACCAAAGTTCCCGCGCCTTGATCGGTGAACATCTCGATCAGCATGGCATGGGGCACGCGGCCATCCAATATGACCGCCGCATCGACGCCGGCATTGACCGCAGTAACGCAGGTTTCAAGTTTGGGAATCATCCCGCCGGTGATCGTGCCATCGGCTTGCAACGCGGCAACCGCTTTTGGATCAAGATCGGTCAGCAGCTGTTGGTTCTTGTCAAGCACACCGGCCACGTCGGTCAGCAACAACAACCGCGCCGCGCCCAATGCCGCCGCCACCGCGCCCGCCATGGTATCGGCATTGATATTGTAAGTGTGCCCATCTTCGCCCACGCCAATCGGCGCGACAACCGGGATCATTCCTGCGGCGCTGATCGTATCGATGATCGTGCGGTCGACGCTGTCGGGTTCGCCGACAAAGCCAAGATCGACGATACGTTCGATGTTGCTGTCCGGGTCTTTCTTGGTCCGGCGCAATTTTACCGCCTTAACAAAGCCGCCATCCTTACCCGAAATACCAACCGCGCGGCCACCGGCGGCATTGATCCAGCCGACCAGTTCCTTGTTGATCGATCCCGACAAAACCATTTCAGCAATTTCGGCGGTTTCTTTGCTGGTCACGCGCAGGCCATCGACAAAATTGGATTCGACGCCAACGCGTTTCAGCATCGCACCAATTTGCGGCCCGCCGCCGTGCACAACCACCGGATTGATGCCCACCGCTTTCAACAGCACAATATCGGCAGCAAAATCGCGCGCCAAAGCCGCATCGCCCATCGCATGGCCGCCATATTTGACGACAAAAGTCTTGCCCGCATAACGCTGCAAATACGGCAACGCTTCGGTGAGTGTCTCTGCCTTGGCCAGCAACTCGGCCATTGAGAGGGCGGGGGCAGGGGACGTGGCGGGGTTTTGATCGGTCATAATATCGGCGGGTTAGCGGCAAATGCAGGTAATAGGCAAGAAAATTGGCCATTTAGGCGCTTTACTTATCCAATTGTTTCGCCTGCATCGGCAGTTCTTTTGAGGGATAAAGAACGCGCAAGCGATTGCAACGGTTGAAGATGGCGGCACCATATGCTTATGAAAGGCGCGCAATCACAGACCGATGATCGCCAAGCTTGGTCGGATGGCATTGGCGGCGGATTCGCTGTCCAATCTAAAGAACGCGGCGTTGACCGGGCCGCTTTTGAATGTGGGGTAAATATGCCAGTATTTGTTGTGCGATATGAACATCCCGATGACGATGGGTGGCAGCAACAACTGCTGCCGCATATCCATTATTTACAAGATCTGCTCGCGGAAAAGGTTCTTTTGGCGTCCGGCCCGCTTCCAAATGCAACGATCAAATCCGCGATGTTGATTATCGTTGCGGCCAATAAGGATGCCCTAAGCGCGATCATTGCCGACGACCCGTTTGCCGAGCACGGCCTTATCGAAAATATGACGGTGACAGAATGGGACCCGATTTTCGGGGCATTCAACGATCAATCGTCGATGCTCGGCGCCATGCAAAGCCGCTGAAAACCAACTCACTCCTCGCCCGCCGCTTTCTTCAACTCGTACAGCAAATCCAGCGCCGCCTTTGGGCTGAGCGCGTCGATATCCAGCCCGGTTAATTTCTCCCGCAGCCGGTCGACCTTTGCCTCTGCGGCGTCCAGCGCGGCGCTAAACAGCGGCAAGTCGCCCAAACCTGCTGCCAGTCCGCCGGTTTCGGCGCGGCCTTTTTCCAGCCGTTCTAAGACCGACTTGGCCCGCGCCAGCACCTGCGGCGGCAATCCCGCCAGCTTGGCGACGGCAATGCCATAGCTGCGGTCGGCAGGGCCTTTGCCCAATTCGTGCAGCAACACCAGATCGCCCTTATATTCCTTGGCACGAACATGGTGCAAGGTTAGCGCATCCAGGCTTTCCGATAGCCGCGACAATTCATGATAATGCGTGGCAAACAAACACCGGCAGCGGTTGGTTTCGTGGATGCCTTCAACAATTGCCCACGCCAGCGCCAGGCCATCATAGGTCGATGTGCCCCGGCCAACTTCGTCGAGTACCACAAAGCTGCGCTCTGTCGCCTGCGCCAATATCGCGGCTGTTTCGACCATTTCCACCATGAAAGTGGAGCGCCCCTGCGCCAGATTATCCGATGCCCCGACGCGGCTGAACAAGCGGTCGACTATGCCAATTCGCGCCGCGCTGGCCGGGACAAAGCTGCCCGCCTGCGCCAATAAGACGATCAACGCATTTTGCCGCAGGAATGTCGACTTACCGCCCATGTTCGGGCCGCTGACCAGCCACAGCCGGTTGCCGGTGCCAAGATTGCAGTCGTTGGCAATGAAACGCTCACCCGCCTTCGCCAATGCGCTTTCGACAACAGGGTGACGCCCGCCGGTGATTTCCATACACGGATCGTCTGTTAATTCAGGCCGCGTCCAATTGCCCTGCGCCGAACGTTCCGCCAGTGCGGCGGCAACGTCAATCCGCGCCAAGGCATCGGCGCTGGCGGCGATTGCATCGCGGCGCTGCGTTATTATCTCGAGCAATTCTTCCAAATGGGCCGATTCGGCTGCCACGGCATGCCCGCCCGCCTGTGATATCCGCATCGCTTCGGCATGCAATTCGGGCGAGTTGAACCGCACTGCGCCCGCCATCGTCTGCCGGTGGGTAAAGCCTGATTCTGCCGTCATCAATGCGTCACCATGTTTGGCGGGCACCTCGACAAAATATCCCAGCACCGCATTGTGACGGATTTTCAGGGCGTTTATGCCGGTTGCGTCGCGGTACCGTGCCTCCATGGCGGCAATCGCCTGACGTCCATCGCGTGCGGTTGCGCGCAAAATATCAAGCGCGGCGTCATATCCCTCGGCAATATAGCCGCCGTTTTGCGCTTCGGTTGGCGGGGTCTGGACCAAGGCGCGCATCATGTGATCCACCATTGCGCCGTGGCCATCCAGCGCGGGCAATATCGCTTCGATCAAATCCGGACGGTCCGCCATTACGCCAAGCCGTTCGCGCAGCATCCGGCCGCCATCCAACCCGTCGCGCAATTGGCCAAGGTCACGCGGACTGCCCCGGCCAGCGACAATGCGGCCCAAAGCGCGGGCAATATCGGGCAATTGGCGCAGCGCGGTGCGCACCGTATCGCGCAGCAATGGTGCGTCATGAAACCACGCCACTGCCCCCAGCCGCGCATTGATTAAGCCGCGGTCCATCAGCGGCGCGGCCAGATCCGCCGCCAACATCCGCGCCCCGGCGCCCGTGACCGTGCGGTCAACTTCGTGGAGCAGCGAACCCGCCCGCCCGCCGCGCTGCGCCGATGCAATCTCCAGGCTTTCCCGGGTTGCCTGATC
>JAYUPJ010000063.1:0-24631 GCA_043760195.1 Sphingomonadales bacterium | reverse complement strand
GATCAAGGCGCGCTAAAAGCCAAAGCCATCGCCGAACAGGTGCGCAAGGCAGTCGATTCCGGTAAGACACTCGGTGCTGCAATGGCCGCGCTCAATGTCAGGTTACCGCCAATCCAGAGCATAACGGGAACGCGCGGCGAGTTGCGCCAAGAAGGCCAACAGTTGCCGCCGCCGCTGGTGTTGATGTTCTCAATGAAACAGGGAACGGCAAAGACATTACCCGCGCCCAAAAATGCCGGTTGGTTCATCGTAAGCTTGGCCGAAGTAAAGAAGGGTGATGCAACGCAGAACGCAGAATTATTGGCCGCAACAACGACCGAGATGCGGAACCTGATTCAGGCAGAGCATGCCGCGCAGCTTGTCGCGGCTGCGTTGAAAGAGGTTGGCGTCAAAAAGAATGCGGACTCTCTGTCCACCCTTCGGACGCGCTTGACCAATGCCAATGACGGAAAATAGGTCGTTCGCGAGCGATAATATCATCGTCAAAGAATTGATTGCCTCTGGCCGCCCCGCTCTGGTGTGGCGCAGAACCATTGCCGATACAGAAACACCCGTCTCGGCCGCATTGAAGACGATGGAACCGGAACGCGGCGATTTCATTTTGGAGTCTGTTGAGGGCGGCGAAACGCGCGGGCGTTACAGCTTGGTTGGCTTGGCCCCGGATCTTGTTTTTCGCGCGCATGGGCAGACTGCCGAAATCAATGGTGAGTGGGCAATTGACCGCGATAAGTTCATTCAAAGCCCCCTGCCCACTTTGGATGCGTTGCGGAAATTGGCGGACCAGTGCCAGATTGAAGTGCCCGATTCTTTGCCGCAAGCATTGGCATGCCTGGTCGGTTATTTCGGTTATGAAACCGTCGGATTGGTCGAAGATCTGCCGCGCGCACCAGAATCAGAACTGAACCTGCCCGATGTCTTTTTCGTGCGCCCTACCGTAGTTTTGGTTTTTGACCGGCTGAAGGACGAGATGTTCCTGATTGCGCCCGTTTGGCCCGACGATAATGTTGCGGCCGCAAAGCTGGTTGAACTGGCAATTGAACGGCTCGATATAATTGAGCAAAAATTGGCGGTCGCTTGCCTGGCAAGCAATCGTGCGGACAATCCGGCGATCAAAGCCGACTCACAATCAATTAACGATACCAAGCTCACGCCGGTTCTTGCCGATGGCCAATACCGTAACATGGTGCAGCGCGCGAAAGATTACATCGAGGCCGGCGACATATTCCAAGTCGTGCTGGCCCAGCGGTTTACCGCGCCGTTTGGATTGCCGCCAATTGACCTGTATCGTGCTTTACGGCGGATCAATCCTTCGCCTTTTCTGTATTTTCTGGATTATCCCGGCTTTTCGCTGATCGGTTCTTCACCCGAGATTTTGGTCCGTTCGCGCAGCGGTGAAGTGACGATCAGGCCAATTGCTGGCACGCGACCGCGTGGAAGAAATGCCGCAGAAGACGCCGAAAATCGTGCATCGTTGCTGGCCGATCCAAAAGAACGCGCAGAACATCTAATGCTGCTTGATCTGGGACGGAACGACGTGGGCCGCGTGGCGCGGGCGGACAGCATCAAGGTGACGGACAGCTACATGGTCGAATTTTACAGCCATGTTATGCATATCGTTTCCAATGTCGTTGGATCACTCGCCCCGGATAAAGATGCCATCGACGCTTTGTTTGCAGGATTTCCCGCTGGTACCGTCTCTGGTGCGCCCAAAGTGCGGGCATGCGAAATTATCGCTGAACTGGAACCCGAAACGCGCGGCGCATACGCAGGCGGCGTCGGATATTTCTCTCCCAATGGCGATATGGACAGCTGTATCGTATTGCGGACCGCCGTTATCAAGGACGGTATCATGCATGTCCAAGCAGGCGCGGGCATTGTGGCCGATAGCATTCCGGAATATGAACAAGCCGAGTGTGAAGCAAAGGCTGGCGCGTTAATTGCGGCTGCGCGTGAGGCGTTGCGTGTCGCCACTGAACCGGGGCATGGTCAATGACTACGCGGGCAATGGCAAAGGCTGCGACTTCAATCTTAGTGGCGTCTTTGGTCGCCGGCTGCGGGGCAGACAGTGTCAGCCAACCCGTCGCCGAAGGTCCGATTGCAAAAAGCGGGACAAGCACTGGAACCTGCCGCGCAGCCGTTTTTGAAGGTAGCGAATTTACGCGTTGCAGCGCCTTACCGGGGATGCAACAACTTAGCATGGCGCTGAACGACAGCAATGGGAAGCTGTTTCGCAGCTTGCGCCGATTGGAGCAATCTCGCGCCAACAAGTCCGCCAATATTTTGTTCGCGATGAACGGGGGAATGTATGACGATGAAAGTCGCCCCATCGGATATTATGTCGAGAATGGAAAACGGATTAAGAAGCTCAACCAGAAAGAAGGCGGCGGAAACTTCCACCTGCTTCCCAATGGGGTATTCTTTGGTGATCAAAGCAGCTGGCAAATCCGGACAACGGACTATTTTTCAGCAAACGTAACAACGCGCCCCGACTTTGCGACCCAATCGGGCCCTATGCTGGTTATCGATGGGAAACTGCATCCCAAGATTGCGGTGAACGGCGCGTCTATTAACATCCGGAATGCCGTTGGAATCGATGCCGATGGCCGAGCCCATTTTGTCATCAGCGAGGTACCCGTGTCTTTTGGCAAACTGGCGCGTTTCATGCGCGATGAGTTAAAATGTGCGAATGCTCTTTATTTGGATGGGGCGGTATCTGCTTTATGGTATCCCGCTGGTGACAGGCAAGATGCTGGTGCATCACTTGGTCCGTTGATCGTGGTCACGAAAGCTGTCAAGGAACCGCAACAATGATCTTGGTTATCGACAATTATGACAGCTTTACATGGAACCTTGTCCATTACCTGATGGATTTAGGTGCAGTTGTGGAAGTCGTTCGCAACGATGCGATCACCGTGTCAGAGGCAATGTCGTCTGGTGCCGATGCATTCTTGATCTCGCCCGGTCCGAAAACTCCCAATGAAGCAGGTATCAGCCTAGAACTCGTCGCGGCGTGTGCAGAAGCCAAAAGGCCTCTGCTGGGCGTTTGTTTGGGTCACCAGGCCATTGGTCAGTATTTTGGCGGGAATGTTGTTCGCGGCGGATTGATGCACGGAAAAACCTCGCCGGTGACACATGACAATAGCGGGCTGTTTGAAGGCCTGCCTTCGCCTTTCACCGCCACCCGTTACCATTCGCTCATCGTAGAAAATGTTCCCGACACACTGGTCATCAATGCAAATAGTGACGATGGTCATGTCATGGGTTTTCGGCATAAAGAGCTGCCCATTCACGGGGTGCAATTTCACCCAGAGAGCATCGCCACCGAATATGGCCATGACATGCTGGCCAACTTCATGACCTTGGCCGGGATGAAAGTAAAATCCCGATGAGTGTTGCCGCAAACATGCAGATTTTTTGCGACATTCTTGACGGCAAATTGGACGCCAAATCTGTCACGCTATTTCTGACCGAGCTCGCCGATCGCGGCGAAACCGCCGATGATATTGTCGCCGCAGTATTGGCAATGCGCGAACGAATGGTCACTGCCAAAGCGCCCGGTGGCGCTATCGATGTGTGCGGCACCGGCGGTGACGGACAGCACAGCTTAAACATATCAACAACCGTTGCTTTGGTGGTCGGGGCGCTTGATGTTCCTGTCGCCAAGCACGGCAACAGAGCGGCGTCGAGCAAAGCGGGAACCGCCGATACTTTGGAGGCACTGGGACTGGACCTGCAAAAGGCAGCGGCAGGAGCGGAACGGACGCTATCGGAAATCGGGATTGGATTTTTCTTTGCGCAAAGTCATCACCCTGCCCTCGGCCCGCTGGCACCAATTCGCAAAGCCATCGGCAAACGGACGATTTTCAATTTATTGGGTCCGCTTTGCCATCCCGCTGGCGTAAAGTATCAACTTGTAGGCGTGCCCGCGCCCGGCCTTGTCGAGATATATGCCGGAGCCGCCAGCAAATTGGGCTATGAAAAGATCATGATCGTCTGCGGCGAAGAAGGATTGGACGAGATATCAATTGCCGGGCCAACCAAAGTCGCGTTGGTCGAAAACGGTACGGTGACGAATTCAACGATCATCCCCGAGGATGTGGGCATTAAGCGCCAACCTTTATCTGCGATCAAGGGCGGCGACGCGGCATTTAACGCCGCCGCACTGCTGCGATTGCTTGACGGTGAACAAGGCGCGTACCGTGACGCTGTGTTATTGAACAGCGCCGCCGCACTGATGGTCGCCGGTGCAACACATAGCTGGGAAGAGGGCATCGAAGAAGCCGCCGAAATCATCGACAAGGGCCTAGCGAAAGCCTTGTTGAATTGCTGGATTGCGAACCAATGAACAAACTTGAAGAAATTTGCGCGACCAAGCGCATTGAAGTGGCAGCGCGCAAAATCCAAACTTCGGCGCATGATCTGGCACAATTGGCAGCTGCGCAAACTGCGCCCCGTGGTTTTAAAGCGGCGATTGACCTCAAGGCTGCATCGGGCTTCGCTTTGATTGCGGAAGTTAAAAGGGCCAGCCCGTCCAAAGGATTGATCCGATCTGATTTCGATCCTGCGGCCCACGCCCGCGCCTATCAATCGGGCGGTGCAGCATGTCTGTCTGTTTTAACCGATGCTCCCTATTTTCAAGGGCATGAGGAATATCTTGTCGCGGCCCGCGCTGCGTGCGATCTACCCTGTCTGCGCAAGGATTTCATGCTGGATCCTTGGCAGGTAACAGAGGCGCGCGGGTTCGGTGCCGACGCGATATTGATTATCATGTCTGCGGTCGGCGACATGCTGGCACATGAACTCGAGTCTGCGGCGATTGAACTTGGCATGGATGTCCTTGTCGAAACCCACGACGCCGCCGAGTTCGAGCGCGCATTAAAACTGAAATCGCGTCTGATCGGAGTAAACAACCGCGACCTAAAGGATTTTACTGTCGATTTTGCGCGAACCTATGAACTGGTCACCAACGCACCGGCAGATTGCACATTTGTCGCAGAAAGCGGCCTAAATAGCCACGCGGACCTGTTGGCCATGGAAGGGCACGGTGTGCGTTGCTTTCTTGTCGGCGAGGCACTTATGCGGCAAGATGACATTGAGGCAGCAACACGGATTCTATTAACCGGCAAATGACCAAGTTAACTCATCTTGATGAAAATGGTGCGGCGCGGATGGTCGACATTTCCGCGAAGGGCGCGACATTGCGAGAGGCCATGGCACAGGGCAAAATTTCAATTTCCATAGAAGCATTGGACGCAATAAAGGCGGGCTCGGTCAAAAAAGGTGATGTGCTGGCCGTTGCCCGCGTTGCCGGGATAATGGCCGCGAAAAAGACAAGCGACCTGATACCGCTTTGCCATCCGCTCGCTTTGTCTAAGGTGTCGATTGATTTTGCTTTTGAAGAACAAGCGATAAAAGTTTCCGCGATGGCGCGGCTTACTGGACAAACTGGCGTAGAGATGGAGGCGTTGACGGCGGCCTCAATCGCATTGCTCACAATTTACGACATGGCCAAAGCTCTCGATAAGGACATGGTCATTTCAGATATTCGTCTATTGTCCAAATCCGGCGGAAAATCAGGTGACTGGTCCACTAGAGTGATTTCCAATCAGATGGAATCATCTGATGATTAAGAAATCGCGTAAAATCAAGCAATCTAGGCCCTCATTTTGGTTCAACCAAAATGAAATCAGGCCTAGTATATGATTGACTTGCATGTAGCCCAGCAGCGGCTGCTTGCTCTTGCCGCGCCTTTGCCGGCCAAAGAAGTCGCGATCTCCCATTGCGCCGGTAAGTTTTTGGCGTGTGACACACATGCCAAACGAACCCAACCTGCGGCAGATTTATCGGCGATGGACGGATATGCCGTTCGGTTCGATGATTTGACCAGCGACATCAGCGTGATTGGTGAAAGCGCAGCCGGAAGGCCATTTGATGGCAAAGTCGCCGCATATGAAGCGGTTCGCATCTTTACCGGTGCCCATCTACCAGAAGGCGCTGACACCGTATTGATGCAGGAAGATGCAATGCTAGAACAAGGTAAGCTCAGGCTAAACGGCATAGGCCCCGGCGCAAAAGGACAGCATATTCGGCTGGCTGGATCAGATTTCCAAAAGAACCAATTGTTGCTGGCAAAGGGACAGAGCTTAAATGCGGGCGCAATCGCTGTGGCCGCGATGGGCGGACATGGCGAACTGCACGTTGGCGGCGTACCCAAGATCAGCATCATTGGTTCGGGCGACGAGCTAGTGCCGCCCGGCCAAGCAACGTCGTTTGCGCAAATTCCGTCCTCGAACAATATCATGATCGCCGCATTGCTGGCCAATTTGCCTTGCCATGTAACAGACCATGGCATCGCGGCCGATAATCTTGCAGCATTGAAGACGAAATTAAACGAATGTTCAGGTGCCGACATCATCGTAACGACCGGCGGCGCTTCGGTTGGCGACCATGATTTGGTCAGAGCGGCGCTTATTGAAATGGGCGCGGAGATCGATTTCTGGAAAGTAGCGATCAAGCCCGGAAAACCATTGATGGCGGGGCGTCTGGGGAAATCTATTGTCATCGGACTTCCTGGCAATCCTGGTTCAGCGTTTGTCACCGCGTTCTTGTTTTTATTGCCGCTCGTTCGGCATCTTGCTGGCAGCGGCGCGCCGTGGCCTCAAACAATGACCGCGACATCGAGAGTCGATATGCCCTTGGCCGGAACGCGAACCGAATTTGTGCGCGCAATCGTAGATGAAAACGGCATTGCTCCGTTACGCGGACAAGATAGCGGCCTCACCTCTTCCCTCGCCGCCGCCAATGCCTTAATCATCAGACTGGTGGCAGCACCAAAAGTGTCCGCGGGTGATCAAGTGAACTTTGTTTTGCTATAAACTCCTTGCCAGTTGACATACCCCTATTTGTTCTCTAATCGTTCCCAGTATGTTTAATGGTGAAGGAACAGGATTATGCTGACCTCCAAGCAAAATGAATTGTTGCGTTTTATCCATGATCGGCTCGAAAGCAGCGGTGTGTCGCCTTCGTTTGAAGAGATGAAAGACGCACTCAATTTGAAAAGCAAGTCGGGGGTGCACCGTTTGATCGGTGCATTGGAAGAGCGTGGGTTTATCCGGCGTTTGCCCAATCGGGCACGCGCACTTGAAATTCTGCAATTGCCCGAAGGCGGCGGTGCCCGCGCCGTCAACGTTGTTTCGATGGCTTCTGCTGCACCCAAAGCACCCCCAGTGCAGTTGCCAGTGGCAGCCAATGATGTGATTGAAATTCCATTGCATGGCCGAATTGCCGCCGGTGTCCCGATTGAAGCGATGGAAGGTCAGAATTCACTTTCCGTGCCGATGGCGCTTTTGGGGGCGGGCGAACATTATGCTTTGGAGGTTTCCGGAGATTCGATGATGGACGCAGGCATATTGGATGGCGATTATGCGTTGATCAGGCGAACCGACACGGCGCGTGATGGAGAAATTGTGGTCGCATTGGTGCGCGATGAAGAAGCGACGCTGAAATATTTGCGACGCGAAGGCTCACAAGTTCGTTTGGATCCCGCCAACGCCAGTTATGAACCGCAATATTATTCCGCAAATGAAGTTCGCATTCAGGGAAAATTGGCCGGGCTTTTGCGCCGCTATCATTGATATTGGAGGGTGACGACTTACGGGTGAACCGAATTCGTCATCTTGTGAAATTCGTTATGCCAAATTTATTTCAGGATGCATGCTTCCGAAGTCTTTAGGGTTGAGATAAATGACCTCTCAGATCGCAATGACTTCCCAGTGAAACGAAAAAGACCATTGGTGCTGAGCTTGTCGAAGTACAGGTTGCTTGTCTCATCCTTCGACATCACCCCGCCGGGAGATAGGACGAACGGACAGGGAGCTAAGTTCCGGTGTTATGTTATTCCGCATTAGTGCTTGTAATGTAGGATTTGTTCTGGGAACAAGGGACGTGGCCGCTTGCGCACGGCCTGGCTCTTTGACATTGTTGGCTGCCAAATAACGCACTTCGCAGTTGGATTTGCGAAAACGTAAAATTACAAAATAACGACGATGTAGGAAATTATCTATACTTGGACTAGCAATTTAGTTCAAAATAGGCGTCAATCTTGTCAACTAGGTGTCAACTTGGCCTTTCCGGCACAATGTCATTTTGCACCAATATTCGAGGGTCGATGCGGTTCAATCTGCCAAGGCAGTGCCCACTAAGAAGTTGGCTTGTTTTGCGTGTTAGGAGACGCTTGCGGCACGCCAGCATTAATTTTATTCTCTGGCTTGGAATGCTCGATTTTCCTGGCAACGAACCAAGGTGCATTGGGGTTTTGCTCGGCTACATTGGCAATGTGGCCATCCTTTAAGTAAAATGCCAACCCGCCGGTTTGCTCCAACATATCGCGATCCGCCTTGATCCAGCGTGGCTTGCATGAATAGGGCAGCCACCGCTCGCTAACGACTATATCGACGCGGCTGCAAGCCGCAGCCAACTCCATTGCCGGAATGGCATAGCGCGTTCGGATTGCCAACACTGTCCAATCGCGGCCTCCCCGGCGCAATGCGATAACGCAGCTATCCGGCGAACAATTGGCTCCCGGCCAATCTTCGATTGCTATTGGATCGCCAGCTATGCCTGCATTCTCTTGCAGGGTATTGCGCACATATTCACCAGCAAGTGGCCGAAGCAGCGCCAATTTGCGGCCCGGTTCAACGATCGCGAGATGTTTGCCATCACCGGTCACCAGTATGTCTGGATAGGGCGCTGTTAATATACCAATCAATCCGATCAGGCATGGCAACAATCCGCACCAGCGTATAGCGGTCTTGAAAATACCACACCAAAGCGCACCCAGCACAATGATGACAAACGCCCAGCTTGGCATCGCAGGTAAAGTGGCGACGGCTCCGGGCAAGGCACTTACATAATGCGCTATGGCTAAGATGGCCGATATGCCTTGCCCAGCCACCCACCAAAACGGGGCGCCTAAACCGAAAAAGTCGAACAGGATTGCTAACGCCTCAAACGGCATGATGACGAATGTTGTAAGCGGTATCGCAATGATATTGGCCACCGCGCCGTACAACCCGGTCTTGTGAAAATGAAACAATGTTATCGGCGCCAGTACCAGCTCTATGGCGAGGCCGGTTACCAGCAATCCAAACAATGCCCGGAACAGCCGATCTGCGATCCCGGCTGAATCCTGCGCAGCAAAATCGCGCATCCATTTCGAATCATGCAGCAGTATTATCGTCGATACCGCCGCAAAGCTGAGCTGGAAGCTAGGCCCGGCGAGCGCCTCTGGCCAAAATAGCAGTATAATTGTCGCCCCGAACGCGACCAGACGCAAACTCAGTGCATCACGCCCCAAAGCAAGCGCAGCCAGTATCATCAATGCGGCAATGCAAGACCTGACCGTTGGAACCTGCGCGCCGGTCAACAATGTGTAGCCGATTGCGCCAACAGCGGCGGCCAATGCCGCGTAAATGGGCACGGGTTGCCGCAATGCAAATCGCGGGAACAATGCCAACGTCTTGGCAAACATTAAGAAGATTGCTCCCACTACAGCGGTTACATGCAGCCCGCTTATCGACAAAAGATGAGCCAAGCCGCTGCGCCGCATGGCCTCTGCATCTGCTTCCAAAATTGCACCCTGCTCACCTGTTGCGAGTGCCAGCGCAATTGCGCCGCTGTCGGCTGGCAAGGACCGTTTGATTTGCTTTGCGATCCACGCACGCGCTCCGCCGAAGAATTCGGCATCCGTTGACGCCTTGTGCAATTCCACCGCGCCGAGCGCAGATCCCGACGCCCCGATGCCAGAAAACCAGGCTCTCCTCGAAAAATCATACGCGCCGGGCAGAGTTGGTCCTGCGGGCGGCATCAACCGGGCCCGTAACTTGATGACCGCACCCGGCACAAATTCTGGCCTGAATTGATCCGGATTCAAGTTTACGCGAACCTTTGACGGTAAATTTGAATGTCCGCCAGTTGCCAACTCAAACCTGACCTTATTTCTTGCCGCCAGCTGCTCTACTTTCGTGATACGTGCGTAAAATTCCGAAATTCGAGTTTCAGTTATGGGCGGCGCTGAAAAATATGCCGATTTTATCATAATTGCCAGAAAACCGACAGTGAACGTCAAAACTGCGAAGTTTGCGACATTGCGCCACCTTAGCTTTTCCCGGCCAATGTTTCCTGTAAAGACCAAGATTGCAACTATCGTCAAAATGGCGAATAACGCGCGGTCTCCAAGTAGTTCCCATCCAATGATCCCTGCGCCGATGCCAACGGGGATCCACAACGGCAATTGATCCCGTTCGTCAGACAACCAGTTTTCAATCACCGTTTCAGCGTCCGCCAATATTTTGCCAAAAGACGCTTGCGAACGGCGGGGTTCAAACAGGTCGTCTGTTACGTCGGTCAATCAACCTGCCCCTTTGAACGAATGCTGCTTTGACTTGACGAGCAGATCGATTGCACACATGGTCAAACACGTATTAAGACAGCCTTCTTCTCCCCAAGAAAACGTCCGATGTCTCCCAAACTGCGCATACACCGCACCGCGCTCTCGGAAACATTAGTTGCAAGGGTTATCGCTGGGCGTCAATGGGCGCGTGCGATATTAATGTTTATTGGAATTGACTGTCAGGCCGCTATTGGGCAGGTCGCGTCATAAGTGTTTAACAGGAGTGAATTGTATGAGCGATAGCGTTGCAACGCTAAAGATTGGCGAAAATTCGTACGAATTTCCAGTCATTAAAGGAACTGTCGGCCCCGATGTCGTCGATATTCGCAAACTTTATGCGCAAACGGATCGCTTCACATTCGACCCCGGCTTCACGTCAACGGCAAGCTGCGAATCGAAACTCTCTTACATCGACGGAGATGAAGGGATATTGCTGCACCGCGGTTACTCGATTGAGCAATTGTCAGAGCAATCGAGTTTCATGGAGGTTTCTTACTTGCTGTTGAACGGCGAATTGCCTTCCCAGTCCGAACTCGACGAGTTTAGCCACACGATTTCACGCCACACCATGTTGCATGAGCAGTTGGCGACATTCTATCGCGGTTTCCGCCGCGACGCGCATCCCATGGCGATCATGTGCGGCGTTGTCGGAGCGTTAAGCGCATTCTATCATGACTCTACCGATATTAGCGATCCACTCCATCGCAAAATTTCGAGCCACCGGTTGATTGCAAAAATGCCTACCATTGCCGCCATGGCATATAAATATTCCGTGGGTCAGCCCTTCTTATATCCCGACAATAATCTTTCATACACTGGGAATTTCTTGCGGATGACATTCGGTGTTCCTGCTGAAGAATATGTCGTCAATCCCATTATTGAAAAAGCGTTGGACCGGATATTCATCCTGCATGCAGACCATGAACAGAACGCATCAACATCAACCGTTCGTTTGGCGGGCTCTTCGGGTGCCAACCCGTTTGCATGCATCGCGGCGGGGATTGCTTGCTTGTGGGGTCCTGCCCATGGCGGCGCCAATGAAGCGGCGCTCAACATGCTGCGCGAAATCGGCACACCCGATAGAATTCCGCATTACATCGCGCGCGCAAAGGACAAAAATGATCCTTTCCGCTTAATGGGCTTTGGCCACAGGGTTTACAAAAACTACGATCCGCGGGCGACGGTCATGCAGAAGACGGTTCGTGAAATTCTAACCGAGCTAAAGGTTAAAGATCCAATCTTTGAAGTTGCTTTGCAATTGGAAGAGATGGCACTTAACGATCCGTATTTCATCGAGAAAAAATTATTCCCCAACGTTGATTTTTATTCCGGTATAATCTTGTCGGCAATCGGCTTTCCAACTGAAATGTTCACCGTTTTGTTTGCATTGTCGCGCACGGTCGGCTGGGTCGCGCAATGGAATGAAATGATTTCTGATCCCGGTCAAAAAATTGGACGTCCAAGGCAGCTATATAACGGCCCAACCTTTCGCGAATATGCGGATATGTCAAACCGCTAACCAGGTTTTAAGCAGGCAGGGTAAGGGTGAATTTTGCCCCGCCCCGCTCTGTTTGTGATACCATCAGATCGCCGCCCATTGCACGGGCTAACCTGCGCGAAATATATAGACCTAAGCCACTGCCGCCGTCGCCCGAACGGCCCAAACGTTCGAATTTATTAAAAACCTTTTGCCGGTCGTCCTCTGGAATTCCGGTGCCCTGATCGCTCACAATCAATGCAGACATCTCACCTGCCCGCTCTATTTCGATGCTAACGTGTGTGCCATCGGGCGCGTAGCGGATCGCATTTGTTACAAGATTGATGACAATCTGCAAAACACGCCTAAACTCTGCAACGGCCGGAATGGCCTGTGTTTCATCGGGGACTTTAATGTTTATGTTGTGATCTGCTGCTTTAAGGGCCAGCAATCCTGCAACTCGGCGGGCAATATCGCCAAGCTCAATCGCGTCTTTGGCCGTTGAAAAGTCAGGACGCTCGATCGCTTCGAGATCACCCAAGTCATCAACCAAAGTAACGAGGTGCCGCGCTGCGTCTGCAATGTCTTTTGCATAGGTCGCGTAGCTGTCACGAATTGGCCCCCTTAATTTGCTACCTATTGTTTCTGCGTTGGCAATGATCCGCCCCAATGGTTGGCGAAGTGCCGTTCCTAGCTGCTGGCCAAACAATCGGTCATTTTGATCCGCTTTTGCGATTTCTTCTGCAAGACCGCTATTGACCGGAGTAAGCTGCACTGCATAACCGATGAACATCTGTTGTTGATCATGCTTCGCAACGCCCAAAGCTGAATATTTCTGAGTATTGCTGCCTAACGAAACATTGACTACCTGAATAGACAAATGCTGCTCTAACGCGTCCAGCAATGCGCCATTCCCGTCGCCGTCATTCTGCAATATTGCGGCCGCTGCCGCACCGATCTTGATATCGTCACTTCCGCCATCGCCGGTAACGGAAACCAGCAAGAGTTGCTGGTTAAAAATCAATTCAATTGCGCCGTCGAAGCGATTTAGTTGTTCTTCGCGACGAAATTCTTCGCCCATCTTTTGCTCGGACCGCCATCCAATGACGGTCAATCGCACCAAACCATTCAACAGTTGCGATTCTACCCAGAGTTCGATGTCTTCGTCTTCATCGGCAACTTTGACAGCCCGAGCAAGCCGCATTTGAAACTTGCAAGTAGCAGCGGCCATCGCAGCCAAAGAAGGGATGGCTAGTGCACCGCCTTGTTCGCCTCCTGCCAAAAAATGCAGGCGTAAAATTGGGCTGTCTGCCCGGATCAGCCGACCATCAGCCGCAACATCGACTAATATCGGTTGAGCAAGAGCAATAGCACCGCTCATGGAGTGCGCTTTTCCATGCCAGAAAAAGCCAAATGCTGCACCCGCGCAGTTGCCCAATCACCAATTGCTGCCTTGGTATCTTCGATGGTTACTAAGTCATAGTGGCGTTCGATGCTGTTTATCTCCAGCGGCGTTAAGTTGAACCCTTTTAAAAGGCAAATGATGCCCGTCGCGGCTTCGCGGGTCAGTCCACAGTGCCGCAATAATATCGCAATTGGCGCGCTTGAATGACCATCAAGCAATCGCAAGACATGATTGTGATCCAACCCAGTGCGTGCAGAAATCCCCGCCGCAAAGATCGTCGCGCCTGATTTGCCGGGTTCAAAAATTTCGGTATTGAATTCGACAGGCAAGAAATGGACAATCTTGCGGGCCGCTACACTTGCCGCATTAGCTTCGTCGTGGTTCGCCAAAAACTGCTTTGCATTCGCGATATGTTGTTCATTCTTACTACCGGACAAAATTTGCAATGCCGCGACAACTCGCCAAGTTGTTTGATATAATAGCTCAGTGGTTAACTCGCGATAGATAAGAGCCGGAGCGCGCCGCAAGAGCGTTTCGCTGGCCAATATAGTTTGGGCGGCCTCTGCCACCAACGGGTTGCTATCGGAGAGTAATCGGGCCGGAAGCTGGTCGACCAGCCTAGTTTCGCCATCTGCTAAAATTTTGTTGTTTAGTCGTTCGTTGGCAAATTGCGCGAGAACGAAATCTATCAAAGCAGGTTCGCGCAAAAAACCTGATTTTACCAGTATATCCCAACCAAAAGGAAACCGCACTTCGCGCTCGGCATCTTGCGAGATAACCGCTTTTTCTATTCCAGAAATTAAGTCACGCATTTTCGTCGCAGCGGCCGAAAGCATCTCTTCGGTCGGCGCGATATGCCCAGAAGGAAATGCCATGGCCGACACATCCGTGCACAAGTCTTGCACATCGCGAGCATAAAATGCTGCGGCGCTTAGCAAATCATCGTCGGTAGGTGTTCGTTGTTCCAAAGCCGGTTCCATAGTATAATCCAACGAAACCTTAGAGAAATTGAGTTAATTTGGATTTAACCTCGCGGTGCCGATCCACTCCAATTTACAGTAAGAATGAGGGCAAATAACTGCCCGATTGCGATCAACATAAATCCAGACAACAGCAATTCTGAAATTGCAAACAAAACCAGAACGACCGCGAGCAATGTCGGCGAACACAAAAGTAACCTGCTCCAACCCGGCTTGGCCACGCGCAAGGCAATAACCAACAGGCCAATGACGATTGTCGCAACGAATAATTCGGTCGGTGGTTGGCCTGACCAATTCCAAAAAACTGCGACGAATGCTGCCGCCAAAGCCGCCCAAAACGACGCTTTCACTAAATCAAAGGCTTGTCCAGTATTTGCCGACGGCCGCAGCAACCCTCTTAACTGCATTCCGAAGATTGATCCAATAGCGGCCAGCGCCGCAAGGGCGGGGAAACCTCCTATGGCGCAGGCTAATGTGGCCAGAACGAAAAGCCCCACGATAATTTCGAACCAAGACGCACTTGATGGTGTCCGCAAAATAGAATTTGCCAATCTTGCCGCAAAAGGAGCGAAAACAAATTTTTCGATCACACCATCGACGTCAACCGATTTCGCAAGCAAAATTTGTTTTGTCAAATGCTCCGCGTCGGTGGCAGATTTGACTTTAGATAGTTGATTTGAAACTATCAAATCTTGTTTGAGCGGCCGGTGCACGACCGAATCTTGCAGCGCACGGCGCAGCAATGATGAACTTATGCTCCATTCATCCGGCAGTGACGCAATCGCTTCGACGGAGTTGGCGTCGAGCATTGCAATTCCAGACCAAAAACTATTCAAATCAATCCGTTCAAAGACGGTGTTTTCATCTCGTCCATCTAACGTCGCGATAAACGGCGACACTTGCCCGACAATTTCGGATAGTAAGCCTTCGTCAGTGTAAACCCCATCTGACAGAATGAACAACAATCGGCCCGGTTCAATTCTACCCCGCAATTCAGATGGCGACCTGATAAACTCGACAACAATTCCGCGCCGCCGCACCCGGTCAGCCATTGCGGCCAGTGCGCCTGGCAAACTATCTATTTCTATTAGAATATGCTGGATGCCATGCTTCGCCAGCTGGTTAATCTGAAATTCCACAAAAGGTATTCCGGCCAACGGCAGCAATGCCGCGCCTTCGCTGCTTGCCGGCGAACCGGGCTCTGCCGCAACGACGTTCGACAATCCAACCGCGCTTAGTAACGCTGCGGCTATCTCTGACGCCTCTGGTTCGGGTGTTCGGGTGTACATATTTCCGATATGGCCAACACAGCCAATTTGCCAAGATAATTCGTGGCCGACGGCTGAATTAGATCAATTGGTGATCTTCAATTTCCCGAATCGCCATTTCAAGCCGCCGAATTACAACGGGATCACCGGGCGCACCAGCGCTGGCCTCGTCAGCAAGTTCGATTAAACGGCTCGCACCAAAACTGGCTGCTAGACCCTTTAATCGCCAGCTAGAATATTGCCAATTTGCGTCACAACGCGATCTGGTTAGCAAGCCTAGCTGCCGCTTTGCGCTCTCGACAAAAGATGCACGCAGCTCGGCGGCAAGTGCAGCATCGTCTCCTGCTGCAGCCTTTAGAGCTGTGTCAAATGCGCCATAATCAACCGACATTCAACGGCAATAGATCAAACTAGGTTAACTTTACGTTTCCTGATGCAAATTTTGTGGTAAACGGCGATTATGACTTCCAGTTCGACCATAATTGGTATCACCCGGCAGAAACCTGAGGGCGCCGAAATCGCAACCACAAATGCTGGGCGGCCGCTGGCATTAAGTTCCGCTGACTCGGATGACGATTTGATTGTCGGCGACGAGTTGGAGCCATCCGAAATATTCTACACCGGCAGCTATGCTGACGACGATTTGGATCAATCAAGCAACTGGAAAGCCAATATTATACCAGCATCACTGGCCGCCGCGTTGATTGCATGGACTGGTTATTTTATTTGGACATATCGCGCCGAAAACCTCGCAGGATTGAACGGGGAGCGCGTCGTAGCTCTGCTGGGAAGCTGGTCGATACCCGCGTTGCTGATTGGTGTACTATGGCTTATTGCCCTTCGCAGCAGCCGCGCGGAGGCCACTCGTTTCGGTGATGTCGCAGGCTTACTTCGCCGCGAAAGCGAAGCTCTCGAAGTTCGGATGCGGACGGTAAACGAAGAAATTTCGCTCGCCCGCGAGTTTTTGGCACAGAATGCCCGTGAATTGGAAACGGTCGGCCGCCAATCTGCGACGAAATTAATGGAGGCCGCTGAACAACTTGGTGCGGCGTTGGCCGACAGTGATGCAAAAGCAAAGACGCTGGAAGAAGTCAGCAATGCCGCAGCGACCAATTTGGAACAATTGCGGAAACACTTGCCAGTTGTCACCAGCGCCGCGAAAGATGTCACCAATCAGATCGGTAGCGCGGGCAACAGCGCACAAATGCAGGTCAAAACGCTGATTGCCGGTTTGCAGCGCGTGGCAGATGCCGGGACAAGCGCGCGCGAAAACATCGAAGGCCTAGAAGTTCGGGCGGGAGAAGCCGCTATTCAGCTTTCCCAGATCATTTCGCAAAATGCGCAGGCATTGGAAGAAAGCGCGAATGTTGCCAGCGAACGCGCCGGTATGATGACGAAGGTTTTGGGCGACGCACAGGCAGAAATGGCAACTGGGCTGGCCAATGCCAATGAAGACATCAATGCTTTGGTTGATGTGAACTTGGCCAAATTGAGGCAGCAAGTTGAGATGTTGCGCGAATCCTTGTCCGATTTGAATAAGCAATCTGTGGTTGAAGATACCCGCGTTAGCGCGATGATCGACCGCATTTCGGCGCATATTGATGACCGCACCAGCGTGTTGGCGGGGCTTGATACCGCTTCGACCGAGCGCACGGTTAAGCTGGCGTTTGCGGTTGAAGCGCTGGTCACGTCAACCAACTCGCTCAACCAAAGTCTTGACCAAAGCGGCGGCAATGCCGATGCGTTGACTGAACGTTCGGTGAGCCTGCTCAGTGCGTTGGAGAATGCGAAGCGTGAGCTTGAAGTTGCTTTGCCTGAGGCGTTGTCGGCGGCGGAGCAAAAGCTGGTTGGCAGCCTGTCCCAGATAGAAATTGCGACAAAGAATGCGCTTTCGCTCGAAGGCGCGAGCGACGAAATGCTGATCAAGCTATCGACGATCCAGAACTTGATCTCTTCGCAAAGCGGGGCTGTTTCCGACCTTATCAATGCCGGTGATACGCAATTTTCGGCATGTCAGGAGCAAGCGGATTCATTGGCAGCGTCGCTGGTTGAAACCCGCGCAATGATGGAGCATTTGAGCGAGAGTGCGAACGGCGGCTTGGTCGAAGCGCTGAACAAGGTTCGCGACAGCACCCAAGAAGCCGCCGAGGCGAGCCGCCTGATCCTCGACGGTGAAATGGACAACGTCGCCGAACGCCTATCTGAACAAAGTAAAAAGGCGCTTTCGTCCGCCATTGAAAATCAGGTGGCCGCGCTGAACGGCATGGTTCAGAAGTCATTCGAGAATAATGCGATGCTTTCCGATCAAGCAACAAAGCGGATTTCCGAACAGCTTGCCGAAATCGATTCAATGACCAGAAATCTGGAATCTCGCCTGTCGTCCGCGCGAGAAGGTTTTGCCGGGATGAATGACGACAGTTTTGCCCGGCAAATGGTCACGCTAACCGAATCGCTAAATTCGACGGCCATTGACGTTGCAAAGATACTATCCAACGATGTGACCGACACGTCATGGGCGGCGTATTTGAAAGGCGACCGCGGCGTGTTTACCCGCCGCGCCGTTCGCTTGCTTGACAGCGGAGAAGCAAAAATGATTGCCGCGCATTATGGCGACGATGCCGAATTCCGCGACCACGTAAACCGCTACATCCACGATTTCGAAGCGATGATGCGGGTATTGCTCAGCACCCGTGACGGCAACACTATTGGGGTAACGTTGCTCTCGTCAGATGTCGGCAAGCTTTATGTCGCCCTGGCACAGGCGATTGAGCGCCTCCGCAATTAGAGCAAAAGCGCGGTAAGGATTCGGGTGAGATGTCATCCGGATCCTCACATTTGGTGCAATTTTAATCCAACAAGGCCGGGGGCCAAAAACGCCCAAGTTGACACCTAGTTGACAAGGTTGACGCCTATTTTGACATTTAGCGAAAGCATGGCGTTAGATAATTTCCAACATCGCAGTTTTTTTCGTTTTTTTGTAGGATACAGTTTTCGCCGATTTACTGCGCGAAAGGAAGTGGTTTGACCGCCAACGATGTCAAAGAGCCAACCCTGACCAAGCGGTTATGCTCTTCGTTCCCAGAACAAATCCTACATTGCAAGTGCTCATGTTCGATTATGCCGGTGAGAAGCCATTACCATTTACCTAAACCGTAGCCCTGAGCCTGTCGAAGGGCGCTTCACGGTCAGGCGTACTTCGACAGGCTCAGTACTATATGTCATCGCACGCTATCATCAACCGGACCCAAACTCACCCTAACCCGCCGTATTATAAACCCAATTAAAACTCTCACGGTCGATCCAGCCATAGCTGTAATTGGCGTAATGCAGGCCAAACAACGCCGCAGAGACCAACGTTGTCATCGTCAGGATGCGGCGCGGATTGAAATTTGCCGGCGCGCCGGGATCGTTCCCGGGCAAGCGTTCAAGGCCGAGCTCTTCGTTGTTTCGCACCCCGAATGGCAACACCACAAATGCCGTCATCACCCAGAATAACGCATAAATTGCAACGATCGATACGGTGGTCATGCAGTCTCCAAAATTATGACGTCGACTATCGGCTTCTTACCTGTCCAAGCCGTGGCAACGCGGCGGACGGCCAAGCGAACGGATTCGCGCAGCTTTTCATAATCGCCCTTATTGTCGCGCACAGCCTTTGTTGCGGCCTCGCTTGCTTCATCCTGAAACTCGTCAAACGCTTCCTCAATCGGCACACCGTGCAGCCGGATCTGCGGATCGCCGAGCAATGAATCATTGCCGTCCAGTGCGATGGCGACGGTGATCAGGCCGTATAAGGAAAGCCGCCTGCGTTCATTGATGGTTGGCCCATCCGATGCGATGATCGTATCGCCGTCCAACACCAATCTGCCGGTGCGTTCCTTCCCGACAATTTCTGGTCCGTGCGGTGCCAAGCGGACGACGTCACCATTTGATTGCACAATGGTTTTCGGCACCGAATGCGCCGCCGCAAAGCGCGCTTGTTCCGCCATGTGCCTGCGTTCACCGTGAACCGGCACAAGGATTTCCGGCCTTATCCAATCATAAAGAGCGGCGAGCTCCGGTTGGCCGGGATGCCCCGATACGTGCACATGCGCCTGTTTTTCAGTCACCGTCAGGATGTTGCGGCGCGCCAGTTTATTCATGATCACGCCGATGGCAATTTCGTTGCCGGGGATTTGTTTGGACGAAAAGATTACGGTATCGCCCGCTTCCAACTTTACCGGATGATTGCCTTCCGCGATCCGGCCCAAAGCAGCGCGTTCTTCGCCCTGCCCGCCGGTCGCCACGACCATCACGTCGCTACGCTTCATCCCATCGACGCTGTTCATATCGACTGTGTCCGGCATGTCTTTCAAATATCCGTTGGCCTTTGCCGCATCAATGATCCGGTGCAGTGAACGTCCGGCGAAGCAGAGCTTACGGCCACTTTCACGCGCCACTTCACCCAAAGTTTGCAGCCGCGCGCCGTTTGAGGCGAACGTCGTGATCAGCACCCTGCCCTTCGCCGCTTTAACCGATTTCAGCAAATCCGCTTTGACACTGCCTTCACTGCCGCTGCCGTCCTGGTTGAATACGTTGGTGGAGTCGCAAACCATGGCGAGCACACCCTCATCGCCGATTTCGCGCAGTTGTTCCTGCGTGGACGGCTGGCCAATCACTGGCGCTTCATCAAGTTTCCAGTCGCCGGTGTGAAAGATGCGGCCATAAGGCGTATCAATGACCACCGCGCTCATCTCAATAATCGAATGCGCCAATGGAAACAGCCGGAAATCAAATGGACCCATCGAAAAACTGCCGCCCATCGGAATAACGTGCAGATCGATTTCATCGAGCAAACCTTCTTCTTCGAGCTTTCCCCGGATCAATGTTGCGGTGAACGGCGTTGCGTATAGCGGAACGCCAAGCTCTGCTGCCAGATAGGGGATAGCGCCAATGTGATCTTCATGGCCATGCGTCAAAACGATGCCGAGCAAGTCTTTTTTGCGTTTTTCGATGAACTCCAAGTCCGGCAAAATAAGATCCACGCCGGGATATTCTGCGTTTGCGAACGTAAGCCCCAAGTCGACCATGATCCATTTGCCATCACAGCCATATAGATTGACGTTCATGCCAATCTCGTCCGACCCGCCCAATGCGAGGAAGAGCAATTCTTTACCAGGGGTAGTCATAACGATATGGAACCTTATTTTTCTTTATTTTTAAACAATATAGCAAGGCCGCGCAAGGTCAGATCGGGATCGATCCGATCAAACAAATGCGAATGTTGCTGGAACAAGGTGGCCAATCCACCCGTGGCAATCACCGTTACCGGCGCGGCAATTTCCGACTTCATCTTCGCTATAAGCCCTTCGACCATCGCAACATAGCCCCAATATATACCAATTAGCATTTGATGTTCGGTTGTTCGGCCGATCACGCTGGTGCTTTCGGGTGCTTCGATTGCAATGCGCGGCAATTTTGCGGTAGCATTGACCAAAGCATCAAGCGATAAGTTGATCCCCGGTGCGATGATGCCGCCGCGATATGCGCCGTCGCTGCCGATGTGATCGAACGTTGTCGCGGTGCCAAAGCTGATGACTATTTTTTCGCCAGCGGCCAAAGATTGCGCCGAAATAGCGTTGACGGCGCGGTCTGCCCCCACGGATTGTGGCTCATCAACTTTTAGGGCGATGCCCCATTCCACTGGCGCTTTTCCGGCCACCAGCGCATCCACGCCAAAATATTTGCTGGCGAGCTGGCGAATATTGTGGAGAGCGCGCGGCACGACGGTCGAGCAAATCACCGCATCGACGTCGCTGCGGGCAAAACCCTCAATTTCCATCAATTGCAGCAGCCACACCGCATATTCATCGGCCGTTTTGCGGGCATCAGTCGCGATCCGCCAGCGCGACTTAATTTCCGTGCCATCGATCAACGCAAATTTTACGTTGGTATTGCCAGCCTCAATCGCGAGCAGCATAGATCATCCCCAGTTACACAAGAAAAACATCAGCAGCATGAATGACACGAATAGCGCCATCCGCCAAGCGCAGCATGAGCGCGCCGTCATCGGTCAACCCGTCATAAATTCCTGACAATGACTCGCCATCGGGCAACTGAACATTCAGCGCGGTGCCCATAGGATGCGCCCGGTCCGTCCAATCGGAAAAAATGACTGCGGGTCCAAATGTCCGCCATTGCAGCAAAGTTTCCGCAAAATCCTGTGCCAGTATTTCTACAAACTCTTGCGGGCCGGGCGGCGGTATGCCCAGCGCGGCAATGCTGGTAACGGGCCGCCCCGTACCTTCGGGTTCGAATGCCAGATTGACACCAATCCCCACGATGACCGCATCGTTGCTGCGCTCCAGCAATATGCCGCAAAGTTTTTGACCGGCCAACGACAGCAAATCATTGGGCCATTTGATCTGCGCCACAGAAAATGGCGATAGTTTCGACAATGATTTATGCGCCGCCACCGCAGCAACAAACGCCAACGTCGCCGCAGCTGGATCAGATGGTTTCAACCGGACAATGCTACTGGCGAACAGGTTCCCCGCCGGGCTAATCCAATTACGGCCCAAACGCCCGCGTCCGGCATGCTGCGTATCGGCGCGCAGCCACAGTCCTTCTGGTGCGCCTTGATTTGCGCGCGCCAGCAGATCCGCATTGGTCGATCCGGTGACAGCGACCTGTTCAAACATCGGCGTCAGAATAATGCCTGCGCCGCTTTTGCTGTGATCGCGGTCAATATGCCGATCGAGAAATAGCCGAGCGGGCTAACGGCCAGTGCCATCACGCCGCCGGTGATCGCGAGTGTCGGATCTGTGTCCTGAACTATCACGCCGTTTGGTTCGTCGAAATACATCAGCTTGATGATCTTCAGATAATAAAACGCTCCGATAACCGAGCCAATTACGCCGATGATCGCAAGCGGGAATAGGCCCGCGGCAACAGCGGCATTGAACACCATCAGCTTGCCGTAAAATCCAAACAGTGGCGGAATACCGGCAAGTGAGAACATCATGATCGCAAAAACTGCGGCCAATCCGGGGCGCGTTTTGGACAGGCCGGCGACATCGGACAGTCCTTCTAACAAAGTCCCCTCGCGGTCGTGCAATTGCATGATGCAGATAAAGCTACCCAATGTCATGACCACATAAATCGACAGATAAACCAGCATCGCAGCAACACCTTGCTGCGTTGCTGCGGCCAATCCGATCAGAATAAAGCCGATATTGTTGATCGAGCTATAGGCCAGCAAGCGCTTCAAATTTTGCTGACCGATCGCACCAACCGCGCCGATAATGATCGACATTAACGCGATCACGATGATGATCTGCTGCCAAGCTTCTATCTGGTTACCAAATGCGCCCAGCACCACACGGATCAGCAACGCCGTCGCCGCTACTTTCGGGGCGCTGGCAAAGAACGCCGTTACCGGCGTCGGCGCGCCTTCATAGACATCGGGTGTCCACATGTGGAACGGAGCCGCGCTTATTTTAAAGGCGAGCCCGGCCAGCATAAACACAACGCCAAACAACGCGCCCATCCCGATTTCACCGGTAAGCGCCGTGCCAATGGCGTCAAATCCGGTTGATCCGGTAAACCCATAAATCAGCGACATGCCGTAAAGCAGTATGCCGCTCGCCAACGCACCGAGCACAAAATATTTGAGCCCGGCCTCTGCCGACCGCCCATCGCTGCGCACAAAGCTGGCCAGCACATACGCGGCAAGACTGTTCAATTCCAAACCGATGTAGAGCGTAATCAAGTCATTGGCCGAAACCATCAATCCCATGCCGACCACCGCATACAGGATCAGTACTGGGTACTCGGCCCGCATTGCGCCAGCTTTTTCAAGGTAACGCGGCGCAATGATAAGAGAAATCGCGGCGGCAATGTAGATTAGAATTTTGGCAAAACTGCCAAAGGCATCCATGCGGTACAGCCCGTCAAACGCATCCCCGCCAAGCGCGAAAGCATCGTTGGTAAGCAAGTTTATCACCAAAGCACCTGCCGCGAACAGTGCGCCGACCGCCAATATCGAGAGCAGCCGCCCGCTATTTGGACGCCACGCAGCAATCAGCAACAACAGCAGTCCCGACGAACTGATAATCAGTTCGGGGCGCGTCAAGTAAAGGGAAATGCCCATATCCATTAGTGGCTCCCCTCAGCCGCTTTTTCAGCATGACCGCTTGCTTTATTTTCAGGGCCATCATGGCCAACAACGCGGTATTTTGCAGTCGATTTGTCATGCGGCTTGATCGCTGCATCACCCGTTGGCGCCGCCCGGTCAATTCGTGTGACGATGGTCGCCACGTCCCGGCGGATTGGCGACAAGAAGCTTTCCGGGTAAACGCCCATCCACATCACAGCCGCCGCAATCGGCACCAACAACCAAATTTCGCGATCATCCAGATCGGGCATCGCGGCGGCATCCGCGTTCACTTGCTGGCCAAATGCCACGCGGCGATAGAGATACAACATATAGCCAGCGCCAAGAATTATGCCTGTGGTTGCAATCAATGTCGCCCAGGTCGAAACCTTGTAAAGACCAGCCAATGACAGGAACTCACCGACAAACCCGCTGGTGCCCGGCAAGCCGACGCTGGCCATCGTGAACAGCATGAAGAGCAATGAATATTTCGGCATGTTGATCGCCAGCCCGCCATAACGGCTAATCTCCCGCGTATGCAGCCGGTCATAAATTACGCCAACGCACAGAAACAATGCGCCCGATACAAGACCGTGGCTTAACATGACGATGATCGAACCTTCGATGCCTTGCTGATTAAACGCGAACAACCCGGTCGTAACAATCGCCATGTGGGCGACCGAAGAATATGCGATCAGCTTCTTCATATCCTGTTGCACAAGCGCCACCAAAGACGTGTAAACCACCGCCACCATCGACAGGCCAAATATCAGCCAGATGAATTGCGCGCTTGCTTCTGGAAACATCGGTAATGAAAACCGCAAGAAACCATATCCGCCCATTTTCAAAAGCACCCCGGCAAGGATCACTGAACCCGCAGTCGGGGCCTGAACGTGGGCATCGGGAAGCCATGTGTG
>JAYUPJ010000062.1:0-8435 GCA_043760195.1 Sphingomonadales bacterium | reverse complement strand
ATCTTGCAATCATGGCGGCTGGATGCATAACGGTGCCAACTTATGTAACCAATACAGAGCGTGACCATCAGCATATCCTGGACAATAGCGGCGCGCGGGCAGTCATTGTGTCGACGGCGAAATTGGCGAAGTCGTTATTGCCAGCCGCGATCCGTTCAAATGACGCGGAGTTTGTGATCGGGATTGAACCGATCACCACGTCACAGGCAGGCAGTTTGCAGTTTCACAATTGGGCCGACATGATCCACGGCAGCGACGAATTGGTTGCCCAAAGCAGCGAGGCGATGAAATCAGTCGGCCGCGACGAGGTTGCCTGTATCATCTATACCAGCGGCACCGGCGGGTCGCCAAGGGGCGTGATGCAGCCGCATGGCGCGATCCTGCACAATGTTGACGGCGCGGGCGCAATCCTGCGCGAGGATTTCGGCTTGGGCGATGAAGTGTTCCTGTCGTTCCTGCCGCTGTCACATGCGTATGAGCATTCGGGCGGGCAGTTCTTGCCGATTGGTGTCGGTGCCCAGATTTTCTATGCAGAAGGTCTGGAAAAACTGATGTCCAACATCGAAGAAGCCCGGCCAACGATTATGGTCGTGGTACCGCGCCTGTTTGAAGTGATCCGGGTGCGGATGATCAAGGGAATTGAAAAGCAAGGTAAGGTGCCCAATTACATGATGGACCGCGCGCTTTCGATTGGGGAGCGGGATATGGCGGGCAAGAAGCGGCTGCGCGATGCGCCGATGCGGTTTGTCCTTTCCAAGGCGTTCAAGCCGAAGATCGCTGCGCGGTTTGGCGGGCGGATGAAGGCGCTGGTATCGGGCGGCGCGCCGCTTAATCCTGAAATTGGCGTGTTCTTCCAATCGCTCGGCATTACATTGCTGCAAGGCTATGGCCAAACCGAGTCCGGCCCTGTGCTAAGCTGCAACCGGCCCAGCGCGGGCTTGAAAATGGACACGGTCGGCCCGCCGCTGAAAAACACCGAAGTTCGCATTGCCGAAGACGGCGAGATTTTGGTGCGCGGACCTCTCGTTATGAAAGGCTATTGGCGTAACAAGGCGGAAACCAACCGCGTCATCAAGGATGGCTGGCTGCACACCGGCGATATCGGCCTGATTGACGACGCCGGACGGATCAAGATCACTGACCGCAAAAAAGACCTGATCGTCAACGACAAGGGCGACAACATCGCGCCGCAAAAGGTCGAAGGGATGCTGACTATACAGCCCGAAATCTTGCAAGCGATGGTGTCGGGTGACAAGCGCCCGTACATCGTCGGATTGGTTGTACCCGACCCTGAATGGGCGCTGGAGTGGGCCCGGGCGCAGGGGATGAAGTTCAACTTTGATGAACTGCAAGGCAACCCGGCATTCCGCAGCGCGGTTCGCGCCGCCGTCGACCGGGTTAACGCCGATCTGTCGGTCACCGAAAAAATCCGGCAATTCGAATTCGCTGACGAAGCGTTCTCAATCGAGAATGAAGAAATGACGCCGAGCATGAAGATCAGGCGGCATGTCATAAAGGCAAGATATCAAGACCGCATCGACGGCATGTACAAGGGTTGATAGCGACGCGATAGCGGCAGGATGGCGGCGAAACCCGGGCGGATAAATCGCCGGGCTTCGCCGTTCATATCCTACAGTTTTACAGGGTGATGACATAAGGTTGAAACTTAACCGCAGCCCTGAGCCTGCCCACGGGCGCTTCACGGTAAGGCGTACTTCGACAGGCTCAGTACTACGGTTCAATTACATGTCATCGCGCTCTACAGCGTAAAATCGATTACCCCGACCGCAGTCGTTCCGACCAGAGTGATGGCAAAGTCAGCCACGCCGTCGCCGTCAACATCGCCCGCGATTGTCGCATTGCCGCCAGCATAAGTGACCGCAACTTGCCCGGCAACGCCGGTTAGCGCGGTTACAAAACTGAACGCTTGGTTGCCCGCAGTGTAAAAATCCGCGTCAATTGCGCTCAGGTCAATTTTGTCGCCGGGTGCGAAATCGAAAATCTGGTCTCTTGCCCCGACAAGGCTGTCTTCGGTGCGTTCAAACACAAATGTGTCGGTGCCTGTTCCGCCGCGCAGGGTATCCAGTCCAAATCCGCCAAAGACCCGGTCGTTGCCAATACCAGCGTCAATTGTGTCATTACCCGACCCGCCTATGACATTGTCGTTACCCGCTGCGGACCGAATGATATCATTGCCCAGCCCGCCGTCAATAATGTCGTCACCGCCGAAATCGTCAAAAATCGAGTCATTACCAGCGCCGCCGTTTATCGTATTGTTTATCGTGCTGCCGCGCAAAGTATCATTGAACCGCGATCCAAGCAGGTTTTCAAAATCCGAAATGATATCGCCAAATGCATCGCCCCGGAATGTGCTGGCAGTGGTCATGCTTAGGTCGACAGTTACCGATGCCGAGGCATGTTCGTAGCTGAGCCAGTCAATGCCAGTGCCTCCTCGCAATGTATCTGCGCCTGCGCCCCCTTCGACAACATCATTGCCTTCGCGGCCATCCACTACGTCGTTGCCGCCGCCGCCAACCAGGATGTTGGTACCGCCGTCGCCGCCGATGCCGTCGTTAAATTCGGAACCGAAGACATTTTCAATTCCAATCGTTGAATCGCCAGCAGCATCGCCGCTGGCCTGCACAGTTCTATACAAGGAAATTAGGACCTTACCCGTGCTGCTGGTATAATCGACGGTATCGTTACCGCTGCCGCCGTCGATGATATCCGCGCCGGTCCCGCCGTTGATCAGGTCATCGCCCGCTTCGCCAAACAAGCCGTCATTTCCGGCATAGCCAAATATAACATCGCCGGATGTACCGCCCTGAATCCGGTTGCCAACAGCGTTGCCATATAGGAAGTCGGTATTGTCTCCGCCGATGATATCTTCGATGCCAATATACGTGTCGCCCGTGGCACTGCCCATATCGCCAACGCCGGTGGTCAGATTAACCGACAGCGATTCCGGACTAGCAGAATAATCGACGGTGTCAAAACCGGCACCGCCATCAACCTGATCTACATCGGCTCCAGGACGGATAAAGTCATTGCCGTTTCCGCCGATCAAAATGTCCGCTCCGCTAGATCCGCTTAAAATATCATTGCCGTCACCGCCGTTGATATTATCATCGCCGCCTTCGCCGAATAAAGCATCATTGCCTTCGTTGCCGAAAATGGAGTCATCGCCGGAACCCGAATTGATACTATCGTTGCCAAAGCCGCCGAAAAGTGTGTTATCCCTAAAATTTCCGGTAAAAATGTCATTGAAATCTGATCCAAACAATCCTTCAATATTGCTCAGATTATCCCCTTGCGCAGTACCGCCCGCATTTTTGGAATTGTCGGTCAAATCTATGGTTACGCCGGTAAGTGAGTCGGCATAGCTGGCAAAATTAAACCCTGCGCCGCCATCAATATTGTCGGAGCCTTCGCCGCCTTCGATAAAATCGTTGCCATCACCCGCATTCAACTGGTCGCCGCCATCGCCGCCGTAAAGATCGTCGTCACCGCCAAAGGATTCGAGCAGGTCGTTACCGCCATTGCCGTAAAAAATGTTGCGGCCTTCTGTGCCGTGCACCGTGTCGGCATAGTTAGATGCATAAACGCCCTGAATATTGAACAGGAAATCGCCGAATGCTTCGCCAGTTCCGCCTTGAATTATACTTCGCAAGTCAAGGCGAATGGAGGTGCTGTTTTCGTAAAAAGCAAAATTGAAACCCGTTCCGCCTTGCAAAACATCTGACCCAACGCCGCCTTCTAGGATGTCATTGCCGTCACCGCCATCGAGCCCGTCGCTGCCGTCTCCGCCGTTCAAAACGTCATCACCCGCCAAACCGTTAAGAGTGTCAGACCCCTCATATCCGTTTATGTTGTCAGCCAATACAGTTCCGTTAAGGGTGTTGTCGCCAATCGTGCCATTGATGTCGGCCATCGTAATCTCCTGTTGATTGCAAATTTCGCTCAAGACGCCGCAATGAACCGCACCATTGGGATCACCATAAAGTGCGGCCCCAAGCGCAGATGCGACATCGGAACATGTTGTACAGCCAAGGAAAATTAGTCAATAACTTTGTTAAGTCAGGTCCAAAATTGAGACAGCCGCACGCCAAAACCTAAAATTGCGCCGCTCATTATTTACCGTCGATCCATTTGGCGATGCCTGCCTTCACCCTCGGCAGTGTCTTCAGCCGGGTGTTAATCGCAGCGATGGCTTCGTCGACGGTCTTGCGGCTTTCGGGTGTCAGGTGGCTCTTGGCATATTGATCAAGTTTTGCGGGCATGGCCGGGTCTTCTGAACCAAAGGCCAGGTTCGCAACAAACTCCGAGCGCGAACCGACATCGACCAGCGCCAGCACGGCTTCGCGGTTGGCCAGCGCAAAATCTGCTGCCATATCCGGATGCTCACCGGCGACTGCGCCAATGATGCTTGCACTGGTGGTTGCGCCCGGTTCGGCGGTCAACGCAAGTTTCAGGGCATCTGCTGCCAATGCCTTGTCTTTGGCCGACCCCAACAAGCGGTACATCGCCGATTTTACCACGGTGTTGTCAGACGATTGCGCCAATTTGCGGATGCGATCCCATGTGGCCTTATCTGCGTTATATGCGATCAGCCCCAGCCATGTTGTCCGCAATGGACCATCCAGCGCCGCCGGATTGCTATCAAGCGCAGCGAACAGCCGCGCCGCCTCCGCCTTTACGCCGGTATTTTCCATAAAGCCGAGCGTACCCAACAACGAGCTGCGCAAGTTTGAATCGACTGCCAATTCGTCTGGCCGTTGCACCATGCCCAATTTGGCAAGGGCAGGGGAAAAGCGGGTGTTGGCGATGGCAGCCAGCTTTGTCTGGCGCGGTCTGTCTTCGCGCAGCAGTTCAAACATGCCGCCAAATTCGCCGACCGTCTGTTCAACCACGCGCTGGCTGGCGTCTGCTGGGACGGCGTCGATCAGGCCCAGCGCAACGTCCATATCCTGATATCCGTTGTTCGACAGGCTGCGGCTATCGCTTAGCAAGCCCGATTGATCGAGCGCGGGCAATTTGGCAAAATCACTGCGAAGTGCGGTGACCTGTTCGGGCTGATAGCGGACGCGGTAATAACCCGATTGACCGGCGTTGACCAATAATGCGCCGCACCCGGCAACGCTCATTTCGGCGCTGCCGCCCGAAACAATCGTGCGCGTCACTGGATTACCGATGGTCTGCGCGATCACGGGCACGTTCCAGCTGAGCGGCTTCGCATCGGTTTCGGCTTTGCGGTCGCGCGAAAATTCGCCTTGGGTCAGGGTAAATTTGCTGTTGCCGCCTTCACATCTTACCGGGCCAACAGTGATTAACGGCACGCCGGGCTGCTTGGTGAAATCATGGGCAATTTTGGTCAGACCCGCCGCGCCTGCGGCCTCAACCGCCGCCCAAAGATCGTCGGTTTTGGTGTTGGCATAAGCGTGTTTTTTGACATAGGCGCGGATGCCGCTGCGCCAGATATCCTCACCGGCAAAACCCTCCAGCATCGTGATCACCGCCTCGCCTTTGGAATAGGTGATGCTATCGAACGCTTGGCTGGTTTGTTCGACGGTTTTGATCGTCTGGATGACCGGATGGGTGGTGACATAGGCGTCTTGCGCCATTGCGCCTTCGCGGCCAGCAACGCGGTCGATTTCGACCTGCCAATCGGGGTTGAAACGCTGCGTGGTCTTGCTTTCCATCCAGCTGGCGAACCCTTCGTTCAACCAAAGATCGTCCCACCACTGCATCGTCACTAGATTGCCAAACCATTGGTGGGCAATTTCATGCGCGTCGGTGGCGAATATCCGCTGCTTTGCGCGGGCGCTGGTGATTTTGGGATCGTCGAGCAATACCCGCTCAAACGTAAAGATCGCGCCCCAGTTTTCCATCGCGCTGAAAAACTGGCTTTGGCCGGGACCAGCGACATTGTCGAGCTTTGGCAGCGGATATGGCACACCGAAATATTCGTCGTAATAATCGACGATCTTGGCCGACGCATCAAGCGCGTATTGGCCCTTGGCCGCATTGCCGCGCCCCATGATTACGCCGACTTCGGTCGATTTGGCTTTCTTGGTGATGCGGTCGAACTCGCCCAATCCAAAGAACAAAAGATAGGTCGACATTTTTGGCGACGTGGCAAAACGATATGCTTTTTTGCCGTCCTGCGCATCGAATGTCGTCTGAACGGGCATGTTGCTGACCGCCATTTGGCCGCCGGGAACAATTGCGGTCAAATCGAATGTTGCCTTATAATTTGGCTCGTCCCAACTGGGCACGAAACGGCGGGCGTCGGGGGCCTCAAACTGCGTAAACAAGGCGCGTTTCTGTTCGCCCTTCGGGTCTTTATAATCGAGCGCGAACAGGCCGTTGGCTTGCTGATAAATTTTGCCCGCATAATCGATGTCGATTGTGTATTTGCCTGCCTTCATTTTCTTGGCGAAAGTCAATGTCGCGGTTTGCGCGCCTGCATTTATGGTCACTGCCGCCGGAGTCAATTTGCCTTTGCCGCGCCGGATGCCAGCCTTAGCAAATGTCAGATCGGCGGCGTTCAACGTAACGCTTTTGCTGGCTTCGATCAGTGCGATATCAATCGACGTTTTGCCGGTGAAGGTCAGGTTGGCGGCGTCGGGAGTGACGGTAATCTTGTAATGCGCCGGAATTGCGTTGCGCGGCAATTGCGTTGTGACTGCGTTGGCTTCGGCTGTGGCTGATGTTGGTGCGGATTTGGGTGCAGCCATCGCAGCAGGCACAAGGACAGTTGCCAACGACGTGGCAGCAAGCAGGCGAAACGCGTTACGCAGAATCATAATGATACTCCTCAAAGTAATAATGTTGCGACGGGTATCAAGACAGGCGACTGCAAAGTCAATCGTTCGGCGAACCGCTGATTTTCTTCGACCAGATCAGGAATTCGACATTGCCCTGCGGTCCTGTAATCGGGCTGGTGGTCAGGCCGGACACTTGCCAGCCGATGCTTTCCAGCCACGCACGAACTTCGCCGCAAACGCGGGCATGCACAGCCGGATCGCGGACCACGCCGCCTTTGCCGACCTCATCGCGGCCTGCTTCAAACTGCGGCTTGATCAGCGCGATCAGCTGCGCGCCGTCGGCGGCAAAGGACAGCGGTCTTTCCAGCACCTTGGCCAGCCCGATAAAGCTGGCGTCGCATACGATGATACTGACATCATCGGGGATGTGATCGCGGGTCAATATGCGCGCGCTGGTTTGTTCATGGACGATCACGCGGGCGTCATCGCGCAGTTTCCACGCCAGCTGGTTGGTGCCGCTGTCGACCGCATAGACACGCACAGCACCATTGGTCAGCAGCACATCGGTGAAACCGCCGGTTGACGATCCTACGTCCATTGCGGTCATGCCCGCAACATCGACGCCGAATTCTTGCAGGGCATGGGCAAGCTTGATCCCGCCGCGCGACACCCATGGATGATCTTTGCCGGTGACCGATATCTCGGTATCTGGCGGCAATTGCTGCCCGGCCTTATCCGCCTTTTTGGTGCCGATACTGACATGCCCGGCCATGATCAGCGCCTGCGCCCGGGTGCGGCTTTCGGCCAGCCCGCGCTCGACAAGCAATTGGTCCAGACGGATTTTGGAAACGGCCATATAGTTACCGCTCTAGCGCAGGCGCAAGAATTTGGCCATAATGTTTGGATGAAAATCCGATTCTCCCTTTTGGCACTCACCCTTTTGACCGCCGCTTGTTCCATTCCGGTGATCCCGGAACGGTCATCTGCGCCCCGGCCGGTGGCGGTTCCGCCAGCCGCTCAACCTGCGCCGACAGCCGCACCGGGGCAATGGATCGATTGGCCAATTACGCCGGGCGACTGGGTATATCGCAGCGATGATCGCGGTTCGATTGCGTTGTTCGGCGCGGCGGGCAGGGACGCGTTGGTGACAATACGCTGCGACCGGGGCAGGGGAAAAATCTATCTGGCCCGCGCCGATGAAACTGGATCGGGCAGCGGCGCAATGACGATACGGTCAAGCTCGGCATTGAAACAATTCAGCGCGCAATCAACGGGCGCGACACCGGCATATGTCGCGGTTGAAATCGCGCCCGGCGACAGATTTCTCGATGCAATCGTCTACACGCGGGGCCGGATCGCAATTGAAACCGCGGGGCAGCAAAGCATTGCCATCCCGGTCTGGGCTGAAATCGCAAAGGTAACAGAGGATTGCAGAGGCTAGGCCCGGACCCTCACCTGCCGGACCAGTGCGGACGCGGATAATTGCTCCAAAAAAATAAAAATTCAAGTCTTGTTTATTCCGCTCACCTGATTCACATTCAGGATGCGGAGGGCAAAGATATGCACAATGCTAATTTTCTTCAACAAGCGAAAGGAGGTGATCCGATGTCTCATGGTTCAGTTAAGGGGTCGGGCAATTCCGTTCGGGAGATCGGTCGCTAACAGTCG
>JAYUPJ010000061.1:0-24838 GCA_043760195.1 Sphingomonadales bacterium | reverse complement strand
CATCGTCATAGGCGTTAAAGCGCAGACCGATTTCGGCAAGCAACCGCATCGCTTCGACATGATGGCCCTCGCGCTGCAGGAATGCCCGGCACAGGGTTTCGGCCTTGCTAATCCGACCTTCTTGAATGAAACTGGCGACGCTCTGCAACTCTGCGGGAAGTGCGGAGAGATAGCCGAATTGTGATCCGGCAAAGTCTGCCTGCGCGCCGCGCCCGGCGGCACGGTGCAGTTCGGACAGCATCCGCCAGCTTGCGGCGAGCGCGCCGTTATGGGTAATGGCGGATTGATAGGCCGCAAAAGCCTCTTCATTTCGGCCAAGATCGCGCAAACAATGCCCACGCTCTTGCCAAGCCCGGCCATAGCTGGGCGCGAGGCCGATCAATCGGTCAAGTGTTGCGAGAGATGCGGCGGCGTCATTGCCGAAACGTTGTGCGACAGCCAGCGTGTAAAGCGCGTCGCGATGATCCGTTTCCTGATCCAAGATGCCGTGACATACGCCAATCGCGTCGGCAAAACGGCCATTTTGCAACAATTGACGCGCATGGCGCAGCCCCTCTTCAGGGCTTTCAACCTCGCCTGTCATTTGCATTGTTATCTTTCCTCCGCAGGGCCACCAGCCACAGCGACGATATTGGTCCAGAACAAATCAGTCTGCAACGCAAATCGGGTTCAGTAGCGCCCCGGCCAAAACCTGACCGGGGCGCCGCTGTTGCTTCGATTACATCTTGTACGAGAGACGCAGACCAAATGTGCGCGGACGCGACGTTGTCGTCCGAAGCTCACCATCGTTTCCGCTCTTATACAGTTCCGGACGTTCGTCGGTCAAATTGTCACCAAACAATTCAAGCCGCCACTCGTCCCGCGAAACGCCCAACGATGCTGCGATGGTGTTGTAGGAGGCAAGTTGCTGAGCCGCCGGTAGCGGGACAATGACATCGCCTGGACGCACAAGCACGCCATTATATGTCACCGGTATGGAAGCCGCATAGCCCAAAGTCGGGTTAGACGATTGGTAACGAATGTCCGTATTGTCGATCACATCAGAGATGCTCTTGCCGACATGGTGGAAGCTGACATTTGCAAACGTACTGAGGCCAGATTCAAGTTCTTTTTCCCAATGAAGCCGGGCATTGAACTGGAACTTCGGGCTCAAAGCCAATGGCCCACCAAGCGGACGCAGCACCGTTGTGTTCTTCCGATACTTTGTCAGTTCAGAATCGTTGAACGAGAACGCACTGTTCAGTGTGAATTCGTCCGTAGCCCGCCAAGTCAGGTCACCTTCAATCCCCTTGATCTGCGCATCGAGCAAATTTGTGGTGAAGGTTTGGTTGGAGATATTCTGATCGAACACAGTGATCTGGATATTCTTCCAATCGATCAAATATGCCGCAAGGTTCAACTGCAGGGTGCGGTCAAACATCGAGAATTTACCGCCGACTTCGTAGTTTTGAACCTTATCCGGCACATAAGTGCCAAGACGCACAAAGTCTGCATTGGTTGGACAGATCGCACTAGGCACGCGGCAAGGACGACGGTTGAAGCCACCGGGACGATAGCCGTCCGAGTATGTTGCATAAACCAGCGAACTTTCGTTGAACTTATACGTCAAATTAGCCTTGTATAGCACACCCGTATACTTCGCGGGTGACGCGGCGGCGTAAAGTTGATTCAAGTTGGCGCTAATACCATAGAAGGCAGGTGGGACAAATGGTGGCGGAGGAGGCGGAATCGGATCTCCCGGTGGTGGTGGCGGTGGCGGTGGCGGTGTTGCAGTGTAAGTACCCAAAGCTGCATTGTAAAAGCCCCGCGCACCAGTTGCAAAACTACCCGCAGACGAACCGTTTATGGACGCCTTCTCGTTGTAATAGCGCAGGCCGCCGGTTAGTATCAACTTGTCCGGAATGATGTCGAATGAAGCCTCACCAAAAGCTGCAAACTGTTTATCCTGACGCTGGACGTCGTTGAAAAAGCCGACATTTACCGATCGGACGCTGGTATCATTGGCATTTACCGCTGGATTAGGAGCACGGCGATAAAGGAACCCTGCTGCTTCCTGCAAATACGACCAATCGGTGTTATCTTTCAGCTTGTTGTTGTCATAAAACAGGCCGAATGTTCCACGGATGCGGTTTTCTGCAGGCGTCGTTATGCGGAACTCCTGCGTAAAACGCTTAGTTTCGTTGCGGGTCTGATAGCTCTTATTCGGCGCATAGCAGGTATTACCGATGTTACCATTGTAAGCGGCCGTGTAATAGACACCGCGATCACATTCATAATAGGGCAAATAAAGCCCGATATTTGAATATCCTGCATAGTCGGCAACCTGCGTCGCTTTGTGCTTCAAAAACGAGCCGGTGTAGATCAAATCGAGAGCGCCCAAACGCCCGTTCAAAGTGACCGTCGACAGGTTAGCCTTGTCGCGTAGCGAGTTGTCATTGAACTTTGTTACCTGAAGGTCACCCACACCAGGTTCATAGTCAAAAACGCCGTCAGTATCGAGTTCTTGGCGTAGGTGCATCAGGTCAATGGACCAATCATCGGTCAAATTCCAAGTCAGCGCCAGACGTCCGCCGCGATACGTCGCATCGTTATAGTCCTTTTCCACGAATTTATCGTTGCGGATCTCTTGGCGGATTGGTGCCCGATAGTTGCTGCCGGTGCAATTTGCTACCACCGTTGTTGCCGTAGCTTGGCACGATTGGATTGCTCGCATCACCAGCAACGGATTGCCCGTTGGCAACCTGCCAGCAATTCCGACATTGCCGTTGAACGGCATTTGGAATGTGCCTGCAACATTGTCGATATAACCGCCCTGACGGTCTGTATAAATTACCGCGCGCAGAGCCAGCTTATCTTGGATGATCGGAACGTTAATGAAAGCATCGCCTGCGACGCTTTCCTTACCGCTTTTGGTAAAGGCATAGCTGGCATTGAAACCTGAGTGGAATGCAGAGGCGTCTGGCTTGTTGGTGATGTAGCGAACCGCGCCGCCCATCGCGCTCGAACCGAATAAAGTACCTTGCGGACCGGCCAACACTTCGACGCGTTGCAGATCAACAGTGTAAAGATCGAGGTTGCGGCCCACCAAAGAAGCAGGCGCATCGTTGATATACAGCGCAACAGTTGGCTGAGCGCCGGCTGTGCCGGAAACTTGCAGACCTGGGGAATCGGTTGAAAGCCCGCGAATAAAGATCGACGAAGCGCCGGGACCACGCGATGCAGTACGCACATTAGGCAAATATTCGATGAGCTTATCGAACTTGGTAATGTTCAAATCGCTCAGCGCATCACCGCTTAAAGCTTGAATAGCCAAAGGTATCTTGTTCAAAGATTCCTCACGCCGCGTTGCTGTAACGATGATGTCGGCGATGCCGCGATCATTTTCCTCGGCAGCAGCCGCATCCTGCGCCATCGCTTGCGTTCCGCCTGCACCGAACGATGCCAGTACAAACGCTGCAGTTGACAATTTCCATCTAATTTTCAATGTCTTTCTCCCTTTTGGCGTCTTTCGTTTGTCGAAAGATCAAATCCCATTGATACTCCCCAACCTGTAATCACAGCCCTTTTCTCGCAATTGAACAATTTTAACCTATCAGTAAAATTAATTACTGCAAAATTCATATTGCAGCGACCTGTAAAATTATTTTCGGTAACAATCATAATATCTACATATTGCAATTAGAACGACTAATATACTCGTCGTTGCGTGGAATTGAGCAACAGGCGCGGCTAAGTGCAGCCGAGCTATTGGATTTGGGGGAAAAAATGACAAACAGGGCTGATTTTATTCTGCTGGTCGCAAGCGAAGATCGAAAAGGTATTGTAGCGGCGGTTGCGAACTCAATTGTCAGTCAGGACTGCAATATCATCGCGAGCGCGCAATATGGCGACGAAAGCACCGGGCAGTTTTTCATGCGCGTTGCGATTGCGGCACCTGAAGGCAAAACGAGCGAGAGTTTCGTTGATGCGTTCACCCCCGTTGCCACGGCTTTCAGGCTGGACTGGAGCATTCATGATACGCGCAAAAAACTGCGCGCGATGATTATGGTCAGCCAAGGCGGCCATTGCCTGAACGATTTGCTATACCGGACCTCAACCGGCCGATTGCCGATGGAAGTGACGAGCATCGTTTCCAACCATACCAACTGGCAGCGCCGGGCCGAACATGAAGGCATTGATTTCCATCACATGCCGATCACGCCCGCCAATAAGTTGGAACAAGAAGCCAAGTTGCTGGCGATGGTTGAGGAGCAGCAGGTCGACCTCATTATTCTCGCGCGTTATATGCAAGTGCTTTCCGATCAGCTTTGCCGAAAGCTGGATGGACGGGTGATTAACATTCATCATAGCTTTTTGCCCGGGTTCAAAGGCGCCAAGCCTTATCACCGGGCGTATGAGCGCGGCGTGAAGATGGTGGGTGCAACGGCGCATTATGTAACTGCAGACCTTGATGAAGGCCCTATCATTACGCAAGACGTGTCTATCGTCGATCACGCGGATACCGTCGATGACTTGATCGCGCAGGGGCAGGATACCGAAAGCAGGGTACTGGCGCGCGCGGTGAAGCTTCATCTTGAACACCGCGTGATGTTAAGCGGTAGTCGCACGGTTGTGTTCAAATAGTGCAAGACCAATTGCCCCGTGAGCAAGCCATGTTGGATGCGCTTGAGCGTCTAAATATTGCTTGGACTTTGCATGAGCACGAAGCGGTATTTACCGTTGAAGCGAGCGCGGAGCTGCATGAGAAACTTGGCGGCGCGCATACCAAAAACCTGTTCTTAAAGGATGCTGCGGGCCAGTTCTGGCTGGTGACCGCACCGCATGATGCGCGCATTGACTTGAAACAGCTACCCGCCGCCATCGGGTCAAAAAAGGTCAGCTTTGGCAAGGCCGAGGACATGGAGCGATTGTTAGGTATTTCGCCCGGATCGGTGACGCCACTTGCTGCTTTCAACGATTTGGATGGGCAAGTGAATGTCGTGCTTGATGCGCGGTTATCATCGGCTGAGTGTGTCAACATCCACCCGCTGCGCAATACCGCAACGATTGGGCTTGCGGGTGTTGATCTGATATCCTTTCTGAAACAAACTGGTCATGAACCGTTGATTGTTGCATTGCCGGAGCCATCATGAACGCACGGTAAAGTGAATGAAACGACGCAACAGGCTGGCCTTGAGTTGCGAGACACGTATAAAGAAACATCGAAAGGCGGCTTGGCCGTAATTGTCGTTGAATGTTGAATATAGGAGAAATGATGTGAAGACCCGCGCAGCCGTAGCGTTTGAAGCGAAAAAGCCGCTTGAAATTGTAGAACTTGATTTGGAAGGCCCAAAGGCTGGCGAAGTATTAATCGAGATCAAAGCAACCGGCATTTGCCATACCGACGCCTACACGCTTGACGGTTTTGACAGCGAGGGAATATTCCCAAGCGTGCTTGGCCATGAAGGCGCAGGTATCGTTCGCGAGGTTGGTGCAGGCGTAACTTCGGTTAAGCCCGGTGACCATGTCATCCCGCTGTACACCCCGGAATGCCGCCAATGCAAAAGCTGCCTGTCGGGCAAGACCAACCTGTGCACAGCAATCCGCGCGACGCAGGGCAAGGGCCTGATGCCAGACGGAACATCGCGGTTTTCCTATAAGGGCCAGACAATCTATCACTATATGGGATGCTCTACGTTTTCCAACTTTACTGTGTTGCCTGAAATCGCAGTTGCAAAAATCCGCGAGGACGCGCCGTTCAACAGCGCCTGTTACATCGGTTGCGGTGTTACCACCGGCGTTGGCGCGGTCACCAACACGGCCAAAGTCCAACCCGGCGACAATGTGATCATCTTCGGACTTGGCGGGATTGGCCTGAATGTGCTGCAAGGTGCGAAAATGGCCGGGGCCAACATGATTGTCGGCGTTGACATTAACCCTGACCGCGAAGAATGGGGCAAGAAATTTGGCATGACCCATTTCGTCAATCCAAAGGATATTGATGGCGATATCGTCGCCCATCTTGTGGCGCTAACCGACGGCGGCGCGGAATACACCTTTGATTGCACCGGCAACACCACTGTGATGCGCCAAGCTCTTGAGGCCTGCCATCGCGGCTGGGGAACTTCGATCATCATCGGCGTGGCTGAGGCTGGCAAAGAAATCAGCACCCGTCCATTCCAATTGGTCACCGGCCGCAATTGGCGCGGGACCGCGTTTGGCGGAGCAAAAGGCCGCACAGACGTTCCCAAAATCGTCGATCTTTACATGGATGGAACGATCCAAATCGACCCGATGATTACCCACGTCCTCTCGCTTGAGGAGATCAACAAGGGATTTGATTTGATGCATGCCGGTGAAAGCATCCGCAGCGTCGTGGTTTTCTAAATGACGACTATCGCTGACATAGTTGCCGAACATGAAGGACGGGAGGGGCCTCTCCTGCCTATTTTGCACGATGTACAAAAGACGTTCGGCCATGTCAGCGAGGACGCGATGCGCGAGATTGCAGGCGCGCTCAATCTGACCCGCGCCGAGGTATACGGCGTGGTCAGCTTCTACCATGATTTCCGCAAAGAATCGGAAGTCCGTCCTGTCATTAAACTGTGCCGCGCCGAAGCCTGCAAAGCGCGAGGCGTTGAAGCATTGGTGCCGATCGCCGACGCACAAAGCCGCGTAAAGGTCGAGGCCGTTTATTGTCTTGGCCTGTGTTCGGTTGGCCCGGCTGCGATGATTGGAGATGCGGTGTATGCCCGGCTAGATGCTGAACGGCTGACCACATTGATGGCGAACGCATGAAGGTCCGGATTTCCGACGATGCTGTTGCAATCGCTTGCGGTGCCGATGCGATTGCCGCCGCTTTTGACCGAGCGGGCGCGGAGGTTGAGCGCGTGTCGAGCTGGGGCATGCACTGGCTGGAACCGCTCGCCGAAATTGACGGGATTGGCTATGGTCCGGTTTCAGCCGATATGGTCGCTGCGATCATCGCCGGTGACGCGCCATCGATTGGCCGCATCGAAGATCATCTCTTCATTACCAAGCAAAATCGCCTGACGTTTGCGCGGGCCGGAAAAACACGTCCGACATCGCTCGACGATTATTATGCGTCCGAGGGCTGGCTTGGCCTTGCCAAAGCGCGCGAAATGGGCAGTGAAGCCACGATAGCAGCGGTATTGGAATCGGGATTGCGCGGACGCGGCGGCGCAGGATTTCCTGCTGGCATAAAGTGGAAAACTGTTGCCGGAGCCCCCGCCGATCAAAAGTACATCGTCTGCAACGCCGATGAAGGTGACAGCGCGACCTTTGCCGACCGGATGGTGATGGAGGGCGATCCGTTCATGCTGATCGAAGGCATGGCGATTGCCGGGCTCGCCGTCGGCGCGAACAAAGGCTATGTCTATATCCGGTCTGAATATCCGCATGCGATCGCCAAAATGGAAGCTGCGATCATAGCCTCATCCCATCTGATTGCGCCGTTTGTTGTCGAAGTTCGTGTTGGTGCAGGAGCCTATGTATGCGGTGAAGAAACATCTTTGCTCAATAGCTTAGAAGGAAAACGCGGAGAGGTTCGCGCCAAACCTCCCCTGCCCGCGCTCGAAGGATTGTTTGGCAAGCCCACTGTGGTCAACAACGTCCTGACGCTTGCCGCAGTGCCGTGGATATTGGTACATGGCGGAGAGGCTTATGCTGCGTTCGGCATGGGTCGGTCAAAAGGGACGATGCCCGTGCAGCTTGCCGGGAATGTCAAACACGGCGGGCTGTTTGAGGTCGCGTTTGGCATAACGCTTGGCGAGCTGGTCAACGACATTGGCGGCGGCACAGCAAGCGGCCGTTCGGTGCGCTGCGTTCAGGTTGGCGGACCTTTGGGGGCATATATTCCGCCTGCACAATTCGACCTGCCTTTCGACTATGAAGCTTTTGCAGCCGCCGATGCATTGATCGGCCATGCGGGCATCACTGTATTTGATGATACGGTTGATATGGCGCAAATGGCGCGTTTCGCGATGGAGTTTTGTGCCATCGAAAGTTGCGGAAAATGCACGCCGTGCCGTTTGGGCAGCACCCGCGGCCTCGAAACGCTGGACCAGATTATCGCGGGCAAAAATGTCGAGGCCAATCTGGCGCTAATTGCTGATTTGTCTGAAACGATGAAATTCGGTTCGCTGTGCGCGTTGGGCGGATTCACCCCCTATCCAGTCATGAGCGCGATCACGCATTTTCCCGAAGATTTCAAATGACAATAACCATTCTCGACGGCGGCGTGGGCCGTGAATTGCAACGCCTGGGTGCACCGTTTGGACAACCCGAATGGTCAGCACTGGCGCTAATGGAGGCACCGGAGTTTGTGACCAAAGCGCATGATGCATTTGCGGTGGCCGGTGCAAAGGTGATTTCCACAAACAGCTATGCCGTGGTTCCATTTCATATCGGCGAAGAGCGTTTTGCGCAGCGCGGTGAGGAACTGGCACATTTGGCAGGCAAGATAGCGCGCGAAGCCGCAGATCGCCATGGTTTGAAAGTTGCCGGATCACTGCCGCCGGTGCTCGGATCATATCGCCCCGATCTGTTTGAGATCGAAGCGGCGCGCAGCATCCTTTCGGTCTTAATTGATGGGTTAAGTCCATACGTTGATTTATGGCTGGCCGAAACTTTGAGCACCCTTGGTGAAGCTGAATTGATTGGTGAAATGTTGCAAGGTGACGCCCGCCCCTTGTGGCTCTCCTTCACACTCAAGGACGACGGAACGGCAATGCTTCGTTCGGGTGAAAGCATCGAGGCCGCAGTGCTGGTGGCACAAAAGCTTGGCGCAAAAGCGTTATTATTCAATTGCAGCGCACCCGAAGTGATGGAAGATGCGGTTCAAAGAGCAAAGGCGGCACTGGACAGCAGCGAAATGGAAATCGGCGTTTATGCCAACGGTTTTGCGCACACCGACGAAGAAGTCGGTGCCAATGCCGGGCTGCGGCAAATCCGCGCTGACCTTGATCCACCCCGCTATCTGGCTTGGGCCGAAAAATGGGTCGCATCGGGCGCAACAATGGTTGGCGGATGCTGCGGCATCGGCCCAGAGCATATCCGCGCGCTTTCGTTGGGACTTAAATGAAACTATCCCTCAAAATTCGCACCATTTTGGTGTAAGGTAAAACCATGACGTACCAACCGCAAAATGACTTCGGGACGCCAGTGTCCAAATCAAGCGAGCCAATTACGCTGACCATTGATGGCCGCACGGTCACTGTACCTGCCGGATCGAGCGTTATGCGCGCCGCATCGGAACAAGGCACCTCGATCCCCAAATTGTGTGCGACCGACAGCGTCAAAAGCTTTGGTTCATGCCGCTTGTGCCTTGTCGAGATCGACGGGCGGCGCGGTACTCCTGCCAGTTGCACAACGCCGGTTGAACCCGGCATGGTAGTGCGAACGCAAACGCCGCATCTGGCAAAACTGCGTAAGGGCGTGATGGAGCTGTATATTTCCGATCATCCGCTCGATTGCTTGACCTGCGGCGCGAATGGCGATTGCGAATTGCAGGATCAGGCGGGTGCTGTTGGGCTTCGCGATGTGCGTTATGATGTCCAAGCCGACCATCTGGGTCAAGAAAAGGACCACTCCAACCCCTATTTCGATTTTGATCCATCCAAATGCATTGCCTGTTCGCGCTGCATCCGGGCATGCGACGAGGTGCAAGGTACGTTGGCGTTGACTATGGAGGGACGCGGATGGGATTCCAAAATTTCGGCGGGACTATCTAGCGATAATTTCTTGGGCAGCGAATGCGTGTCTTGCGGTGCATGTGTGCAGGCATGTCCAACGGCAACTCTCATCGAAAAGAAAGTAGTAGAAGTCGGTACACCCGAACGCAGCGTGGTCACCACCTGCGCCTATTGCGGCGTTGGATGCACGTTTCGCGCCGAAATGCGCGGCGAACAATTGGTGCGGATGGTTCCCTATAAAGACGGCAAGGCCAATCGCGGCCATAGCTGCGTAAAGGGACGTTTTGCGTGGGGTTATGCGCAACATCAGGAACGCATCCTGAAACCCATGATCCGCAAATCGATCAGCGATCCATGGCGCGAGGTCGAATGGGATGAAGCGTTTGCGTACACCGCATCAGAGCTAAAACGGATTGCTGACACTTATGGCAGGCACGCATTGGGCGGCATCACGTCCAGCCGTTGCACCAATGAAGAAACGTTTCTTGTCCAAAAACTGGTCCGCGCCGGATTTGGCAATAACAATGTCGATACCTGCGCGCGCGTTTGCCATTCGCCGACGGGCTATGGTCTAGGGACGACATTTGGCACGAGCGCCGGCACACAGGATTTTGATAGCGTCGAGGACAGCGAAGTGATCCTGATCATCGGTGCCAACCCGACCGACGGCCATCCGGTCTTTGCCAGCAGGATGAAGCGCCGTTTGCGCGGTCAAGACGGCAAACCCGGTGCAAAGTTGATCGTCATCGACCCGCGCCGCACCGATATTGTGCGCAGCCCGCATATTGAGGCGCAGCATCATCTGCCGCTTCGTCCGGGAACCAACGTTGCCGTGCTGACGGCAATGGCGCATGTCATCGTAACCGAAGGCTTGGCGAACGAAAAATTCGTAAAGGAACGCTGCGATTGGGATGAATATAGCCACTGGGCCGAATTCGTGTCGCAAGCACGCAACAGCCCGGAAAACCTGCAACCCGTTACGCTTGTTGATGCAGGCGAATTGCGTGCCGCTGCCCGGCTTTATGCGACTGGCGGCAATGGAGCGATTTATTACGGGCTCGGCGTAACCGAACATTCGCAAGGCAGCTCGACCGTGATGGCGATTGCCAACTTAGCCATGGCGACCGGCAATATCGGGCGGCGCGGCGTCGGCGTGAACCCGCTGCGCGGACAGAATAACGTGCAGGGCGCATGCGATATGGGCAGCTTTCCGCACGAGCTTTCCGGCTACCGTCACATAAGCGACGGCGACACACGGCGCTTGTTTGAAAATGACTGGGGTGTTGCGCTCGATCCCGAACCGGGCTTGCGTATTCCCAATATGCTCGATGCCGCTGTCGACGGCGTGTTTAAGGCGTTATATTGTCAGGGTGAAGACATTTTACAGTCTGATCCGGATACCAAACATGTGTCCGCCGGACTTGCCGCGATGGAATGCGTCATTGTCCATGACTTGTTCCTCAACGAGACCGCGAATTACGCACATATTTTCCTGCCCGGGTCCACATTCCTTGAAAAGAATGGCACCTTTACCAACGCCGAACGCCGCATTCAGCCGGTACGCAAGGTAATGACACCGATGAACGGCCTTGAGGATTGGGAGGTTACACAAAAGTTAGCACAAGCGATGGGCCTAGATTGGAACTACAGTCACCCAAGCGAGATAATGGATGAAATTTCCCGCCTCACGCCGACTTTCGCTGGCGTATCTTTTGACCGGCTCGATGAAGAAGGATCGCTGCAATGGCCGGTCACTGCAGATGCGCCGAATGGTTCGCCAATTATGCATGTTGACGGGTTCGTTCGCGGCAAAGGCAAATTCGTCGTCACTGACTATGTCGCAACCGATGAAAAGACCGGTCCGCGCTTCCCATTGTTGCTCACCACCGGGCGCATATTGTCGCATTACAATGTCGGCGCACAGACACGGCGCACCGAAAATGTCGCTTGGCATCCCGAAGACCTGCTTGAAATCCATCCAGTCGATGCCGAAGATCGCGGTGTAAAAACTGGCGACTGGATAAGGCTTGCCAGCCGGGCGGGCGAGACGACTTTACGCGCCACCGTTACCGACCGGGTCGCGCCCGGCGTCGTCTACACCACGTTCCACCATGCCGTTACCCAGGCCAATGTCGTCACTACTGACTATAGTGACTGGGCAACGAACTGCCCGGAATATAAAGTGACGGCGGTGCAAATCAGCGCATCAAATGGCCCGACAGATTGGCAGGAAGAATATGAAGCGTTGTCGGAAAGATCACGCCGGATTGAAGCGGAAGTGCCTGCGGAATGAACACCGTCGATCGCCTGGTCCATATGGTCAATCAGATCGCCAAAAATCTGGAGACGGATGACGATCCGGTGGGCGCGATCGCCCACCATATCCAGCTCTATTGGGATCCGCGAATGAAGCGGCTTATCATTGGCGCACAGGGCCTTGAACCCAACGCGCTTGCGGCAATTGCTATGCTGGCTGAATTAAACCCTGCGAAGTAAACCTATGGTGATGTTTTATCATCGTAGGTTTGCGTCTTTCCCAATCGCTGGATAAGCCAGCTACGGAACACCGAAATAGCCGGATCAGACATATCGTCGGCATGAAGTTTGAGATAATAACCGTATCCATCTTCAACCACCGCAGGAAATGGCATCACGAGTTGGCCGTTGGCTATTTCCCCTGCAAACATATCAATATCGCCTAGCATCACACCATTCGCAGCCATAGCATATTGGGCCAGAGCAACGGAGGTATCGAAAGCCACCCCGTCACCGATGGTAACGCCGATGCCGCATTGCCGGGCATACGCGCTCCACAGCAAATCCCTCGGTTGATCGTCCAGTTTTAGGTGAAGCAATTCCTCTGCGGCTAAGAATTGTTCAAGCGACAGATCGCCGATCCGTGCGGCGGTTTCAGGGGAACAGAGGGGAGCAACGCGAACCATCCACAACAGGTCGGTTATCCGGTCGTCGACATTGGGCCGGTCATAGACAATCGCCATATCGAGATTTGTCGCGGGCAACCCTGTGACATGCGCGCTGGAAACATCAATCCGAATGTCTGGAAACTCAAGATGAAAATCACGCAACAATGGCAGAAACAGCTGCTGTAATAAAGATGGCGGAATGTGTATGCGTAGCGCGCGGCGCGCCACACTATCATCCCTGATCGCATTCATTGTTTGCTCGATACGGTCCAAACTCTTCGCGACCACGGGCAGCAATTCTTCGCCAGCAGCTGTTAAGGTTAGTCGTGATGAATCCCTGACAAATAACTGTTTACCCAGCAATTCTTCAAGTCCGATTACGTGTCTACTCATTGCGCTTTGCGACACAGACAGCGCCGCAGCACCGCCGGTAAAGCTCAATTGCTGGCCAACAGCTTCAAATGCCCGCAACGCATTCAGAGGCAACCAACGGCGATTGATAGCAGTTCGATTGGTGATCTTGCGACCTTTCTAAATCCGTTCTTTGCGCAGCCGATTCTGCGCAAAATCCATTTGCCCTACATTTTTACATAGGGCTATGCGAAAATGCGATTATGTGCGGTGGTTGCTTTGGTTCAAGAACGATTTGGTATTTGTCATGGCGGGAGAAAACATTGTGTTAGAGTTGGACCATATCCGTTCGCTATTTCGGGACCGAAAGCCCGGACATACGCTGCCGCAGTCACTATATACCGATGCAATCGCCTTTGAATTTGATATGACCGCTGTCTACGGGCAATGCTGGCTGATGGTCGGGATGGATTGCGAGCTACCCAAGTCCGGCAGCTACATCTCGCTGATGATCGGCAAGTGGCCGGTCGTCATTACGCGCGACAAGAGCGGCGAAATCCGGGCCTTCCACAACAGCTGCCGTCACCGTGGTTCGATGATTTGCCCGGTTGGCAGTGGCACCGCTCCAAAGTTGGTCTGCCCCTATCACCGCTGGACCTATGATCTCGATGGCTCTCTGTTCGCGGCAAACCGAATGCCCGCCGATTTTGTCAAAGGCGATCACGGTTTAAAACCGGTTGCATTGAAAAATGTCGAGGGTGCATTGTTTATTTGCCTGGCTGACACCCCTCCCCCCTTCGATGAATTTGGTGACAAGCTCGCCGCCTATGCAGCGCCGCATCGGATGAAAGATGCCAAGCTTGCGCACCAAAGCGTGCTTGTTGAAAATGCCAATTGGAAATTGGTCATGGAAAATGCGCGCGAATGTTATCATTGCGGAACCGGCCATCCGGCGCTGGCAAAGTCGTTTCCGGTCGACATGTCGCGCCATTTTGATGCTGGTGAGGATGCCCGGATCAAGGAATTTGAAGCCGCAATGGACGCGCACGGGTTGCCCCATAAAGCCGTTGAAGGCCATTGGTGGCAGGTCGCCCGGTTCGCGCTCAATGAAGGCAGCGTTTCGATATCCAACGATGGTCAGCATCTGTCAAAGAAACTGATGTGCAACGTCAATGGCGGCGACATCGGGTCGATGCGGTTTGCGCTTGATCCGCATTGCTTCGTGCACTGCACCGCTGACGGTGTTTTCATGTTTAGCGCGGTACCGGTTGGCCCGAATGAAACCCATGTTTACAGCAAATGGTTTGTACATAAAGATGCCGTTGAAGGCGTTGATTATGATATCGCTTCGCTGACCGAATTGTGGACCAAAACCAATCTGGAGGACAAGCAGCTCGCCGAAAACAATCAAGTCGGCGTGAACAGCATCGGTTATACACCCGGCCCCTATTCACAAGAAGCAGAGATGTTGGCGTTGCGATTTACAGACTATTATTGCGACAAGGCTCGTGCCTATATTGACGCCCATGTCGACTGACCTTCCCAAGGGGATGCGCCCCGAAACGCTTGCCGTTGCCTATGGCTATGATCCCGAACTCGGTATGGGTGCGGTAAAGCCGCCAATCTTTATGACGTCCACCTTCGTCTACCCATCGGCGCAGCATGCCAAAGATGTGCACGAAGCGTATTTTGACGGCAGCGGGCCACAGGTCGGCAAAAGCAACCATATCTATTCCAGGCTTGGCCATCCAGGTTTGGATTTCCTAGAAAAACGCCTTGCTGCGGTCGACGGGGCCGAAGCGGCGGTTGCATATTCCAGCGGCATGGCCGCGCACTCAAGCATCGCGCTCGCTCATGTCCGTCCGGGCGATAGCGTAATACATGGCCGTCCGATTTATGGCGGCATCGACATGCTATATAACAACGTCATGCCGCAATTTGGATCGCATGCCGCCGCCTATCTTGATGGCACAGACGAGGCCGATGTTCGCGCCGCAGCTGATGCAGCTATCGCCAAAGGTCCGCTAAAGCTGATCATTGCAGAAACACCGGCCAACCCGACCGCTGCGATAGTTGACCTTGACCTAATGGTTCGCATTGCTGACGAGGTTGGCAACAAACAGGGTCATCGCCCGTTGGTCGTAGTCGACAATACCTTGCTAGGACCATTTGCACAGCGCCCCATCGAACACGGCGTTGATCTGTGTATGACCTCGCTCACCAAATATTGCGGCGGGCATAGTGACTTGCTGGCTGGCGGGATTAGCGGCCGAAAAGATCTCATTGAACATCTGCGGATGCAACGCACGACGTGGGGCAATCATCTCGATCCCAATACCTGCTGGCTGATGTTGCGTTCACTGGAATCGGTTGCGGTGCGGACCGAACGTGCCATGAGCAATGCGCGCGGCGTTGCCGAATTTCTGCGCGATCATCCCAAGGTCGCAGGCGTCACCTATCTTGGCTTTTTGGCCGAGGGCAGCCGCCAGCGTGCGGTATACGACCGCCAGTGTAAAGCCGCAGGATCGACCTTTTCTTTTGACTTGCACGGCGGTGAGGCGGAAGCATTCCTTATGCTTGACCGGTTGCGGCTGATGAAAATGGCCGTTAGCCTTGGTGGTTCCGAAACGCTGATTTGTCATTCGGCCAGCACGACGCATTATGCCGTTGCCCGCGAACAACGGCTTGCGGGCGGAATTACTGATGGTACGATCCGGCTTTCCGTCGGGCTTGAACATGTTGAAGACCTGATCGCCGATTTGGCGCAAGCATTAGAGGCTGTATAATGGAACTGAATTTTACCGGAACCGATTTGTGCGCAATCAACGGGACGCATAGCGCCGCCGAAGTGCGTTACGATGTTGTCGTCGTTGGCGCAGGGCCCAGCGGAATTGCGGTGGCGATTGAAGCCGCCAAGGCTGGATCACGGGTGCTGCTGGTGGATGAAAATCCGGTTTCAGGCGCACTGATGGGCAATGATGTGCCGCTCTATTTTGGCGGCAGAATGACTGCCGCGACGCAGAATAGTGACCGTATGCTTGAGGCTATTTTCATGAGCATGGCGGAATTGGAAACAGCCATGGAAGCAGGCGTTGAAGTGCTGCTTGGCACAGCCGCTTGGGGCGTTTACCGCAATGGTCCCGGCGTCCAGAGCTTGCCCGAACAAGTGGTCGGCCTTGCCGATGCCGAACGTTCATGGTTGGTCGGCTTTGACAAGCTAGTGCTGGCAACAGGTGCACGCGATCTGGCGATGGCATTTCCGGGCTGGAACCAGCCGGGCGTGACGGGGGCCGCTGCGCTGCAGATGCTGCTGACACGTTATGACGCCTTTGCGGGGCGGCGGATATTAATCATTGGATCACATGATCTAGCGCTGGAAACCGCATTATTAGCGCATGGCCGGGGCATACAAGTTGCGGGACTAATAGAATTGCGTGATGCGCCGCAGGGCAATGCGGACCTTGTCGCACAGGTCAAAGCCGCTGGCATCGCGATCAATTGCGGGCTTACCATCGCTGCGGCAAAGGGCGGAATCGATGGCATTGAAAGCGCGGAGCTCTCATCAGGCGAACAGATTGCCTGCGATACTATATGCATGGCCATCGGCCTTGTCCCTTCCATCGAGTTGGTCGATGCAATGCATGGCCCGCGCGCACTCGATAGTAAGCGCGGCGGCTATGTTCCGGCAGGTGAAGCCAGCGTCAGCGCAGTTGGCGATTGTGCTGGTTTGGCCGATACCGGCTTTGACCATATCGAATACCGCATGGATTGGATGCGTGCGCTCTCGGCGGTCAGCAGCGATGAAACGATCATTTGCCAATGCGAAGAAGTGACCCGGGCTGATTTGATCGGCGTGCAGCCGCCCAATTATCTGGCCCGCCCCGCCGCCATGTGCGCTCGTTCATTGGAGACATTGCTTGAAGACGGCCCCGCCAATCCCGATCAAATCAAACGCCTGACGCGCGCAGGCATGGGCGTGTGTCAAGGCCGCCGCTGCCGCGATCAGGTCGCGATGCTGCTCGCGATTGAGGCGGATAAGCCCTTCGGTACCATACCACTCGCCACGCACCGCGCGCCCGTTCGCCCTCTGCCCATGAAAATCTTGGCCGATTGGCAGGAACCTGCGGCGATGGATGCGGCATGGGATGTTTGGTTTGGTATCCCAACCGCCTGGGTCCCGCACGAGGATATCGGCACGCAGCATGAAGATGAGCATCGCCAAATGCTCTATACGGGGATGTACGAATGAGCGGTTCAGAAGTAGTCATCGTCGGCGGCGGCGTTACCGGGCTGAGCGCGGGTTGGTGGCTGGCGCGTTCGGGCGTCAAAGTGACCGTGCTCGACAAGTTCATTGTCGGGTGGGAAGCGTCGGGCCGCAACGGCGGAGGCGCATCGCATTATGCCAGCCCCTTGTTCGATGAAGAACAGCGGATGTGGCCGCAGATGGATGAGCTTCTCGGCTATCCCACCGAACATCAGAAAGAGCGCATCATCATCGCGATGACTGAGCGGCAATGGGAGCAATACCGTTTCGTTGCCGAACGCCACAAACGCTTGAACCATCAGGTTGCTTTGCTTGATACCAAACAGGTTTTGGATGCCGTCCCGCTGGCGAGCGAAAAAGCTTTTGGCGGCGTGCATTACAAATTCGGCGGCCATGCCAATCCGCACCGTACCGTGCAGGCCTATGCATGGGCATTGCAAGATTTGGGCGGAAAGATCATTCAGCATAGCCCCGTCACGGGATTTGAAACGGCAGGCGGCAAAGTGACAGGCGTGAAAACTGCCGGTGCAACCTATGGCTGCGATGCTGTGGTCGTTGCGGCGGGTCCGCAAATTCCGCATCTGATGGCGCAACTGGGCGTCGATGTCCCGCTGGCGGGAGCACGGGCGGAGATGATCATCACCGAGCCTGCCCCGATGATGCCGCTTACAGGCGTGGACGGGCACAAGCTTTACGGCCGCCAGACAATGCGCGGCAATTTGGCTTATGGTGGTGGTCCGCACGAATGGCTGGATACGGACGCTGATGGCCCTGCCGCACGGCCTGCAACACCGCTGGCGCGCAATCTGGCGAAACGACTGGCCGAGCTATTCCCCAAGGCCGCGCATCTGAATGTGATCCGCAGCTGGGCGGGCGTGATTGAAAATTCACCCGATGGCCGCCCGATCATCGACCGGTTGAGCAGTCCAGACAATGTGGTGGTCGCCTCCATGTCGAGCGTTGGCTTTGGCCTGTCGCCGGCGTCGGGCCATGCGATCCGCGATCTTGTGATCGACGGGACCTGCTCCTTTGCCAACCTGGATCTTTTCAAACTGTCACGCTTTGACGGGCTGGAAGCGGACTGGCGTGAAAAGCGCGGGTGGATGCCGATTGTATGAGCCGGTATTCGGCACTTCAGTTGCTGCGCGGCGCGTTGAACGGGCAAAAGCATTGGCAGCCCGCGTGGCGCGATCCAGATCCAAAACCCAGTTACGACATCATCATCATTGGTGGCGGCGGGCACGGATTGGCGACCGCATACTATCTCGCTAAAGTTCACGGCCTGCGCAACATCGCTGTGCTTGAAAAAGGCTGGATTGGTGGCGGGAATGTTGGCCGCAACACCACGATCGTGCGGTCCAATTACCGGCTTGAGGCATCACAAAAGTTCCTCGAATTCGGGCTCAAACTCTGGGAAGGGCTCAGCGACGAGCTCAACTATAACGTGATGTTCAGCCCGCGCGGCGCGATGGTATTGGGCCATTCAGACGCTGACATGACCAAACTTGCCGAGCTCGGCGATGCAATGGCGTGTCAGGGCATTGATGCCGAATTACTGACCCGTGACCAAGTCGCCAAACGCGAACCGTTACTTGATATGTCGCGTTCGGCGCGCTTTCCAATCGAGGGCGCGATGATCCAGCGGCGTGGCGGTACTGCACGCCATGACGCCGTGGCATGGGGATATGCACGCGCCGCCGATAGCCTTGGCGTTGACATCATCCAAAAATGTGAGGTGACGGGATTTGTTCGCGACGGCGATGCTGTCGTCGGTGTTGAAACTACGCGCGGCCGAATTGGCGGCGGACGGATCGGCATTTGTGTCGCGGGCAGCAGCGGACATGTCGCCGGTCTCGCTGGTCTGAAGCTGCCGATAGAATCGCAGACGTTGCAGGCGTTGGTCACCGAAGGCGTTAAGCCGATGATCAACGGCATTATCCAATCACAATCTTTGCATTGCTACATCAGCCAATCGGACAAGGGCGGCATTGTCTTTGGCGGCGATCCTGACAATTGGCCAAGCTATGCCCAGCGCGGCAACCCGATGATTACCGAAGGCGCAATTGCACAAGGGCTTGCGCTGGTCCCCGCTCTGTCCCGGCTACGCATGGTTCGAACCTGGTCGGGCGTTACCGACATGAGCTTTGATGGATCGCCGATCATCGGCGAAACGCCGGTAAGGAACCTCTTCCTCAATGGCGGCTGGTGTTATGGCGGGTTCAAAGCGACGCCTGCCTCTGGCTGGACCTATGCCCACACACTGGCAACCGGAAAGCCGCATGCGTTGAATGCACCGTTTTCACTCGGCCGCTTTGAACGCGGCGCGACGATTGACGAAACAGGCAGCGGCCCGATGCCGGATAGTCGCTGACATGATGCAAATCACTTGCCCCCATTGCGGTCCGCGCTCCCAAATCGAGTTTACGTATGGCCGCTCGGCTGACTCGGTTGTGCCGATTGATACCGCACCAGAAGATGCCATGAAAATATTGTTTACCCGCAATAACCCGCGCGGGTTCGACGAAGAGATTTGGCGGCACACTTATGGCTGCCGCGCCTGGCTAGTCATAACGCGCCACCGCGTCACAAACGAAATTAGCGCAGTAAGCGCGGTCGGACCGGAGGCATTGCCATGACCGGAGGCACTAATACAACCGGACCATCGCGCTCTTCTGACGGAGCGACCGTGAACTTCACATTTGATGGCAAAACCTATTTGGCGCGCAATGGCGATACTCTCGCTGCTGCTCTGCTTGCCAATGGCATAGGCCTTGTCGGGCGCAGTTTCAAATATCACCGTCCGCGCGGCATTATGACCGCAGGCGTCGAAGAACCCAATGCACTGGTTACAATTGGCGAAGGCGGACGTAGCGAGCCCAATACACGCGCGACCGATGTCTTTGTCTATGACGGGTTGGCGGCACAAAGCCAAAACCGTTGGCCCAGCCTTCGTTTCGACATAGGGGCGGCCTTTGGACTGGCAGCACCAATGTTAAGCGCCGGTTTCTATTACAAAACCTTTTTCGGTTCGGCCAAACGCTGGATGTTCTATGAATATTTCATCCGCAAAGCAGCCGGGCTGGGCAATGCACCAACCAAAACTGACCCCGACCGTTACAGCCAACGCGCGGCGTTTTGCGATGTGCTGATTGTGGGCGGCGGGCCTGCGGGATTATCCGCGGCGCTGGAAGCCGCAGAGGCAGGCAAGCGTGTCATCCTTGTTGAACAGGACTCCATCCTTGGCTCATCGTTAGTCCGTGATCCGCAAGAGCTTGGTTCAGTTTGGACCGAAACGACCGCCGCGCGCATTGTTGCCGCGGGCGGCCGTATCATGACCCGAACGACTGCCTCGGGATATTGGGAACATGATCTTGTAACCTTGACACAGCGCCTTTCCGAACCTGGACAGGTTCCGTCAAACGGTGTGGCCCAGCGGCTTTGGCATGTGCGCGCTGGTCAAGTAATCCTTGCCACCGGCAGCATCGAGCGGCCGATGGCTTTTGCCCATAATGACCGGCCCGGCGTGATGCTGTCACAAGCCGCGCGCACGTATGTACTCCGTTTCGGAGTGCTTCCCGGCAAGCGCGTGGTGATCGCCACGAACAACGATGACGCTTATAAAACCGCTGTGGCCCTCAAAAACGCAGGGGCTCAGATCGTTGCTATCTTGGACGCACGGCCAGCCCCTGCAGGATCCGGCAGTGGTTTTGACGTTCACAACAATGCTACCCCGCTTTCGGCGGCAGGAAAACGCCATTGCCTAAAAAGCGTCAGCGCGTTGGTCGGCGGTATCACAAAAAGCTGGAACGCCGATTTGATCGCGGTTTCGGGCGGGTTTACGCCGGTTGTTCATTTGCATATGCAGGCTGGCGGCACGCTTGATTGGAACGAGGCGGCGCAAGCATTTCTGCCTGCGATGTCGCGTCAGAATGTGACCACCATCGGCGGTGCGGTTAATCCCGAACCGGTTTACATGGTCACCCCTGCATCATCGCCAAAGAAGAGCTTCATCGATTTCCAGAATGACGTGACGCTCGCCGATGTCGATCTCGCTTGGGCGGAGGGCTATCGCTCGGTCGAACATTTGAAACGTTACACCACATTGGGCATGGCAACCGATCAGGGAAAACTCAGCAATATGGCGGCGCTCGGGCGGCTTGCGGAGAAACAGGGTGTTGCTATTCCGCAGGCCGGGCTGACCACGTTCCGTCCCCCTTATACGCCGGTAACCATGGGGCTGTTGGCAGGAGCGGGGGCAAAAGATGCGGGCAAACATGTCCGGCGGCTGGCGCTTTATGATGTGCATGCGGCAAAGAACCCGATCTGGCAGCCGCTTGGCTATTGGTTCCGTCCGCGCGCGTATCCGATTGCAAGCGAAACACTGGCGCAGGCCGCGCTCCGTGAGGCTAAGGCTGTGCGCACCAATGTCGGAATGACGGATGTTTCCACGCTTGCCAAGTTCGAGGTGTGCGGTCCCGATGCGGCGGCGTTGCTCGAAATGATATGCGCGACCAGCGTTGCCAAGCTCGCCACCGGGCGCGGGCGCTATACGTTTATGCTTCGCGAAGACGGAATTGTGTTCGACGATGGCACTGTTTGGCGGCTTGCCGAAGACCGCTATTTGCTAACCAGCTCAACTGGCGGCGCTGACCGGATGGCGGCGCATATCTCATACGTTCGCCAGTATCTTGCGCCCCATCTGCGCGTATCTGCCGTTAATGTTCAGGAACATTATGCCGGAATTGCGGTTGCAGGACCGAATGCAAAAGCCATGCTGACGGCGCTGGTTGGCGGCGAACCACCGCGCCACATGTCAACGGTGCCGGCTATGATCGCTGGCGTTCCAGTGACCGCGCTCGCGGCGAGCTATAGCGGTGAGCGGGCGTTTGAAATCTATGTTGAGGCAAGCCGCGCTGCCGCCGTATGGGCCGCATGCGAAACCGAATTAGGAAAGCATGGCGGCGCTCTTTATGGCATGGAAGCAATGGAGTTCCTTCGCATTGAAAAGGGCCATCTGGTCGTCGGCGGCGAGGTCGATGGACGCATGACCCCGCATGATCTGGCGCTGGAAAAAATGCTCAACAAAGCTGGCGGTTTTATCGGGTATTCGGGGCTGTTACGCCCCGCTCTATCCGATGCTGGCCGACGGCAATTGGTCGGTGTTGAGGCGATTGAGGGAGATATTCCCGAAGGATCAATGTTGATCAGCCGCGAAGGCGAAACACCGCAAGGCCATGTTAGCGCCGCAGCGTTCCGGATTGTGGAAGGCGGATCGATAGCGTTGGCACAATTGGAACGCGGGTTCAGCCGTCACGGCGAAGAAATGATCGCAACATCACCCACGCGCGGCAAAAAAGCCCGCGTTCGGGTTGTGCATCCGCATTTTTACGACACCGCAGGAGAGCGTTACCGTGACTGAGATAACCGTCACTTCCCTGCCCGCAGCGCCGCTTTTTGCGTTCGAAATCTGGAGCAATCCTGTCGCCGTCGCCAAACGGTTCAAGGCCGCGACCGGTTTTGCACTTCCGGCGATGGGCCGATCAGACGGAACCGATGCGCTGCGCTTGATCCGCTATGAACCGGCCGTTTGGCTGGTCGAAGGCGACGTTAGCGCATTACCCGATATACTGGGCAGCGACGGCGCGGTTACCGCCATTGGCGGCGGTATTGTCCGTGTCCGCCTGTCTGGTCCGCGATGGCGCGAATTGTTGATGGAGGGCGGCGTGTTTGACGCTGAAAACCCTAGCTTTGCCGCTGGATGCAGCGCGGCCACGTTCATCGATCATGTTGCGGTGCGGCTGCATGTAATCAGCGAAAATAGCTGCATCGCCTATGTGCCATTGAGTTTCAGCACAGGGTTATTGCATTTCTGGCAGTTGGCCGCAGGTGACTTGGCGGTGTAAGAAGATGGAGCGGGATGCCGGAGAACTCACAAATCCGCGCCTTTCATTGCCGGCCACAGCAATTGTTGTTCGAGCCATGGATATGCGGCGATAAGCGGCGGAAAAGTTATGTCTTGCAGCGTCCTGGTGCACAAATCAGCTGTTAACTTTGGAATGTCTCCCAACTCTCCTGCGCGCGCCACCACCTGTATTTGTCTTGCGAAGCGGCCGCGGGTCATCGGCTCCGCCCTGATCTGCGGCAAAAGCTCTGGCACGGCGGCTAGGCACACAGGAGTGGTGATTGTCCAGCCAAGCCCGGCTGCGACCAGCGCCAATTGCTGATGCGAAGATTCGATCTCTACCGACTGCGGCAATTTCAATTTCATTCGGGTAATCTGACGTTCGATTTGTTGCCCGGTCCCGGTTAACCGGGAAAAGCGTATGAACGGCAATTGCGGCGTATTGCCTGCCAAATCAACCGGATCACGATAATCACTTGGAAAGACAAGGATGAAATTCTCTTCAAAAACCGGATGAAGCTCAACATTATCGCGGTGTTCCAGATTGAAGCTGCCGGTCACCAGCATATCAATATCACGCGCCAAAAATTCGCCCTGATGCTCCATTGAAATGCCCGACCGAATATTCCACCGGTCAGCGCGCGGACGAAGACTGTTCAAAATCGGAGCGGTCAATTGATTGGCAAGACTGAACGACATCGCCACGGTAATGCTGGAAACGGGCAAATTCGCGCCTTCGCGCACCTCGTCATAGGTAAGGCGGGCATGGGCAATCAGTTTCTGTCCGCGTGCAAAAAGCGACTTTCCGCTGGTCGTTAACCCCAAGGGCCGCATGGTGCGATCAAACAACGGCGCTCCAACGCCCATTTCCAGCTTGGCAATTGTTTGCGACACTGCCGACTGGGTCACCTGCAAATGCACTGCGCATTGTGACATGCCGCCCAATTCAACAGTCATCACAAATACTTCAAGTGCATGAAGATCGAATTCCTGCGGGAGTTTCATGGGCGGAAATCCATCATTTTGTATTAAGTGAATGACTAATCATAACATAAGCGACACTAATGTCCACGCGCAGTTTGCCAAAGAATTTATGGATTGGCGAAAATCATCAAGTTGACACCTAGTTGACGAGATTGACACCCATTTTGAAACTAATTGCTAGTCCGAGTATAGATAATTTTCAATATCGAGTTTGTTTTGTAATTTTCTTTCTTCGCCAATGTGGCCGCGAAGGGAATGATTGGACCGCCAACAATGTCAAAGAGCGCGCCCCGAACAAGCGGCATGGCCCTTGGTCCCAGAACAAATCCTACATTACAAGTTTTATTGTTTGGTCCATCCGGCAGGACCAACGGAGAAGGATTTCTGCTACCGGGCGATGTCATCCCGCTCTCAACCAACCTTACCGCGCTCTTGGAAATGTTTACATTCAAAGACTACATCGCGAAAAATAGATATCGTCATTCCCGCGAAGGCGGGAATCCATCACCAGCACTCGAATTTTACGCAAGCTTGCTCAACTTTGCTAGGTCAGGTGATGGATTCCCGCCTTCGCGGGAATGACGAAGACTCTTTTTTGATTGTTTTCTATTCTGTATCTAAACGCGCTCAATGGCTGGCAGAGGTCTTTAACGCTGTCCAAAGCCAAGGCGCAAAACTGCGCCAAACTTCGACGTGGAAACGGTCTGCTGCCTCGCGGATC
>JAYUPJ010000060.1:0-25060 GCA_043760195.1 Sphingomonadales bacterium | reverse complement strand
GCCAGCCCTCTCGGCATTGGACACCGCGCCTGTTCGCGGACGGTTGGCGCGATTGGCCGCCGCGATGAAGTTGAACGCATAAAGCGGGTTTACGCGGCGCGCCTATGGCGGCGATAATGGCAGCCATTTGGCGTCCCGGATCGGGCATTCCCGGAGCAAATTTTGCCTACATGCGCCAAGGCCAAAACCGTCCAAAACCGCCTAAGTTGACACCTGGTTGACAAGGTTGACGCCCATTTTGAACTTTTGCGAAAGAACGGCGTTCGATTATTTCCTACATCGTGGTTTTTTTCGTCTTTTTGTAGGATTTCGCTTTCGCCGATTTGCGGGGCGAAGCAAGGATGATTTGACCGCCAACGATGTCAAAGAGCCGGGCCCTATCAAAGCGGCCATGCCCTTCATTCCCAGAACAAATCCTACATTACAAGCACTAATGCGCGGTGGAGTTTGGTTGACATTTGAATGAACCGTCACCGTAGAGCGGGATGACATTTTATAGAATCGTCATTGCGAGAAGCGAAGCGACGAAGCAATCCAGAGCAGCGCATCACAACCCTAGATTGCCGCGCTTCGCTCGCAATGACGAGTGTCATACTTGACCAAATGTGGGGCTAAATTCGGGCAAACCCCAAACAGCAAATTCCAGCCTAACTCTCGGACGCCATTTTTGTGGCATAGCCCGACGCAACAAGGGCCTCCACCATGTCGAACAGCTTTTCTGGTTCGTGCGCCCGCATCTTTGGCATCTCTGCCTCCATTCCCTCGGCAATCACCAATTCGCGCGTTCCATTTGATACCGCGTCCCACATCATCTGTGCAGCGACGCCGGGATCAATGCCATTTTCGATTGCCTTATCACTGATACCGCGCGCCGAACCATCGGCGTTCAGGGCGTTGCGCGAAACATTGGTCCGGATCGAACCCGGCGTGACGACCAGCACCTTGGTACCAAGACCGGCTACTTCACTGCGCAGCGCATCTGAATAGCCGATCAGGCCATGCTTCGCGGCACAATAAGCGGTGCGCAATGGCACGCCAATTTTGCCCGCCACGCTGGAAATCATAATCAACTGACCCGCGCCGCGTGCGATAAAATGCGGCAGCAACGCCTGCGTCAATGCAATCGGTGCCAATAGATCGACCGCGATTATCCGGTCGTACACGGCAAAATCGGTATCGGCGGCCAAGGACCGCTGTGAAATCCCGGCATTGTTTACCAGAACATCTATGCCGCCGCAAAATCCTGTGGCCCGTTCCACCATTTCCGGCAAGCATGCAAAGTCCGTGGTTTCAAACGGCAATATCATGCAGCTATCTTTTGCGCCGCTTTCGTTTGCAACCCGTTCCAATTCTGCGACATTCCGCCCGGAAAGCACGCATGCGCCGCCATCGGCGACGAACGCCTTGGCCAAAGCCTCGCCGATTCCGGATGATGCGCCGGTAATCCAAGCTGTCTTGCCCGTTTGATCAGTCATAAATTTTCGTCTCCGTCAGCACCGCATAGGCCGTGTAGCCCCCGCATAGATTGTCAATTCACTCCGGCTGTCAAGCAAAACACACTTGCGCTTTCACGCTGCGCACCTCACATACAGAATATGCTTATTGAAACCGAAACAACACCGAACCCGTCCACCCTGAAATTTTTGCCGGGCCGCGAAGTCATGGCAAGCGGAACGCGCGATTTTGCCAGCCCTGAAGAGGCTGGCGCATCCCCTTTGGCCGAAGCGTTGTTTGGCTTGGGCGATGTCACAGGCGTATTTTTTGGCAAAGGATTTATCTCGGTTACGTCGGCGCCGGGCGTCAATTGGTCCGATCTAAAACCTGACGTTTTGGGTATATTGCTGGATCATTTCAGCGCCAACATGCCATTGTTTCACCCCGCCAGCGCGGCTGGAATTTCGGTTCCCTCCGCTGCTGATGAATATCCCCTCGACGATCCGGCCGACGCAGAAATTGTTGATCAAATCAAGGAACTGATCGAGACCCGCGTGCGCCCTGCCGTTGCCAATGACGGCGGTGACATCTTGTATCGCGGCTTCCAAAAAGGCATCGTATTCTTGCAGATGCAGGGCGCGTGTTCAGGCTGTCCGTCTTCATCGGCAACGCTGAAAAATGGCATCGAACAGCTGCTAAAGCATTATGTCCCCGAAGTATTAGAGGTTCGCGCGGCATAAACGTTCCCGTCATCAATACTGGAATAAGGAATTTCCCATGACATCTGGAACGCCATTGGCTGATAGCGCACTCGACCAACTTTTTCGGACAGCGCGCACCTATAATGGATATTCCGACAGGCCGGTCAGCAACGATCAGCTGACCGCGATTTGGGACCTGTTGAAAATGGGGCCGACATCTGCAAACTGCCTGCCCGCTCGCATTATTTGGTGCGTTAGTGATGAAGCCAAGCAGAAACTTGCGCCATTGGCGATGCCTGCCAATGCAGAAAAGATTTTAAAGGCTCCGGTCACTGCGATCATCGGCATGGACATGGAATTTTACGAAAACCTGCCGGAACTTTTCCCCCATGCCGATGCCAAAAGCTGGTTTACCGGCAATGATGCGATGATAGCAGCAACCGCATTTCGCAACAGCACATTACAAGGCGCGTATTTCATAATGGCGGCGCGGGCATTGGGATTGGATACCGGCGCAATGTCCGGATTTTCCAACGACGCGGTCGATGCGGCTTTCTTTGCCGGCACCAAAGTGAAGTCCAATTTCATCTCGACATTGGGATATGGTGATCCATCCACCATTTTTGAAAGAAGCCCGCGTCCGCAATTTGACCGCTTTAACACCATTGCATAATCGGTTAGGCGGCGTGCATGCGAACGCTTGTCATTGACACTGCTACCCGGGCCTGCTCCGTCGCCTTGTTCGACGGGGTGAACTGCCTTGCCGCAAGCTATGAAGTTATTGGACGCGGCCACGCAGAAAAATTGCTGCCCTTCATTGCAGAACTGCCGGATAACGGCCGCGCAGACCAAATCATGGTGAACGTCGGCCCGGGCAGCTTTACCGGAATTCGCGTCGGCGTGGCTGCGGCCAAGGCGCTGGCGTTTGCGTGGCAGATCGAAGCGCATGGCTATGGCTGCCTGGCCCTCGTCGCCGGTATGGCCGCTGCGAAATTCCGCTACCCGGTCGATGTGGCGATGGCGGGCGGTCACGGCGAGTATTTTTTCCAAAGCTTCGATGGTCAGGGAGCGGCACAGGATGTGCCATTGTCGCTGAGCCCGAATGCTGCTGCCGAAATGCTGTCCGCTGGGTTCATTGCGGGTGATGCCGCAATCGAATTTGGTAAAATTGCGCCCAATGCTCAGATCCTCGATATCCTGCCCGATGCGCGGCACTGGCCGTTGGTCGCGCACAATGCGAATTTACCGCCGCGTCCCTTTTATGGCCGCGCGCCCGACGCAAAACCGGCGAAAGTTGCAATAATATGATCGCCATCAGACAGGGCGATGCCCGCGATATCGCTGGCATCATGGCGGTAATGAACGAGGTATTCGATCCGGAATTCGGGGAAGCGTGGACTGCGTCGCAATGCCTTGCTGCGCTGACATTACCCGCAAACCGCGTGATGTTGGCAGTACATCAAACCACGATAGTCGGCTTTGCGCTCTCGCGCTGGGTGCTTGATGAAGAAGAGCTTTTGATGATCGCAGTCGCCGCCGCACAACAAAGGCAGAGTACCGGGCGATTGCTGTTGCAGTCGGTAATAGACAATGCCAAAATCGCCGACCGCCAGAAATTATATTTAGAGGTCCGGGATGGCAACGGCGCGCATACATTCTACCAATCCATGGGGTTTCAAGAAGTCGGCCGCCGAAAGCAATATTATCGCGGCCAAATGGGCCAGACATTCGACGCAATCTCGATGGTAAAAACTATACAATAATTGCGTGCGCCAATTCGTCTAAGTCTTGATGTCATTCAATTTGACTATCGTGCGAAGAATCTTTAAATTGGCACTTAGTAAGTTACAATAAATCCACAATGGAGACCGAACGTGTCGCAAGAATCTAATGAAATTGCCGAAATGCTGATAACTTTGACCGCCGACATAGTTGCCGCGCACGTCAGCAATAACAGTGTAGCGGTATCGGACCTGCCCGTCCTGATCGGGAATGTGCACACCGCGCTGGCAGGATTGTCTGCGACTACCGCGCCTGTCGTGCCGTTGGAACCCGCTGTGCCGATCCGCAATTCGGTCAAGAAAGACCATATTGTGTGCCTAGAAGATGGCAAAAAGTTGAAAATGTTGAAGCGACATTTGATGACCCATTACGGTATGACGCCCGATGATTACCGGACCAAATGGGGCCTGCCCGCTGACTATCCAATGGTCGCGCCGGATTATGCCGAAACGCGCCGCATGCTTGCGAAGAAAATTGGTCTTGGCCGTGCGCCAGGTTCAGGCCGTAAGAAGAAAATCGCTTAACAAACGCAGCGCAATTGCGAGAATGACAGGGGCCACCGCAAATGGTGGCCCTTTTCTCTGATCAAGTTTCTTTGATCAAGCGGTGCATATTCATTGACGAATGCGCGCGGCGACCTAAATTGACTTTCTGATCCAGCAAGAACTGAGCAAGCAAAAACTGAGGCTATGGAAACACGTATCGACATTGAAGCACTCTGTGCTGAACGCGGGCTTCGCATCACCGATCAGCGGCGGGTCATTGCCCGGGTGATCTCCGACGCCGACGATCATCCCGATGTAGAGGAAATGTATCGCCGCGCGTCTGCCGTCGATCCAAAAATTTCAATCGCCACTGTGTACCGCACTGTTCGCTTGTTTGAAGAGGCGGGGATATTGGACCGGCATGATTTCGGTGATGGCCGTGCGCGCTATGAAGCGTCACCCGAAGCGCATCATGACCACCTGATCGACGTCGAAACCGGCAAAGTTGTTGAGTTTGTCGATCCCGAGTTAGAAGCCCTGCAGAAACAGATTGCCGAAAAATTGGGCTACCGCCTTGTTGACCACCGGATGGAGCTTTATGGCGTCGCCATCGACCGCAAGGATTGAAGAACGCCCATTGATCGGGTTGCTGTTCGGGCAAGTGATGTTCGTCGCCCGGCTGATATTGCTTGTCATGGCACTGATCTTTGCATTGGCGATGCACAATATCTGGCGGCTGTTTCAGCGCCGCTCGCCATGGCCGCGCCTGTTTCTGTTGTCGGTTAGCTGGACATTCGGGTTGGCCACGGCAACAACCGGCAAGCGCATTCGCCAGAACGTATTTTACGCCGCCAACCATCACAGCTGGATCGACATTCCGGTGATGGCCGGCGTTACCGGCTGCACCTTTGTTGCCAATGACGGCATCGAAAACTGGCCATTGGTCGGCTGGCTGTGCAAAATCAACAACACCATTTTCGTAAGCCGTGAAAACAAACTGAGCATATCCGAACAGGTTGATGATCTGCGCGCGGCGATGGCCGGACATCAGCCTGTGACTATTTTTCCAGAAGGCACAACCCACGACGGTTCAGGCCTGTTGCCGTTCAAGCCATCGTTGTTTGCCGCGCTTGTCCCGCCGCCGCCGGGTATGATGGTGCAGCCGGTGTTCCTAACCTATGGCCGTCACACACGGCGGATCGCTTGGGTAGGCAATGAGACGGTTACGCACAATTTCTGGCGGCTGCTATCTTATGTCCGTCCCGTGACCGCAACCCTGCATTTTCTGGAACCGTTTGACCCGGCAGACTATAATTGCCGCAAAGCGATATCGGCCGAAGTCAGATCGCGCATTGGTGTGGCGATGGAGGGTGGTTAGAGGCGCAGAGCCCCTGTATAGCCTGCGTCCATGATCAAAGATTCGCCCAAAACTTATTACATCAAAAATTACGGTTGCCAGATGAACGTCTATGACGGCGAGCGAATGGAAGAAATGTTCGCCGCCCAAGGCATGTCGGCAGCAACCGATAAGGCCAGCGCCGACCTGGTGGTGCTGAACACCTGCCACATCCGGGAAAAAGCAGCGGAAAAAGTCTACTCGGAAATCGGCCGTTTGGGCAAGGTTAGCCGCAAGGCCGGCACCGCGCCGCAAATGATCGCGGTTGCCGGATGCGTGGCACAAGCCGAAGGCGCAGAGATCAGCCGCCGCGCACCCAGCGTTGACATAGTCGTCGGACCACAAGCGTATCATAATCTGCCGCAGATGGTGGCCAATGCCGCCGCCGGAACGCGCGCGATTGATCTTGACCTGCCCGGCCTTGACAAATTTGATGCGTTACCAAAACAGCGCAAATCGGGGCCAACCGCGTTTTTGACGGTGCAAGAAGGCTGCGATAAATTCTGCACCTATTGCGTTGTGCCCTATACGCGCGGCGCAGAAATTTCACGCAGCTGGAGCGCATTGGTTGATGAAGCAAAAGCATTGGTCAATGGCGGCGCAAAAGAAATCACCCTGCTCGGCCAAAATGTCAACGCATGGGACGGCGAAGATGAACGCGGTAACTTGCAGGGCTTAGACGGCCTGATACGCGCACTCGACAAAATTGATGGCCTGCGCCGTATTCGTTATATGACCAGCCACCCCAACGATATGACCGACGGCCTGATCGCGGCGCATGGCGATGTCGAAAAACTGATGCCCTTTCTGCATTTGCCGGTGCAATCCGGATCGGACCGCATCCTAAAAGCGATGAACCGCAGCCACAGCCGGGATAGTTACCTGCGGATATTGGACCGCGTGCGCGCCGTGCGCCCTGACATTGCCCTGTCGGGGGATTTCATTGTCGGCTTTCCCGGCGAAACCGATGCCGATTTTGCCGACACCATGACCCTTGTCGCCGAAGTGCAATATGCACAGGCCTATAGTTTCAAATACAGCCAACGCGCCGGAACCCCCGCCGCGACCATGGATGACCAGATTGCGCCGGAAATAATGGATGAACGATTGCAACAGCTACAGGCGTTATTGGGCGAACAGCAATTTGCCTTTAACCGGTCCACCATCGGTAAAAGCTGCGACATATTGCTGGAACGTCAGGGCAAGTTTGACGGCCAGCTCATTGGCAAATCGCCATGGCTGCAATCCACCCATATCGAAGTACCCGGCCTGAAACTCGGCGATTTGGTTGGTGTCAAAATCAAAGAAGCGGGTTATAGCAGCGTTACAGGAGAAGTCGTTATGCAGGCCGCAATCTGAATGCCCAAAAAGTCAGCCGCGCAGGCGGGCGACATCGCCCGGCTTGAACTCAGCTTTGACAAGCCCAGCGTGATCACAACATTGTTCGGTGAGTTTGACCGCAATCTGGTCGCCATCGAAAACCGGCTGAGCGTGTATATCTCGGCACGCGGCAACAAGGTGCAAATAGAGGGCGAGGCTGGCTCCGTCGCCCGCGCCCGTGACGTTCTCAACGACATATATTCGCGGATATTGCGCGGACAAGAAATGGATCTTGAAACTGTGCAATCGGTGATAGCAATGAGCAGTGAACCAACATTAGAAGGCATCGTGCGCAAAGACAGCGAAGCGCCGACAATCATGATCCGCACGCGCAAGAAAACCCTTGTCCCGCGTTCGGCAACACAGGTCCCCTATATGGAGGCTTTGGCGCGCGACGAGATTATCTTTGCATTGGGACCAGCGGGCACAGGCAAAACCTATTTGGCAGTGGCGCAGGCGGTGGCGATGTTGATCACGGGCACAGTGCAGCGCCTCATCCTGTCCCGTCCCGCCGTTGAAGCGGGCGAGCGCCTGGGTTTCCTTCCGGGCGATATGAAGGAAAAGGTCGATCCCTATTTGCGGCCGATTTACGATGCGTTATATGATTGCCTGCCGGCCGAGCAAGTGGAGCGGCGCATTGCTTCGGGTGAAATCGAAATAGCCCCGCTTGCGTTCATGCGCGGACGGACATTGGCGGATAGTTTTATTATTCTGGATGAAGCGCAAAACACCACTGCGGCACAAATGAAGATGATGCTGACGCGTTTCGGCATGAATAGCCGCATGGTTATTTGCGGTGATCCGCGTCAGGTTGATATTCCCGGCGGCGACCGGATGTCTGGCCTGAACGATGCGGTTGGCCGCTTGCAAGGGATAGACGGCATCACCACCATCCGTTTCAGCAGCAGCGATGTTGTGCGCCATCCACTGGTCGGCCGCATCGTTGACGCTTATGAAGGGCCTTTGGACGGTTGAGAGCAAATGATTGAAGTCGACATTTCTGCTGAGCCAATCTGGGGCGATACCGATTGGCAGCCACTGTGCGACCAAGCGGTGAACGCCGCACTGTGCGTCGCCCCTTATCCCCGGCTAACCGAAACCAAGGCGTCGGTGTGTATTAGCATAAGATTCGCCGACAATGCCGAGGTGCATTTGCTGAACCGGGACTATCGCCAAAAGGATAAGCCGACAAATATTCTGTCTTTCCCGATGGTTCAGCATGATATGTTGGAAATGGTGGCAAATACCGATGATGGTGAAATCCTGCTCGGTGATATGATCTTGGCCCATGAAATTTGCGCGCATGAGGCCGAGGAAAAGGCCATAAACCTGCCGCAACATGTCGCGCATTTGATCGTCCACGGCACGCTGCATCTGCTGGGCTATGACCATTTGAATGATCTGGAGGCAGATGCAATGGAGGCGTTGGAGGTGAAAGCACTTGCATCTATGGGCTTCCCCAATCCATACAGCGTTTAACAACAACAACGAAGAGGCAAATCGCTTCCAATATGCCAGAAGGTGACAGTTTAAGCGGATCGCGCTTGCATACGGACGAGGACAATGACGGACGAATATGGCAGCGGCTAAAGAATCTGTTCTTTGGCCGCGATCATGAACCGACTTTGCGCGAGCAGCTTGAAGAAGCTATTTCAGATCATGAAGAAGATAGCGAAGGCGAAACCGCCCCTGAAAATGGCGGTGACTTGTCTGCTGTTGAACGCACAATGCTGCGCAACTTGCTGCACTTTTCGGAACACCGCGTCGATGATGTAATGGTGCCGCGCGGGCAGATAATTGCCATCGCCGATACCGAAAGCTTTGCGGGCTGCGTCGCCAGCTTTGCCGAACATGGCCATAGCCGATTGCCGGTATATCATGACACGCTGGATAACATCATCGGCATGATCCACATCAAAGACGTATTTGCCGTGCTGGCCGAAGGCAAGGAAGCGCCAGACAGTTTGGAAGCATTCATTCGCCAGCCGCGCTTTGTTCCTGAAAGCATGGGCGTGCTTGAACTGCTCGATGAAATGCGCCGTACCCGGACCCATCTGGCCATTATCGTCGACGAATATTCCGGCACCGAAGGCCTTGTTACGATTGAAGATTTGGTCGAAGAAATTGTCGGCGAAATTGAAGATGAACATGACGACGAAGCAGAGGCATTGTTCACTGATATCGGCGGCGGTGTGTGGGAAGCCGATGCGCGCGCCGAGCTGGATGATGTCGCAGCAGCGATTGATCCCAAGCTGGCCGAGGTTGACGAAGATATCGATACATTGGGCGGACTGGCGTTCGTCATCGCCGGGCATGTGCCCGAACTTGGCGAAATATTGTTGCATGAAGCGAGCGGTTGGCGGCTGGAAATCCTGGATGGTGATGAAAAGCGCGTTACGAAGTTGAGGCTGCATGCGCCGCGCGCAGATGACAGCGCGGCATAGCGGCCAGCTATTTTCAGGCGGCGAAAAATTTCCTGTATTCCCATTGGCTTTTTCGGGTTCATGCCGATAAAACGCGCGTGATGCAAACCAGCGACCTTCGCATTGCCCTGTTCAGCGGCAACTATAATATGACCGTTGACGGTGCCAACAAGGCGCTGAACCGGCTCGTCGGCTATCTGTTGTCGCAGGGCGCGCAGGTCCGCGTGTATTCTCCGACGATCAAAGACCCGGATTTTGAACCAACGGGTGATTTGGTGAGTGTGCCATCAATGGCGATACCCAACCGTCCGGAATATCGTTTGCCGCTGCATTTTTCGGCGCGCGTTCGGCGGGATATCGAAGCGTTTAATCCCAATATTCTTCATATTTCCAGCCCTGACCGGGTGTCCCGGCAAGCGGCGGCATGGGCGCGCCGCCGCAACCTGCCGGTGTTGGCGTCGGTGCATACCCGGTTTGAAACCTATTTCCGCTATTACAATCTATCGTTTTTGGAACCGTTGATGGTGGCGTGGCTGCGTAAACTTTACCGCCGCTGCGATGGATTGATCGCGCCGTCGGAAAGCTTTGCGCAGGTGCTGCGCGAACAACGGATGAATTTCGACATCGACATCTGGACACGAGGCGTGGAACGCGACATTTTTCGCCCCGGCCAGCGGGATTTGGCGTGGCGCAAAACGCTTGAAATCGCAGACGACAGCCCGGTGATCCTGTTTCTTGGCCGCCTTGTGATGGAAAAAGGTCTCGACGTGTTTGCCGATACCATTGACCAACTTAAACGCCGCGGCGTGCGTCACAATGTCATTGTCATCGGCGAAGGCCCGGCGGGTGACTGGTTCCAATCAAGGCTGACTGATGCAAAATTCATCGGTTTTCAAAGCGGCGATGATCTCGCCCGGGCAATCGGATCAAGTGAAATTTTGTTCAACCCGTCGGTGACAGAAACCTTTGGCAACGTGACGTTAGAAGCGATGGCTTGCGGCCTGCCGGTCGTCGCCGCCCGGGCAACGGGCAGCTCCAGCATTGTCAAGCATGGCACCACCGGCTATCTTGTTGATCCGGGGTCAATCACCGGCTTTGCTGACCGGCTGCAATCCTATTGCGATCAGCCGGATTTGCGAATGGCGCATGGTCATGCGGCGCAGCAGGAAAGCCAGAAATATGAATGGGACGCCATCAATCAAGTCGTCGCCGAAACCTATATCCGCCTGATCCGGCAACGCGCCGCCCGGATGCGGCAAGATAGCGGCGCGCAGAATAGCCGGTAACATCGCTTCTTACTTGCCAGATGCAGCGCAAATCGACAGTTAGGCTTCATGGTTGATCTATTCGCAAATGACGACAATGCGGCGCATGCCAAACACCCGGAACCGTATCTAGATGCCCCGCTTGCCGACAGGATAAGACCCCGGGCGCTGGACGAGATAATCGGTCAGGATCATATCACCGGCAAAGATGGCGCAATCGGCCGAATGGTTGCAGCAGGCAAACTGAGCTCGTTGATCTTATGGGGCCCGCCCGGCACGGGCAAAACCAGCATTGCGCGCTTGCTGGCGGATGCCGTTGGCATGCATTATATGGCGGTCAGCGCGGTATTTTCCGGCGTCGCCGATTTGAAAAAAGCGTTCGCCGAAGCAGAACAATATGCCCGCACCGGAAAAAAGGCGTTGCTGTTTGTGGACGAAATCCACCGCTTCAACAAAGCGCAGCAAGACGGCTTTTTGCCTTTTGTGGAACGCGGGCTGGTTACGTTGGTTGGCGCAACCACTGAAAACCCCAGCTTTGAACTCAACGCCGCCTTGCTCAGCCGCACACAAGTGTTGGTACTCAACCGGTTGGATGATGTCGCCCTCGGAGCATTGCTTGCGCGCGCAGAACAGGCCGATGGCAAGTCCCTGCCGGTCACAGCAGAAGCCCGCAGCGCCCTGATCAACAGCGCAGACGGTGACGGCCGTTTCCTGCTCAACCAAGCCGAAAGTCTATTTTCCATTGCGAAAGACGATCTGCTTGATCCCGCCGCAATGGCGGCGTTGCTGCACCGGCGGATGCCTGTGTATGACAAGGGCGCCGACGGTCATTACAATCTGATTTCCGCACTGCACAAATCAATGCGCGGCAGCGACCCGCAAGCGTCTCTATATTGGCTCGCCCGGATGTTGGTGGCGGGCGAAGAACCCAACTATCTGCTGCGCCGCTTGGTGCGTTTCGCCAGCGAAGATATCGGCTTGGCTGACCCGCAAGCCTTGACGCAGTGCCTCGCCGCAAAAGACGCTTACGCATTTTTAGGCAGCCCGGAAGGCGAACTCGCCATTGTCCAAGCGTGCCTATATTGTGCCACAGCACCAAAATCCAATGCCGTGTATAAAGCGCAAAAGGCCGCTTGGAAATCCGCCAAGGACACCGGCAGTTTGATGCCGCCCGCCAACATATTGAACGCACCGACCAAGTTGATGAAGGACATCGGCTACGGCAAAGATTATGGCTATGACCATGATACGGAAACCGGATTTTCCGGGGACAATTATTGGCCGGACGACATGCAACCCACGCAATTTTATGAACCCGTGGAACGCGGCTTTGAACGGCAGATCACCGAGCGGATGAAATATTGGGACCGATTGCGCGACGACCTCAACAAATAGCCGCGCATTATGCCCCCGGGTAAAGGCATGCGCTAAGTTAGATCGGGATGACATTGGAGTGAATCGTCATTGCGAGAAGCGAAGCGACGAAGCAATCCAGAGTTGCGCAGGACAACCCTGGATTGCTTCGCTTCGCTCGCAATGACGAAGTGGTTCAAACTAATGTCACCCCGTTCTAAAAAACTAAGACGCCACCCTTGCCAATTTGAACGCCATCTGTCAGCCCACCGGCATGGAAACTCACACCGAAACTTACACCGAAACTTACAAGGCCGCCGTTTGCACGGCACTATCGGGCCCCGGTGCAATCGAGATCCGCGATTTGCCAATACAAAAATTGCAACCCGGCGAAGTTCGCGTTGCGGTTAAAGCCGCCGGGTTGAACTTTCCCGATTTGCTGATGACACGCGGCGGGTATCAATTCCGCCCTGCCCCGCCCTTTGTACCCGGTATGGAGATCGCAGGAGAAGTGATCGAAATCGCCGCCGATGTCGCCAATATCGCCGTCGGCGACCGCGTCATGGGCGGCGGAAAAACCGGCGGCTTTGCCCAGCAAATTGTCCTGCCCGCTGCGGCGGTTGATCATTTACCAACCGCATTATCATTCGAGGACGGCGCTTGCTGGCGCGCAGCCGCGATCACTGCTTGGCACGCATTGCATGATAAAGCGGGCCTGATCGCCGGTGAAAGCGTATTGGTTTTGGGCGCAAGCGGCGGCGTTGGCATGGCGGCGGTTAAACTTGCCAAACATATCGGCGCGGTGGTTATTGGCACCGGTTCAACCGCCGATAAACGTGCGGCAATTTTAGAAGCTGGTGCGGACCATGCCTTGGATCCGGCCGCCGAAGATTTGGCAGCGCAGGTCAAATCACTCACCGGCGGCGGCGGCGTGAATGTCGTTTGCGACCCCGTTGGCGGCGGCCTTGCGATCACGGCAACGCGTTCGATTGCATGGGGCGGGCGCTATCTCATCATCGGGTTCGCCAGCGGAACGATACCGCAATTTCCGGCAAATCACGCAATGATAAAGGGATATAGCCTGATCGGCCTGCGTGCAGGCGAAAGCAGCCGCCGCGACCCTGAACTGGCCGTTCGCAACAAAGCAGAAATGGCGCGGCTGGCGGCATTGGGCGTCATGCGTCCACATATCTCGCACCGATTTTCCATCGACCAGACCGCCGATGCGCTAAACACACTCGAAGCGCGCGCAATCATTGGCCGGGCCATCATTATTCCGTGAGACAAGAATTTGCATTTTAGAGTGTGTTGACATTCAATGTTTTCCGGCACTTCAACGTAAGCTTCGTCATTCCCGCGAAGGCGGGAATGACGATATCCTTTTTCTGAAAGTAACTTCTGAAACAGGACACTAGCCAGATCGCATCGTCTGGCCAAGCTGTTCATTCTATGTTAACCATGTTGTCGGAGCGGCGGGTCGGGTTGACCCTGCCGAAACAGGGGAGAAGTATTATGGAGAATTTGCAGATAGGCGGCTACGTTTTTGACAGCACACTTGCGCTGCAATACGGGAAAACTGCCGGAGTTATTGCAATTATTTTGGCCGTAACGTGGCTGCTGGCGAAAGCTGCCAAATGGTCGTTTGCAAAGCTTGTTGACCGAGTTCCATTGTTCCAACGTGCGGGCGAGAACGGCGAAAGCGTCGGCATGTCGCTCGGCAAAATCGTCTCCCTATTGATTTGGCTTTTCGGCTTGATTGCCATTTTGCAAAGGCTGGAGCTGGATAGCGTTATCAAACCAATCCAGGGGCTGTTGGAAAGCGTGATTGGTTTTGCTCCCAATTTGATTGGCGCTGCGATTGCAATGTTTGTTGGTTATACCGTTGCGAAAATCGTGAAGGATTTGGTCGATACAACATTGTCGACGGTCAATTTTGACAAATGGGCCAACAAGGGCGGCGTCGATTTGGTTACCGGAAACAGCAAAATCAGCAGCACGTTGAGCACCATCGTCTTCATATTGATCATCATTCCGGTGGCAATAATCGCACTCGATATTTTGAACGTTCCGGCAATCACTGATCCGGCAAAAGCGATGTTGCAAATGGTTTCACAGTCCATTCCATTGATCATCGGCGCGTCATTGTTGCTCGGATTGGGATTTGTGATTGCGCGTTGGGTATCCGGCTTGCTGACAACTTTGCTGCCTGATCTTGGCGCCGACCGTGCGATTGCTGAACTCGGTATTTTGCCAGCTGACCGTTCCGCATCCGGGATCATTGCAACAATCGTATCCGTCGCAATCATGATCTTCTTTGCGATTGCCGCAACCAACATGCTCGGTTTTCCGCAGCTCACCAATATGCTTGAAACTGTTTTGGCACAGGCCGGCAGCGTCGCCTTTGGCGCGGTGTTGATCGCGTTCGGTGTCATTATCGCCCGGTTGCTGAGCAACTTGATCGGTTCGGCCACGGGTGACGGGATTGCGCCGACGGCTACTTATTATCTCACCATCGGCTTGTTCGTCTTTATCGGCCTGAAACAGATGAGCATTGGCGGCCCGATTATCGATTACGCTTTCGGCGCGTTGGCAATCGGCTCTTCGGTGGCATTCGCGTTGGCATTCGGGCTTGGCGGACGTGATGCCGCTGCGAAATTGCTCGGCGACATGCAGTCAAAACCAGCGGCTAAACCGGCGGCGAAACCAGCGGGACGCACTGCAGCTCCAAAAAAGTAACTTCGCAAGGTCAGTTTTTTACTTGCTAAAGGGCGAGGCTTCGGTTTCGCCCTTTTTCTTTGCCCGCCTGAAAGGCACCGTTTCATGATGCGCAAATTTGCCCACGCCGCGTGCGTTGATTGGTCCGGCGCAGTTGCCGAGCGGCCTCTGGGTCTTGCGGTTGCCATGATCGAACAAGACCGCGCGCCCGAACTTGTGCACCCGGACCACCGATGGTCACGTAGCGACATTTTGCAGTGGCTGGTGAAGCTGGCCAACGACGAAGCCGACATTGTTATCGGCCTCGATCTGTCGTTCGGATTTCCATTTCTGGATCAAAATTCCTACTTTCCGCAGTGGCAAGATAGCCCGCCGACGGCGCGCAAATTGTGGCAGCTTGTCGACGAAATTTGCCAGGATGACCCACATTACGGTGCATCCAATTTTGTGAAACATGCGCAGGCAAAACGGCATTTCCGTCACGGCCGCGGCGACGTCGGCGACCTGTTCACCGCAGGCATCGGTCGCCTGCGCGCCGTTGAACATCACCAGAGAAAATCCGGGCAAGGCAATAGCTGGAGCTGTTTCAATTTGGTCGGTGCAGGACAGGTTGGGAAAAGTTCACTCACCGGAATGCGGATATTGAACCAGTTAAATGGCCGCATCCCAATCTGGCCCTTTGATGCCGTCCCTGAACGCGGTCCCTTAATCATGGAAATCTATACCAGCATCGCCGCGCGTGCCGCAGGATTGCCGAAAGGGCGCAGCAAAACGCATGACCAGGCCGGACTGGAAGCCGCATTGGGCACACTCGCCATCCCGGTTCCAGCACAGCTACCGCGCTATGACGATCACGCGACTGACGCGATCATAACCGCCGCCTGGCTGCAAAATGCGGTAGCGATTCCGGCGCTTTGGCAACCCGAATTGCTAAATTCGAAAATTGTTGAAACTGAGGGCTGGACCTTTGGTGTAATTTGAGGCAATGGGCGGCTTCCAGCGAGCCGGCTTAGCTCAGTTGGTAGAGCACCTGATTTGTAATCAGGGGGTCACGAGTTCGAATCTTGTAGCCGGCACCATTTTCTCAATGATTTATCAACGGCGAATTGCCCTCAACCTCACGCGGTTGATTGATTGAAAATCTTGCGTGCAAATACCAGCAAACCGATCATCACCGCCTCCGCAATCATTGGCGGAAAGGTAGTTGGTGCGGTTCCGTCAAAGCCAATGCTTACAAAGCGGCCAAGCAGCGCAATCGCGAGTAAAGCCAGCGGAACCAACAGCGGTTTAGCATCGGATCGCCAAGCGCCCAGCAAAGCAAAGATGCCTGCGGTCAAGAAAAAGGCGGGGAAATCGGCCCGCATTGTTGCCATCCCTTGCGTGCCGATAGGAGACAGCGCGAAATCGGCCGCCATCTTTGCCGGATGAAAGAGGAAACTTAATCCGATCAGCATGTTGAAAAGGCCGACCAGCCCAACGAGTATGCGCATAGTGAGTTGCATTTGTCTCTCCCCAAATTGTTGCATGTTTTGCGGCATGGTTATTGTGGTTGATGACTTATGGCAAGCAATTAGGGGCGAACACCGGTACTGAAAAGCCATTAATGCAATCGATTGTTGGCAGAATGAAATTGGTTTGCTAAGGCCCTTGCCAAGCAAGAGGATAATGAGACGGTAATGAAACCCGCAGAAGCAGTCAAAACCAACGGAAAGGCCCATGACGCAAGCCGTTGGGACGCTTCATCGTCGTCAATGGCGCCCGGAGTTCACATTCCTGCGGCGACTGTTTTTCGCGATCATGACGTGAGGCAGGTCGCCGACGGCCTATTTTTGTGGGATATCTGGCCGATCCAGCTCGACAATGGCGACCTAGCCAAAGTGGCAGAGGGTGATCTTTGGATCATTTTATCTGCGCCGCGAACCGATAATCCCGAAGACCGTCATGACCATGCAAGAATGCGGCTGATTTACCGGGTCGCCGGTCAATGGATCGATTGCGGCAATCTTTTGCCCGACGGTTTTGCTCCGGGCAGCCGCGAATGGTCCGGGTCGACGCGGCTCGATCCGGCGACGGGGATTGTCACTTTGTGGTTCACTGCGGCAGGTCACCCAAACGATGATAGATCATTTGAGCAGCGGCTTTTCCACGCAGCGGGTGTTTTGGACATCACCGGCTCGCTGCCAAAGGTTTCCGGTTGGTCTGGCTTAACCCAGACGGCCGAAAATGACGGCAGTCATTATGCCGATCTCTCGGTCAATGCAGGCGTTCCTGGCATGATAAAAGGGTTTCGCGACCCGTATTGGTTTCGTGATCCAGCGGACGGGCGAGGGTATTTGCTGTTTACCGGTTCCAAGCAAGCCGACCAATCGCAATCGGACTATGATGGGGTCATCGGACTGGCCGTTGCAAACGACAGCGATGGCATCGCTCCGTTCGAACTAGTGCGGCCAATCGTCGATGCCGAAGGTCAGGTTAGCGAGCTGGAGCGCCCTCATGTCATTGCGCACGATGGGCTCTATTATTTATTCTGGTCATCGCAGCAACATGTGTTTGCGCCGGGCAGTTTGCGGGGGCCAACGGGACTTTACGGAATGGTCGCTCCATCTTTGTTTGGGCCTTATGAAGCTTTGAATGGCAGCGGTCTCGTGCTTGCCAACCCGCCCTCGGAACCGCTTCAGGCCTATGCTTGGCAAGTTATTCCGGGAACGTTGGAAGTCGTCAGCTTCGTAAACTATTGGGGATTGCAAGGACGCGACATGGAAGCGCAACCTGAACTAAGGTCAGCACAATTTGGCGGCACGGTCGCACCTTTTGCAAAAATTGCGCTTTCCGGGGCAACGAGTAAAATCGTTGCGGGCGGAGCATGAGCGGCTCTTCGCCAATTTACGGTTGTATCGAGGCCGGAGGAACCAAGTTTATTGTCGGCGTTGCTTCCTCTCCCGATGATGTCCGAGAGACCGCCCGTTTTGACACCGCAACACCGGACAAGACCATTGGCGCGGTTATTGATTGGTTGAAGGCCGCAGCGATACGGCACGGTTCACTCGCAGCCATCGGTATCGCCAGTTTCGGTCCGCTCGAACTTGATCGTTCCGCATCAAATTGGGGGTTTATTACTTCAACGCCAAAGCCGGGATGGGCGAATACTGATCTGGCAAACAAGATCGGCAACGCCATTTCTGTGCCGATAGGCCTTGACACCGATGTCAATGGCGCCGGCCTTGCTGAAGTGCGGTGGGGTGCCGGGCAAGGTCAACGCATAACGGTTTATGTTACGGTGGGTACCGGTATTGGCGGCGGTGTTATCGTCGATGGCCAGCCGCTGATCGGATTAAGCCATGCCGAGATGGGTCATTTACACCCACAAAGACATACCGGCGACTTGGACTTTTCAGGTATTTGCACATTTCACGGTGCGTGCATTGAAGGCCTTGCCAGCGGTCCTGCGATTAAGGCACGCTGGGGTGCTTCTCTGTCCGAGCTACCTGCCGATCACCCCGGTCATGAAATCACAGCTTGGTACATTGCACAGCTGGTAAATAACTTGCAGGCGATACTGGAGCCAAACCGAATTATCCTTGGCGGCGGCGTTATGGATACTCCGGGATTGATTGCACGCGTTCGACAAACCGCGCTACGATTAGGGGCGGACTATTTTCGGGGCCGTGCAGACGAGATTGTCGTTCCGCCCGCTTTGGGAGACCGCGCCGGATTATTGGGCGCGCTTGCACTTGCAATAGACGCGGCCTAGCTCGAACCGCGCACCACCAGTTGCGGCTCAATAACGACGGATGCCGTCGTTTCGCCGCCAATGCGCCTGAATAGCAAATCCACCAGATGTGCGGTACCGGCTACCAAATCCTGTCTGATCGTAGTCAGCGGAGGGATAGTTTGGTTTGCAAGCGGCAGGTCATCATAGCCGATAACGCGAACATCGCCGGGCACAGAAAAACCCCGTTCGTCGAGTGCGCGCAACGCCGACAGCGCAATGACGTCTGACGCAGCAATTATACCGTCGGGCACATCGTCAATTTCAGACAACCATGCACTGATCACCGGATGCGCGGTTTCGGCCGTCAGGTGCGCTGGCACGACTGTCAGCGCGTCGCCGAGCCCCGCGTCGGTAAGTGCTTTACGAGTGCCGTATAAGCGGTCGGCGATTTCCGGTGCGATCGGATCGCCAAAAAAAGCAAAGCGCCGCGAGCCCTGCTCAATTAAATGCCGCGTTGCCAGTTCGCCGCCTTTGCGGTTGTCTGTGCCAACCGAACAATGAACCTGCCCCTCCAGATTAGCGCCCCAAGCAACAATCGGCAGATAACGCGCCGCCAACTTGTCGATGATCTGGCTCTGGTCGGACTGGCCGATCAGAATGACGCCATCGACCCGCCCGGAATCCGTCACATTGACCAACCAATCTGGATTGGCGGGAATGACACGCGAAAGCAACAAATCATAACCTCGCTCGGTCAACGCATCGGCTAGATGACCCAGCAACGTCATGAAAAACGGGTCGGAAATATGCTGCGCGGTCTCGTGCCCCAGCGGAATTAAAACTCCGATAGCCCCCGAACGCTTCGTTCGTAAATTTCGCGCCATAATATTGGGGCGAAAATCATGCTCACGCGCCAAAGCCTGAATGCGTTCACGGGTTGCCTTGGATATCAGCGGAGAATCTGCAAGTGCGCGCGACACCGTCCCTGCTGAAACATCAGCCAATCGCGCAAGTTCTGTTATATTTTTAATGCGGGTCTGATTTTCCATCTCTTCAATGTTTGCGGATAATTGTCCTTAAAGGCAAGCATAAATCACCGAAAATCAAAGCTGATCATGCATTTTGCAATCGATTGTTGTATTTGCTGTGCCGTGCGCTAAGTTGGGATTCGAGCGAGGCATAATACGCCAAAGGGAGATCGTGATGCTGGGAAGCGCAACCAAACCACATTTGAGCTGGGGCAAGATCCTGCAAATGAATCTTGGCTTTTTGGGGCTGCAATATAGCTTTGGTCTGCAACAGGCGAATATGTCACCTATTTGGGGCTACCTTGGCGCACATGAAGCAGATTTTTCCTGGCTCGGCATCGCTGGCCCATTAACCGGCTTAATTGTCCAGCCGATTATAGGCGTGATGAGCGACCGAACCGGCGGAAAATGGGGCCGGCGCACGCCCTATTTCTTAATCGGTGCCTTGATGTGTTCGATAGGGCTATTTTTCATGCCGTTGAGCGCATCGATTATCATGGCCTTCTCCATGCTATTTTTGCTCGATGTCGGCAATAATGTAACGATGGAGCCCTATCGCGCTTACGTGAATGACCGGCTTAACCCCGAACAGCGAGAGTTTGGTTTTTTAAGCCAGAGCGCATTTACCGGACTTGCCCAAACGTTGGCTTATGCCAGCCCGTCGATATTGGTGGGCCTTGGCCTGACTACAGCGGAGGTAGGCACAGGAATTCCAACTTTTGTCGTGGTCTCATTCTGGATCGGGGCATTTTTATCAGTCACAACGATCCTCTGGTCGATCCTGCGCGTTCCTGAGCTTCCGCTTTCCGACGAGGAACGGGCGCGAATCAATGCCATGCCAAAAACTGTGGGCGCGACATTTGGCGAGATTTGGGATGCTATCAAAAATATGCCCCGTCCGATGCGGACAATGGCGTGGATGAGCCTGTTTCAATGGTACGGCATGGTAGCGTATTGGACCTATGCCAATAACTCGGTGGCGCGCAGCATCTTCAACACGGCGGACAATAAATCGATCGATTTTCAGCAGGCACAATTGCTCTATGGAAAAGCCGGTGCGCTCTATAATTTCGTCGCTTTTCTTGCTGCGCTTTTGATTTTGCCAAAACTGGCGCGCAAATTCGGCGCTTCGAAGTTGCATGCAGGCTGCCTCTTAATGTCCGCAATCTCAATGTTCGCAATTCCTCAAGTGACTGAGCAATGGGCGCTGTTTGTTGCAATTCTTGGGATCGGCATTGGCTGGGCAAGCATTATGGGCAATCCTTACATTGTGCTTGCAAACTCTATTCCGCCAGAACGCACAGGGGTTTACATGGGCATATTCAATATGATGATTTGCGCGCCGATGATCCTGTATGCGTTCACAATGCCGTGGATGTACGGCGCATTGCTTGGCAACGATCCGCGCAACGCTTTGATGTTTGGCGGTGTACTGATGTTGCTCGCTGCTTTATCAGTATGGCTGGTGAAACCGGAAAATAAAGCTGCACCTGTCGCCGTTTCCGCCTAAAGAGCAGTTATGCCCAATCCTCTGCTGACGCTGCATGGTTGCACAACCACGCTGATCCTTGAATGCCCGCCTGATGAAGCGCCGCTTTGGCGTTATTGGGGACCGCGCCTGCCCGATGGAGTTTCGCCGGGCATGGACCTGCGCGCGGCCCGCCCGGAGCCATCCTTCTCGCTCGGGTTTGACCAGCCGTTATCGGTTTTTCCCGGCACCGGGCAAGGTTGGTTCGAGCAAAGCGCGTTGCTTGCACACCGCGCCGGGCGCGACTGGTCATCGCAGATCACGCGGTGTCAGATCGAACAGCCAAACGAAGCAACCGCGCGGCTGGTAATGGCCGACAATGTGTCGCGAATTGAGGCGGTGATGACACTCAATCTCGATCCTGCTACCGATGTGCTGACACTGTCGACACGCCTCACCAATATTGGTGACGATGTTCTTGATGTTCAATGGCTGGCTGCGGGCGGCGTGCCTTTGCCCATTGATGCCGAAACGGTCCACTCGTTCGCCGGGCGGCACAATCATGAGTTTGTATCCGTCGGCGATCATTTAACGCGCAGCCTGTGGCGACGCGAAAACCGCAAGGGGCTAACCTCGCACGATTGCTTTCCCGGTGCGATAGCTGTCTGCGGCGATGGCACGGCTTATGGGGCGCAGCTCGCTTGGTCGGGCAACCATGTGCAGCAGATCGAATGGGTCGATGATGGCCGCTGGCACTGGCAAATGGGTGAATGGTTGGCTCCGGGCGAAGTCCAGCTGGCTGCTGGCGAAAGTATCGAAACACCTGAAATGCTTGTGACCTGCTCCGCTGAGGGCCGCAATGGTGTGGCGTGGAATTTTCACCGCGCCATTCGCCAGCGGATGACATGGCCGGGCGGCAAGATGAAGCCAAGGCCAGTGCATCTCAACACATGGGAGGCCGTCTATTTCGGCCATGACCCCGATCAATTGCAGGAGCTTGCAACGGCAGCGGCTGCGATTGGCGTTGAACGCTTTGTGCTCGATGACGGCTGGTTCAAGGGACGCAATGACGATACCAGCGCGCTTGGCGACTGGTGGCCTGATCCGTTGAAATATCCCGATGGCCTTGACCCGTTGGCGCAGCACGTGACCGGGCTTGGCATGGAATTCGGCCTGTGGGTCGAACCTGAAATGATCAACCCCGATAGCGAACTGTTTCGGACGCATCCAGACTGGGCAATGCAGCAAGCCGAACGGCCATTGATCGCAGGGCGGAATCAGCTGGTGCTGGATCTGACGCGGCCCGAAGTGGGTGACTATTTGTTTGGCAAGATCGCGGCGCTGCTGGAAAGCCTGCCGATCAGCTATCTGAAATGGGATCACAACCGCGATCTGGCGCAGGCCGGGGCGACGCCGCTTTATCGCCGTCAAGTGCAGGCTGCTTATGCCTTGTTCGCACGTTTTCGCGATGCCTTTCCCGATGTCGAGATCGAAGCGTGTGCGGGGGGCGGCGGAAGAATTGATGCTGGCATCGTCCGCCACACCCATCGTTTTTGGACAAGCGACTGCATTGACGCCGTTTCGCGGGTCGATATCCAGCGTGGCTTCCTTCAGTTTATGCCACCCGAATTGATGGGAAGTCATGTCGGCGCCAGCCCTGCCCACTCCACCGGCCGGATGCAATCAATGGCGTTTCGCTGCGGCGTAGCCACGCCGGGACACTTCGGCGTCGAACTTGACGTCCGGAAAATTGAAGCCGGCGAGCGCACAGAACTCGCAGCAGCGATTGCCCGCTATAAGGACTTGCGCGGCCAGCTGCACGGTGTCCGCACTTGGTTTGGAGATGGACCCGATGGCCTTGTTTGGCAGGCGCACGGCGACGCCGATGAATTTGTCCTGTTTGTGACCAGAACCGGCTTTACGACACAGCGCCAAATGCCGACGCTGCGCCTGCCGATGGTTTCGGACGCGAAATATCGGCTGTCCAGCGACTTCACAGAGTATATGCTGATTGATGGCGCATGGCTGCGTCAAATAGGCATGCCACTTACCCCCGGCAAGGCCGAGGACGTGCAGATTTGGAATATCCGCAAGGTATAAGTTCAGGTCCCGTTGCTATGGGCTAGCGATATTGGCGCTGCGTATGGCAGCCGTAACGAATTTGATAACGACATTCGAGTAGACGAAACCGCTGATAAATTCATCCAAACATGGGCTTTTTTCGCGGTATTTTTTAGCTTGCGATAGAAAAAGACAAACGATTGCATAAAATTATTGCAAACGATTGCCAACTCTGACACTTTAATGACTGGAGCGGCTTCACATCAAGTGATTCTGCCTGACAAACTGATTTTATGGGAGGAATACCATGCGGCAATCTGTTTTAAAGACGTATGCGTCGATCGCAGCAATTGCGGTCATGACATTGAGCGCGCCTGCAATTGCACAAAGTGCAGAAGCGAACGATGCGGAAGCGAATAGCGAAGATGGCTTGAACGAGATTGTCGTTACCGCATCAGGTGGCGACCGTTCGCGGCTCAACAGCGCGATTTCGGTGACGAGCATTGACGCAAGCGTCATTGAAAATTTTAAGCCGGCTTCAGAGTCTGAAATTTATCGGCTTATTCCTGGCATCCAGGCTGCGGGTACGGCCGGTCCAGGTGGCAACTCGAATATTGCGGTTCGCGGACTTCCGGTTGCAACGGGCGGATCGCCTTTCGTGCAGCTTCAAGAAGACGGCCTGCCAACGGTTTTATTTGGTGACATCCAATTCGGTAACAACGACTATTGGACGCGCTACGATTCCAGCGTTGAACGCCTTGAATCGGTTCGCGGCGGCGGCGCAACAACATTTACGTCGCAAGCCCCCGGTGCTGTTATCAACTATATCAGCAATACTGGCAAAGAAGCTGGCGGATTTATCGGCGCGAGTGCCGGTATCGACTATAACGAGTTCCGTCTCGATTTCCGTTACGGCGCGCCGATTGGCGATACGACACGTTTCCATGTTGGCGGATTTTACAAAACCGGCCACGGCCCGTTGAACAATTTCAAGGTCAGCGACAGCGTGCAAGTTAAGGCCAACGTCACTCAGGATATTGGCGAAGATGGCTTTATCCGGTTGCTTTTGAAATATGCCGATACACAAGAACCCAACTACACTGGTGCGCCCGCTCTTGCGACGCGCAGCGGCAACGAGATTTCTGACGTTAACCCCTTCCCCGGTTTTGATGGCCGGAAGCAATCGAACTATTCGAGCCTGAACCGGTCGGGGCTTTTCCTGAACCGTGCCGGTGTGCTTGAACGCCAAGGCGTTGATGGTATTTCCACCAAGCAGTTTTCGATTGGTGCTCAGCTTCATTACGAATTTGGCGAAAACTTCACAATCGACAACAATGCGCGCTGGACCGACATGAGCGGTAGCTTCGCTTCTCCGTTCCTCAACCTAGCTCGCACATCGTCGGTTCTGGGATCTACTGTAAATGGGCAGACCGTGACCGCGATCCGCTATGCAAGTGGCCCAAGTGCTGGGCAGCTTTACACGGGAACATACATCGACAATAACGTGAATGTCCGCACAAACATTCGCGATATCGGCAGCCTTGCGAACAATCTGGCACTCGCCGCAAAGGTTGATGCAGGGGCGATCAAAGTGACCGCACGGGCAGGCTTCTTTTACATGAAGCAAGATATTGCCATGGATTGGCATGTCAACAAATCCACCAGAGCGGTTAGCGGAGACAACCCGGCGCAGCTGGATCTATTCAGTGCTGCGGGCCGTCTTACCAACGAAGGTATTTCTGGTTACAACAACAATTGGGGCGATTGCTGCGCCCGTGATTATGATCTGTCCTATACCAACACAGCACCGTATCTCTCGCTCGACCTCGATAACGATCTTTTCGCGGTTGACGGCAG
>JAYUPJ010000059.1:0-8591 GCA_043760195.1 Sphingomonadales bacterium | reverse complement strand
ATCAACATCGCGCCCAAAATCTCGGATGACCGGATCAGGTGATGCAGATACGCGCGGCTCCATGTCGCGCACACCGGACAGGTGCAGCGCGCATCAATCGGCGACATATCCTCGGCGTGTTTGGCGTTGCGGATATTCAGCGGGCCGTCATGCGTAAACGCCTGGCCATTTCGGCCCGACCGTGTGGGCAGCACGCAATCGAACATATCGACACCGCGCTCAACCGCGCCGACCAGATCGTCGGGCTTGCCCACGCCCATTAAGTAACGCGGCTTATCTGTGGGCAGCTGCTCTGCTGCAAAATCGAGGCATCCGAACATCGCCTCTTGCCCCTCGCCCACTGCTAGCCCGCCTATCGCATAGCCGTCAAAGCCGATATCCATCAGCGCGTCGGCGGAGGATTTACGTAAGTCTTCATCCAGCGCGCCTTGTTGAATACCAAACAGCGCCGACCGGCTGGCATGCTGCATCCCGCTGTCAAATCCGTCGCGGGACCGCTTGGCCCACCGCATCGACAACTCCATTGATTTTGCCGCGACGTCTTTGGTGACGCCATTGGCGGGGCATTCGTCAAACGCCATCACGATGTCGCTGCCCAATAACCGCTGAATTTCCATTGACCGTTCGGGCGATAGCATATGTTTTGAACCATCGAGATGGCTTTGAAACGCCACGCCCTCTTCGGTGATTTTGCGCAAAGCAGACAGGCTCATCACTTGATACCCGCCGCTGTCGGTTAAGATCGGCCGGTCCCACTGCATGAAATTATGCAATCCGCCCAGCCGAGCCATCCGTTCCGCGCCAGGCCGCAGCATCAGGTGGTAGGTATTGCCCAAGATAATGTCCGCACCCGTTGCGCGGACTTCGGCGGGGCGCATGGCTTTGACGGTGGCGGCAGTGCCAACGGGCATGAACGCGGGCGTGGCGATGTCACCGCGCATCATCCGGATGGTTCCGGTGCGCGCTTTCCCATCGGTGGCATGGATTTTGAAATCGAATCGGGTGGACATATTGCTGGCAATAGCAGGGCACGTGGCAGTTTCCACGTTTAGCTTTGCTTGCAAGTTTTCGGCAGGCTCAGGACAAGCGGAGAGGGTGGATGAAATAACTAGACTAGCCCAGCTTTACTACTCACGTTATACGCAGCCTATGGGGCAATTATCTGAAACTGCACTGAAAAAGCAAAGACTGCAAAATCTGGCGGGTGTGCTGATCGGCGTGGCTGCGCTTGCCGCGTGCAGCGGCGCGGAAACCACGGTTCGCTATGACAGTGAGGATCGCGGCCTGACGATGGCAGAGCCACAAAAAGCGGCGCGCGAAAAATGCTTCGGCATAGCGTTGGCGCAATATAATGATTGCGCCGCCGGTCCTGGAACCGATTGCGCGGGCACGGCGGACAAGGACTATATGCCCGACCGTTGGCGATATGTCCCCGCCGGTAAATGCGAAGAGCAGGGCGGCGCGTTGATCCCTGCCGACAAACCTTAGGCTGTGTTGACGTTTAAAAATTACTTTTTCGACAAAAGATAACGTCATTCCCGCGCAGGCGGGAATCCATCACCTGCACTCGAATTTTACGCACGTCGGCTTAATTTTGATAGCTTAGGCGATGGATTCCCACCTTCGCGGGAGTAACGAAGTGTATGATTGTGAACAACTTACACTAACGAAAAAACGGCCCGAACCTTGCGGGGTCCGGGCCGAAAGTTGGTTGTTCGCGGGAGGAACATGTTGTGGCGGCGGGGATGAGAGGGAGAGGAGGGGCCCCGCCGCCGAGCTATTGCAGGAGGCGGCCTATTTCGCTGGCCGCCTGCCCGTTCATTCTTAATAATTGTAAGCGCGCTCTCCGTGCTCGGCGAGGTCAAGCCCTTCGCGTTCGGCATCTTCGCTTGGACGCAGGCCGATGGTTTTGCTGAGGCCGTAGAACAATACCGCCGAAACCGTGCCAGAGATTGCGACCGTTGCCAGCACTGCTTTCAACTGGGTGATCAACTGCGCGCTAATGCTATATGCTTCGGCGGTTACTGCGACGGCCGGGAAAACGGTGTAGTCGAAGTAACCCTGACCGCCCAGTGCGGGCGCGGCGACCACTGCGGTGGCCAATGCGCCGACAATACCGCCAATGCCGTGGATGCCGAATACGTCGAGCGTATCATCATATTTCAGCTTGTTCTTGACGATAGCGACAAAGACATAACAGATCGGCGATACGATCAGGCCAAGCAAGATGGCTGTGCCGGGATGGGCAAATCCGGACGCCGGGGTGATCGCGACAAGTCCGGCAACCGCGCCCGATACCGCGCCCAGCAAAGATGGCTTGCCATGGCGAATTTGCTCCACGATGGTCCAGCTAACCGCAGCTGCGGCGGTGGCGACGAAGGTGTTGAGGAAAGCAAGAGCAGCAATGCCGTTCGATTCCAAATTCGATCCTGCGTTAAATCCGAACCAGCCAACCCATAGCAGAGACGCACCGATCATCGTCATCGTCAAGCTGTGCGGCGGCGTTGCTTCTTTGCCAAAACCGATGCGCTTGCCGATGACAAGGCAGCCCACGAGGCCCGCTATACCGGCATTGATGTGCACCACTGTGCCGCCTGCGAAATCAAGCGCGCCCATGCCCCAGAAGTAACCGGCATCTTGCGAGATGATTGTACCGTCTGCGGCTTTCTTAACCGTGTCGGCCAAGAAGTCCGGGCCAGCCCAATACCAAACCATGTGGGAGACAGGGAAATAGCAGAGCGTCAACCACAATACGGTGAAGATCATTAATGCGCTGAATTTGACCCGTTCGGCAAATGCGCCAACGATCAACGCCGGTGTGATGCAGGCAAATGTCATCTGGAATATGACGAACGCATATTCGGGGATATAGACATTGTTGCTAAAGGTCGCGGCGGTGGTAGCGGCGGTCACGCCTTGTAAAAATGCTTTGTCTAGGCTGCCGATGAACGGTCCGCCGCCCGCCGCAAAGGTCAAGCTGTAGCCCCAGCTGACCCACACCAAAGCCGCGACGCTGACGATCATGAAAACCTGCATCAACACGCTGAGCATGTTCTTGGTCCGCACAAGGCCGCCATAGAATAGCGCGAGTGCAGGGACGGACATCATCAACACCAATGCCGACGAAATCAGCATCCATGCGGTGTCGCCCTTGTCGACCATGGCCAGGGTTTGCTCGACGGTTGGCGCTTTGATGGGGCCTTCTTGCGCGAATGCGGCCTGCGCAAATAGGAGCGGTGATGCCAGCATTGCTGCGGCCCCGGTTCCGAGATATTTAAGTGATCGTAACATGTCCTTGGTTCCCCTGGCTTTGGTGCCGAGCATTGTGGTTTTGCTCTTCAATCACAGAGCAAGGGGTGTGCCAGTTTCGCGGAATGTGGAATTACAGGGGGTTTTATGCTGCGCTGCGGTATTTTCGCGGCGTTGATATGTCTAAAATATAGGCAGTGATTTTTTGCTGTATAGAAATTAGGCAAATAGAGTGTTGATTTGAGGAAGTGTAAGTTCCTTTGGGCCAACACCGTAACCCTGAGCCTGTCGAAGAGTGTGTGCAAGGGAAGCGCCCTTCGACAGGCTCAGGGCTACGGTTTTGACGAAAGCAAAATTACCTAAACGCTCAAACGCGCCCAAATCGGCAGATGGTCCGACGCCTTTTGCGACAAAGCCGAGATATGCGCGCCGCAATCCACTACTTCGATATCATGGCTCACGATAATCCGGTCCAGCTGTGCCACGGGCCGCGATGTGTGAAAGCTTTTCGGTGTTTTGAGGATGCGGTGATGGTGAAACGCAAATTCGGACAATGCGCCCCGGTCCGACCATTGGTTGAAATCACCCATCATAATCGTTGGCAAATGGCGCGGAGCTGCGTCGATATGCGCCAGCATCGCCTTAATCTGCCGCCGCCGCCATAGGCCAGACAGATCGAGATGCGCGCCAATGACCCGCATGTGCCGCCCATCAATAACCAGCTCCGCCTCCACCGCGCCGCGCGGTTCCAGCATGGGCAAATCCATCGGATGCGCGTTCTTGATCTCCACGCCGCGCCGCAATAATACCGCATTGCCGTGCCAACCGATACCGCCGGGCCGGATGTTGAACGGCACATGCGTCCACGGCGTTTCCGCCTCGATCATCGCAGCAGGCAAACAGCTTTCGCGCAAACCAAAACGCCGGTCCGCTTCTTGCAGTGTTATGATGTCGGCGTCGATTTCGTTCAGCACTGCCAATATGCGGGCGGGATCACGCTTGCGGTCAAGCCCGATGCATTTGTGGATATTGTAAGTAGCAACCTTCAGCGGCATTTTCACAGCAGGTCGGCGTCCTTTAACAGCGTATGCGCCGCGTCATAATCCTCATCCAGCACCATCAGCCGGGTGGGTATGGCAAACGCGGAGCTATCGGCAATGTTCATTCCGCTGTCGAATACCACTGCGCCGATTTCATGCGATTGCAAAAACCCCTTGGCAATTTCCGCATTCATCGCAAACGGGAAACGCGCCAGTTCAACCAACGCCACTATTGCTGCTCGTTATAGGGCATAGAAGTTTGCGCACGCACAGGCAGGCCGTCGATGCTGTGGGTAATTTTGGCAATCTTCGTCAGTCGCTTGGCGGGATCATCGGCGGCGTGATATTTGGTGAGCGTATCACGTTCCCGCTCCATCGCCATAAACGGCACGCCCCATCCGCAACTGGTCTGCACGCTGTCCACATCGATCACAAAAATCTGCCGCGTTCCCGGCAGCAAGGTGAAATGCGCTGCCAGCGCGTCCCAGCCGTCATCCTGCGGCAACACCGCCTTGCCAATGCCATAAATACGCAAGATCAAAGCGGGCCGGTCAAAGTTGCAGAACATGATCGTGATCCGGCCATCAGCGGTCAAATGCGCCTGCGTCTCGTTGCCCGATCCGCCCAAATCGAGATAGGCGACTTGGCTGGATGACAATACGCGAAACGCATCATATCCCTTGGGGCTCAAATTAATCCGCGCATCGGCAGCGGCGGTCGCAACAAAAAACACCGGCTGCTTGCCGATCATCTCGATATGTTTATCGGTCAGGGTTTCGGTGAATTCCATAGTTCGACACGCTATGCCAAAGCCTGGCCCGCTTGGCAATTGAGTCGGCGAATTTGTTCAGCATTCCGTTCCCGGAATGGGGATGCCAAATGGCCCCTTGCACGGCTTCTTCTTTCTCGGTGCTTCAGGCGCACTGGTTGCGCCGTCGTTCCGGTTATTGCCGCCCATGGTCATCCCTTCACCGCTCATCAATGATGTGTGCGAACGGAACCGCACCTTTGCGGTCCAATCAATGTTCCACGCAGCTTTCGGATCGGCTGGTTTGGGCGGGAAAGAAAAATTGGCTTCAGGGCCGAATGCATTCAGATTTCCGAGCAAAAATCCACCCGATGCGGCTTTAACCTCTGCCGGGATCTGGCAACTCGTTTGGCTTGGCGGCATGACGACTTTCTCTGTGATCAATTTCCTGACGGTTTCGGGCGGCAACCAATCCCACAGTCCGCCGCCAAATTCGCGCGCCGACGCCGACGTCCACCACACCACATCTTGCGAATTCGAACCGGATTGCGGGGCATTGCCGCCAAAGGCCCACGCGACATAGCCGGTTGCCGGTGCGACCGCGTTCCAGCTGAGCAGGATCGAACCACCCGCCTGATCGGCCATATTGGCATTTACCGCAGGCATATAATCCTGCGCCAATGCAAATTTAATTTCTGGCGCGAAGTTACCGGCAATCCGGTGGTCACCGAGCAGAGACGAGGCGGAACCTGGTTGCTTGTTCGATTTGGGATTGGGCCATTCGGCAAAATATGTGCTGTTGGTGGCGGTAGGACCGCGGTCTCTTGGCACTCTGCTGCTGAACAGGCCCGGCGGCATTTGGCCCGCCGCCATTTTGGCGAAATCAATGATCACCGGTTGGCCTTTTGCCGCCTTTGCACCGCAACCCCAAAACAACAGCAAGCGCCCTTTTGGACGTTCAAATTCGCCGTATTCACCCACGGGTGCAGTCGCGGGCGGATGCAAGGTGGCCGACTTGCCGGCCTTTACCGCCGGAAGGAAAAAATGATCAGCCTTTATTGGGGGTTTGACTGGCGCAATCGAAGAACCCAGCCGCAAATTGAGATTGTAAGCGACATTGTCGTTCATGCCGCCGCCCAGCAGCATGCCCAATCCAGCCTTCATACCGCTGCCCATTGCGGCAAAGCCAGACACGGTTGCGACATCCATCACATAGCGCGCCTTGGGCACACTGGCGCGCTGGGCAGAGCCGGGAACAGCGATCAGTAGGGTAGTGGAGATAAGCAAAACAGAAAAACGCGGCAAAATACGCATGGAAACCCTCCCATTGGCCCGTTGGAAAACCAAAAGGCGATTGCGCGACTTGTTTTTATTATCCCTGATCGCTACACGAAAATGCGGCCCATGCCAAGATGTTCAATAACGATGAAAAACCATCACCGAACAGCAGCCGAATTTAGCGCGAATCGTTTATCCAGCCGTGCCGCCAACCGTCAACGCGCTCACCAAAGTCGTTGGCTGGCCTACGCCCGCTGGTACGCTTTGGCCGCCTTTGCCGCATACGCCGATACCTTCGTCCAGCGCCATATCGTTGCCGATGCCGATGACATTGTTCAGCGCAGTGGGGCCGTCGCCGATTAAGGTCGCCCCTTTGATCGGATCGCCCAGCTTGCCGTCCTTGACCAGATACGCCTCGGTGCAGCTAAACACGAATTTGCCCGAGACAATGTCAACCTGTCCGCCGCCAAAGCTTTTGGCAAAGATGCCGTTTTTGACGCGGGACAGCAATTCGGCGGGATCGTCTTGGCCGCTGCGCATAAATGTGTTGGTCATGCGCGGCATCGGGGCGTGCGCGTAGCTTTCGCGGCGGCCGTTGCCGGTGGGCTCCACGCCCATCAGCCGCGCATTCATCCGGTCTTGCATATATTTCTTTAGAATGCCGTCTTCGATCAGGACGTTTTCCTGCGTCGGCGTGCCTTCATCATCGATCGACAGCGAGCCGCGCCTGCCTATACCCTCGCCCCAAGTCATCGTGCCATCGTCAACAACAGTCACGCCGGGCGCGGCCACGCGCTGGCCGATTTTGCCGGAGAAAGCAGAGGACCCCTTGCGGTTGAAATCGCCTTCCAATCCGTGGCCCACGGCTTCATGCAGCAAAACGCCGGGCCAGCCGGGGCCAAGCAGCACGGTCATTTCGCCCGCTGGCGCGGCAACCGAACGCAGGTTGGTCAGCGCTTGCGCCAGCGCCTCGTCAATCGCCAGTTGCTGTGCGGCGTCATCGAACAATTTGTCGTAAAGATACCGCCCGCCAAAACCATAGGTGCCAGTTTCACGGCGGCCGTTTTCTTCGACAACGATGCTGACATTCAACCGCACCAAGGGCCGGATATCGGTGGCGACAAAACCGTCGGCGCGGACGATTTCAATTACGCTCCAGCTGCCCGACATCGACACGCTAACCTGCGCCACGCGGGGATCGCGGGCGCGGGCGGCGGCATCAATTTTTTGGCACAGCGCGACTTTTTCGGCAAACGGTACGAGCTCGAGCGGATTGCCATCGGTGTATAAATGCCGGTTGTTCTTGCGCGGCGGCGGCGCGGCTTGGCCCTTCGCGGGATCAAGCAGCTTCAGCGTTTCACCGGCGCGGCGAATGGCAGCCTCGCTAATCTCGTTGGCATGGCTGAACCCGGTCATCTCGCCCGAAACGCCGCGCAGGCCAAATCCGCCGCCGGTCGAATAATCCGCCAGTTTTAACCGGCCATCGTCAAAGCCAAAGCTTTCCGATGCACTATATTGCAAATACAATTCGCCATCGTCGCAATTTGCCAGCGCATCCTTTGTAACGCGCAGTGCGCCATCGGGATCGATTAGGCCGGGTTGGTACAGGTACGAGCGGGGATCGGTATAAGTCATACCCCCGATATAAGCGTTAGATCGGCGGGGGGAAGGGGCTTTCGCAGGGCTTATGCGGTTTTACCGTCGGCGGGGCCGCCAATCAGGACAAACCGCCGGTCGCAATATCCGCAATCGGCATAGCCCCGCTCGTCAATTTGCAGCCAAACCTTGGGGTGACCCAATGCAGCAGGCACGTCTCCGCTGCCATCGCAGCTAATGCGCGAATCGCGGACTCTCATTGTTTCAGGCTGATCGGTCATGACGCGCCACTAGCAAAGCCGGTGCAACGCCGCAACGGCTTTGCTCACCGGCTCACTGATAATTCCAGCCTACTGGTAATTCGCCGTGATCGTCCAAGTTCCTCTATATACGCCCACGGGCTGATTTGCCCCAACGCGCAACTCCGCGCCCACCGGAAACAGGAATGCGCCATTGCTTGATGCAATGGTGAACGACTTTTGGTTCCTTGCAAATAGCGCTGTCGGCGTGCTGCCCAAAGTGAAATTGCGCAACCGCATACGTGGTCCCGGACCGGTCAAGAAAATTTGGTTTGCGCCAAAGGAAATCGATACTTTTTGACCTGCCCGCCCGAAACCGGCAAACTTTGCTGTCTGATGCTGTGCCCCGATCAAAACAATGCCATTGGTCGCAGTCCGCGT
>JAYUPJ010000058.1:0-3685 GCA_043760195.1 Sphingomonadales bacterium | reverse complement strand
TTAGGCGGCACGCAAAGCCTGCACACCAATGCGCTTGATGAAGCCATTGCGCTGCCGACGGAATTTTCAGCCCGCATCGCGCGCAATACGCAGATCATATTGACCGAGGAAACTGGCATCACGAAAGTCGTCGATCCTCTGGGCGGCAGCTATTATGTCGAGGCCTTGACCGCCGAACTGGTCGATCAAGCGTGGAAAATCATCGGCGAGGTCGATGAACTTGGCGGCATGACCAAGGCGGTTGCATCGGGCATGCCCAAGCGCCTGATCGAAGAAGCCGCAGCGGCGCGGCAAGCGCGGGTGGATAAAGGCGAGGACGTGATCGTCGGCGTCAACAAATACCGGCTTGGGACCGAGGATAAGCTTGATACGCTGGAGGTCGACAATGACATGGTCCGCCAAGGTCAGATTGCACGGCTCGCCAAGATGCGCGCGAGCCGTGATGAGGCGGCGTGTCAGGCGGCATTGGCTGCTTTGACTAACGGAGCCAAATCCTCCCTGAGCTTGCTCGGGGAGGGGGACCGCCCGCAGGGTGGTGGAGGGGCCGCCAGCGCAGCAGGCGCTCCGGCGAGCGCCGCCCCTCCGTCAGTTGCTGGCGCAACTGCCACCTCCCCGAGCAAGCTCGGGGAGGATTTGAAAACCAACCTCCTCGCCCTTGCCGTAACCGCTGCCCGCGCCCGCGCCAGCCTCGGTGAAATCTCCGACGCGATGGAGGCGGTGTTTGGCCGCTACGCCACCACGCCAACCCCGGTAAAAGGCATTTACGGCAGCGCGCATGAATTCGACAAACGTTGGGCGCAGGTGATCGAAGGCGTCGCCGCCGTCGAACGCCGCTTGGGCCGCAAACCCAAGCTGATGGTCGCCAAAATGGGACAAGACGGGCATGATCGCGGCGCGAATGTCATCTCGTCGGCGTTCGGCGATATGGGTTTTGAGATCGTCTCCGGGCCGTTGTTCCAGACACCAGAGGAAACCGTCGTCATCGCATTGGAAGCGAATGTCGATGTGGTCGGCGCATCAAGCCTGGCCGCAGGTCACAAAACGCTGATCCCCGAACTGATCCGTGGCCTGCGCGAGGCCGGACGCAGCGACATAAAAGTTATCGCAGGCGGCGTTATTCCCCCTCAGGATTATGATTTCTTGCGAGATGCGGGCGTTCAGGGCATCTATGGTCCGGGAAGCAATGTCGTAGAATGCGCGGCGGATGTGCTGCGATTGCTCGGGCATAATATGCCGCCGTTGGGGGAAGCCGCGTGAGCGGAATTATTCTCTACGGTCTCTGCTATCTCTGCGCCTCTGCGCGAAACAAAAACGTTGCAGGTTTCGCGCAGAGGCGCAGAGATAGCAGAGACCGCAGAGTGTGTTGGTTGAGAGCGAGGGGTGAGAGCATGATCGAAGTGAAGCAGGACCTGCGTTACGTGGCAGGCGCGAATAGCATCTTCACCGGCGACAAGCTGCTGACCGCCGCCAATGCAGGCGACGACAAGGACGCGGCGATGCTGGCAAAGCTGGGGCTGGCGCTTATGGAGGCAGCGGAGCCGCTGCGGGCGTGTAAGGCATTGGAGATGGCGGAGTCGCTATGAAAATACTTTTCGCACACATAAGCTGGATGCCCGAATATTCTGGAAAAGCATCGGAGCCGATGTTTTCGACCCACGGTTATGTCGTCGAAAATAAAGATGGTGGTGAACGGTCAAACTTCAAGTCTGTTGACGGTTACCTTTATGGTTACGTTCCCGTGCTTCAAAAGCCTCAGGGCGGAGTTCCTGGAAGAATCGTCATTGAAAAAATTGGAGCAGTCAAAGGCGATGATTTTGTTGATGGTATTGATGTAATTTGGTTTGCTAACGATCCACGAGACAGCAACAAGGCTTACATCGTTGGCTGGTATCGCAACGCAAGAGTTTTTCGACATTCTCAAAATGGATATGGGCCAGCGGGATTCAGGATTAGGGGTAAAAGTGCCGAAGCAACGCTGTTGCCAGAGAATCTGAGGCGATTCCCTATTTATCGGAGTCAATCGACAGAGGGGCGTGAACTGGGATTTGGATACGGGACAGCAAATATCTGGTATGCTGAAAAAGCGAGTGAAAGTTTCATTAAGCAGGTCGTAAACTATATTGTTTCCGCCGAAAGTATACTCTCTGAAAAGAGCTCAGTTCAGCCCTCTCAGTTTGGTGATGCGATTGACGATATTGGTCAGCCTGACATCGGGCACGTAAATCCAAAGCGCGGTACGCATTTTGCAACTTACGTCATTAGAGATGATCGAGTGAGAAGGAGAGTTGTCGAACGTGCTCAAGGTCGATGCGAACACTGTGGCGAGCTTGGATTTAGGCGGGCCGATGGTTCACACTACGTGGAAGCCCATCATATCATCAGCCTAGCAGTGCAAGGGCCAGACACGTTGGATAACGTAATTGCTTTGTGCCCTAATCACCATCGGGAAGCTCACTTTGGTGAAGACCGAGAGCAACTGGAAACTCAGTTCAAAGTCATACTCGCAAAGTTACAAGGCAACTAGAATGTTCAAAAAAATCCTAATCACAAACCGTGGCGAGATCGCCTGCCGGATCATCAAGACCGCGCGCCGCATGGGAATTGCGACCGTTGCGGTTTATTCCGATGCCGATGCGCGCGCGCCGTTTGTGCAGATGGCGGATGAGGCGGTGCATATCGGGCCTTCGCCTGCCGCGCAGTCTTATCTGCTGGCCGACAAGATCATCGCCGCGTGCAAACAAACCGGCGCGGAGGCGGTGCATCCGGGCTATGGGTTTCTGTCTGAGCGTACTTCGTTTGCCGAAGCCCTCGCCAAGGAAAACATCGCCTTTATTGGCCCGCCGATCAATGCGATTGCCGCGATGGGGGACAAGATTGAGTCGAAGAAACTGGCGTTGAAAGCAGGCGTCAATGTCGTCCCCGGCTTTGTCGGCGAGATTGATGATACCGAACATGCGGTGCGGATTTCAGCGGAAATCGGCTATCCGGTGATGATGAAGGCCAGCGCCGGCGGCGGCGGCAAGGGGATGCGGCTTGCTTTTAATGAGGCAGACGTGCGCGAAGGCTTTGAGGCGACCAAACGCGAAGGGCTGAATTCGTTCGGCGACGACCGCGTCTTTATCGAGAAATTCATCCTCAATCCGCGCCATATCGAAATCCAGATATTGGGCGATCAGCACGGCAACATCCTGTATTTGAACGAGCGCGAATGCTCGATCCAGCGGCGCCACCAAAAGGTGATCGAGGAAGCCCCGTCGCCGTTTGTCACCCCCGACATGCGCAAGGCGATGGGCGAGCAATGTGTCGCTCTGTCGCGCGCGGTGGGTTATTATTCGGCAGGCACGGTCGAACTGATCGTCTCGGGCGCAGACCCGACGGGCGAGAGCTTTTATTTCCTCGAGATGAACACCCGGCTGCAGGTCGAGCATCCGGTCACCGAGGCGATCACCGGCATCGATCTCGTCGAGCAGATGATCCGCGTGGCCTACGGCGAGAAGCTGGCGATGAGCCAGAACGACATCGGCATCGACGGCTGGTCGATCGAAAACCGCGTCTACGCCGAAGACCCCTATCGCGGGTTCTTGCCCTCCACCGGGCGGCTGGTACGCTACGATCCGCCGGTCTCCGGGTCCTTCGAGACGAGCCTTCAGCCTGCGGCTTCGGTCTCTCCTCAGGACGAACGGAG